>NZ_CP030128.1:300000-454210 GCF_003568845.1 Indioceanicola profundi | reverse complement strand
GAGAAACGTTCGCAGGGGAGTCGTCGCGAAACAATCCACATAATTCAGATGTTAGCCATAGATTAACGTTATGGCCGGTGATGCGTGTTGCACATCTATTAACCAATTGTGATGAAAAAATAAGCACTTAGGGAACATGGCTATGGACATCCGAGATCTGCAGCTCGTCATTGGGATCGCCGAAACAGGAAGTCTTTCGGCCGCGGCTCGAAAGCTGAACCTGACGCAGCCGGCCCTGAGCGCATCGCTACGCAGGCTCGAGGAGGAACTCGGCGTCAAGCTTGTGCACCGGCATTCACGCGGATCAGAACTCACCGAGGAAGGCCAATATGTATTGGAGCGGGCCTACGGCATCTGCAATGACGTTACCGATATCCGCTCCGTGGTACAGAACCTTGCGGACGAGCCCACAGGACTGGTGCGCATCGGTCTGCCTACAACGGTCGCCGGCAAGCTTATCCCAGAGTTCCTCCCGCTCCTGCGTGCGCGCTATCCCAAAATCAAACTGCATATTGTGGAGGCAATGAGCGGTGTGCTGGCCGAGCTTCTCCAGCTCGGTCGCCTCGACATCGCTATTTTATTTGATATCCAGCCCATGGCAGGACTTCGCAGCGAGCCGATTCTGCGTGAACGCCACCATCTCCTCGTTCCGCCGGGGCACGAGCTGGCTCGGAAGGATGTCGTCCGGCTGGAGGAGATGGCCCGCCTCGGCCTTCTTCTGCCAAGCCAGGGCAATTCCATCCGCCGCTATATTGATCAGACCTGCGTGGCCGAGGGGTTGAGCCTCAATATCCTCGGGGACATAGATTCCTTGAATGGGCTCATCAACTTGGTCGAGTCTGGTTACCCTACGATCCTGCCGCTCTATCTCTTAACGGATCGGATCCGGGAAAAGCGGATCGTTGCGATCCCGATTACGCGGCCTCAATTGGAATGGACTGTACATTTGGCCTCGCGCCATGATGCCACCCGTCCGCGTGCCAACCTCACTGCCAGCCGGCTTCTTATTGACGTTGCGACGCAACTTGTAAAATCCGGGAAGTGGCCAGGCCAACTTGTCGGCGCAAGTTAGAGCGGTTTCCATACGGCGGGAATCGCGAGGGATTTCCTAAAAGGTAACTTTCTGATTCAACCTGCATGCTGGATATAGAGGTCAGCATGTATGGGTCTTGGGCTTTCGATGGATTTGCGCCGGCGGGTGGTTGCAGCGGTCATGGATGAGGGAATGAGCTGCCGTATGGCGGCTGCGCGGTTTGGGATCGCGCCGTCGACAGCGATCCGCTGGTGCGCACGGACGCGGGCGACGGGCAGCCCGGCTCCGAAACCGCAGGGCGGGGACAAGCACTCGCATCGGATCGATGCGCATGCCGACGTCATCCTCGGTCTCTGGGAGGAGCAGCGCGACATCACGCTGGTGGAGATACAGCGCCGTCTGGGCGAATGCGGGACGCCGGTCGGCATCGGCACGGTACATCGCTTCTTCAAGCGCCACGGCATCACACGTAAAAAAAGACCGGGCATGCGATCGAGCAAGACCGCCCGGATGTCCTGAGCCGGCGAACATCCTGGTTCGAAGCTCAACCCGACTTTGTTCCCGAACGGCTGGCTTTCATTGATGAAACCTGGGCGTCCACAGCCATGGCCCGAACCCATGGCCGCGCTCCGCGGGGAGAGCGGCTGCGCATGGGCATACCCTTCGGCCACTGGAACACCACAACCTTTGTCGCGGGGCTGCGCCTATCCGGCATTGTCGCCCCCATGGTGCTGGATGGGTCCATCAATCGTCGCGCCTTCCAGGCCTACGTTGACCAGGTCCTCTCCGGAGTTGCGGCCCGGCGACGTGGTGATCATGGACAATCTCGCCAGCCATAAGTCCCCGAACGTCCAAGCCGCCATTGAAGCGGCAGGTGCGAAGTTACGCTTCCTGCCACCCTACAGCCCCGACTTCAACCCGATTGAAAACGCCTTCGCCAGACTGAAAGCGCTGCTCCGGAAGGCCGCCGAGCGAACCGTCAACGGCCTTTGGAACGCAATTGGCGGTCTGATCGACTGCTTCACACCAGCCGAATGCGCCAACTTCTTCACCGCAGCCGGGTACGAGCCAGAGTGAACGGAATCCGCTCTAGGAGCGGCTCCCAGATAAGGGTTCCCGCCTCGCGCTAAAGGCGGGCGGGGCAGAACACGGGGTTCTGTTGTAGCGTTTCCAGCGCTGCTCGGATCGCGTAGAACCTCGGCCGGTTCGGCAGCTAGGGTGCCAGGGTGATGCGCAACGGGAAGAGCCCGGTCAAGGGCCGGCAGTTCACGGCGGAGGTGATCCTTTGGGCGGTGCGCTGATAGCTGCGGTTTTCAAACAGCTACTGCGACCTCGAACATATGCTGGCCGACCGCGGTGCACCAGCAGCTTGCGGGCGACCAGTAGCGCGCGCACCTCCTGAGCGCTGGCCGTCTTGCAGTGGACCGGCCGGTACCAGCCTATCCGCACCATCTGGGCAATGCCGCGGGCGTCCTTACGATCGGTCTTTACCGTCATCGCCGACAACGCCGCCTTCACATGCCGGATTTCCAGCAGCACCGCCTCGAACCCGGCGGCGCTCAGCCCAGCATGAAGCCACTGCGACAGCGGCCCCGCTTCCAGTCCGATCCGGACAGGGAGCTGTGTCAGCGCCCGGAACCACGAGACCAGCGCCTCGGGATCGCTGGCCACCTTCGCTTTCCGAACGATCCGGCCCGAGGCGTCCACCACGCAGATGCTGCTCTGTTCCAAAGACACGTCGATGCCGGCATAGTGTTCCATGGCTGTCCTCCGATGATGTTGGAGCCGATAAGGACCCCGTCGCTGACACCATCACTCTGGAGGACAGCCACCCCGGCCGCTATGCTCGGCCCGGCCTCATACCGCATCTGGAAGCAGCGGCATCGCCCTGGCAAGTGAGACCGCCATTACCCGCGGCACCATTGTGCCGTTCGAGCTTGATGACTTTAAATACGTGCTCAAGTCCATGAAGGAACGCGTGTTGACCGCGGAACTGGCTGCTATCGGAAACGATCCGCAGATTGCTGCAACCGTCTTCCAGCTGGCCATCGATATGGGCCTGACATAGGCTGTCAGCTATCGCTGGTCTACCAGCACCGGGACTGGCCAAAGTCGAGCTTACAGCTTTCAGCCTAGAATCTTACCGCTGCTCAATAGGTTGGCTTCTGATCTCGTTTGCGAGATAATCCAGCGCTTTGAGCCACGATCGATCATTGTCGCCTCGGAAGCTCAGCGTGCGTTGAAACATGAGCCGTCCCGTATCCACATCATGAATTTCTGCGTGTAATGAGAGCACAAGCTCGCTCATGCGGAAAACCCGAGCCATTAAGATCCGGTCGGCTTCTGCTTGCTGAGCTAATTCTATGAGGCATGCTTTGCACTTATCGACGGGTGCACTGATATGGTCGCGAGCTACGCCATCTGGAGCGGGAGCCAAATGGCTGACCTGGTATAAGCGCTGTTCTGTTAGCGCCGACCGTAATGCCTGCGTGGCCAATTCGGTGCGCTGCCGCCACTCATCTGCGCGTGCTGCGTCGCTGAGATCACCGGATAATTCAAGGTCAGGAACAAAAATGGTGGGTAATGCCACTTCTGCTTCGGCCCGCGTTTGAGCCTCCATGATTATGAATAGCAGAAGAGCAACACAGAAGAGATGGATCATTTTTCCTATCATGCCATCACCTCTCCATGACGAAGATACCCAGCAGGAAATTCTACATCACTCCTGACGGTGCGTCTCGTTCTAGGTGACTTTCACCGAAATTGAATCGGTCCACTTCCGGTCCGGATCGAACTGATCCGGCGGGTTCTGGAGGGGAGAACGCCCCTACGGCATTGATGTGCAAAAGCGGGTCTGTTGAGAGGTGGATTCTATTCTGAAGTTCGACTTTCCATGTTTTTCAGGGCTTTGCCTGAGGAGAGTCACATGGGACTGCACTATGCCCACCTCACCCTGGCCGAGCGGCGGACGATCTTCCGGCTGCTGCAGGAGCGCCAGTCGGTTGGCTCGATTGCAACGCTGCTGGGCCGGCACCGCTCCACGATCCACCGCGAGATCGCGCGCAACTTCCACCACAGTCCGGTGCGGGATCGCTGGGACTACCCAGAGCGCGGTCACCTTCGACCGGGGTTTCAAGTTCCTGGCCTACCGCATGCTGCCGGCGCCAGCGTATTTCTGCAACCCGCAGAGCCCCTGGCAGAAGGGCGCGGTGGAGAATGCCAACGGCCGCCTGCGTCGCCACCTGCCGCTCGACAGCGCACCGGAGCAGCGCTCCGCAGGCCCGTTGAGCCCGCTGGCCCACCAGCTGAACAGCACGCCTCGAAAGTGCCTGGGCTACAGAACTCCGGCCGAGGTGTTTGCAGCACAGCTGGAAACGCTCTCCAGAAACCGCTTGCCTCACCCCTCGCCTGTCGCACTTCAGCGTGATTCCTCACTGCTGGACCGCGCCAAGGAGCAGGGGTTGGTGCGAGAGGCGGAGCCTGCGTGTGGCGGGGTGGTAAGTTCGGCCCGTTGGGTATTCCAACTGTATCCTGACTAACCCCGCGCGGCTAACGCTGCGCGGGGTTTCTTCCGTCTCCTGGAACCGATGTGTGAGTGTATCGGTTAGATATGCGCGTCTATGCCGGGCGCATCTATCTCCAGAATATGGGCCCTACGGCGGCTAGCATCTATCCCTGCCAGCCGCCGTTTTCTTTTCCCATCGGCAGGAACCATATTTCCGCGACTCGGTTGCCGCCGCACCCCATATGGGGTTCGCTTGACATGTACCGCGCCTCAGCGGCTGGTTCATACGGACCAGCCGCTTTTTCGTGCTGGGGAACGCAATTACGAGCGTAGTGTTGACGTGCCAAGCGCGCACCGTGGGACGGGGGTCCTACGGTGCGTAGGAAAGAGGGTCGCGCAGCTCCCCTGGCGACTCTCTTTCTTTGTCTGCGGCTTGGTACAGCGGATTCAACAGCCCGCCAGTATGGCTTTGCTTCTCCACGGTGCAGAGGACCGCAGCCTCTACCGCCTTCGGCAGCACGCTTACGACTGTCGCCGCCGGCCGGCGCTACGAAGTGAAGCCGATCCGCACTTACGAGCGCGCGCAGGGAATTCCCTGCCGAGAGTACGAAACCAGTGTGATGATCGGGGGGCGTCTGGAACGAGCGGCAGGGACGGCCTGCCGTCAGCCCGACGGACGCTGGGAGCGTACTTTCGGCTAAGGCCGGCAACTGCATCGGCTCCACAAGGCGTGGTGGGTCGGGCTCTGTCGTAAAGTCCGAGCGAAGGCGCATGAAACCGGCTGTCGGCATCGCTGCCGGGTCAAATGGCCTGGAGCTCCAATAGCTCGGTGACAAATTGCACGGTCCTGGCAAGCGGGCAGGGACCGAGCCCGAAGGCGCGCTCACAGAGGCCGTGCAGTTCTCAGGGAAAAGCTGGAACTTGTGGCCGCGTAACACCGGCGCATGTCGCTGTCTGCGATCAGTAGATTCACCACATCCAGCATGTGTTTGGACTCGTGAAAGATGAAAAATGCGCGGTGTGCCAACCCTTTCTCCATGAAGTTCCGGCATCTGACAAACTTTCTTCGCTCGCTGGGAAAGGAGGGGCATAAGAGGGGGCAAGCGACGCTCCATTGCAAGCCGCCCTGGCTTCGGGCAACTCTGGTGTGTCCGCCAAGAGCGACCATGATGGCCAAATGCCAATCCGACGCGAGCACCGCTTTCTCTATCCAATTGACTGGTCATTCATCAGTCGGCGCATTCGCTTTGAGCGGGCAAATGGGCGTTGTGAAGCCTGCGGCCGTCCTCATGGCACTCATATTCTGCAGCTTGCGAATGGGCATTGGCTTGACCCTGACACGGGCAACTGGCGCACCGATGCCGGAGAGACCGCCCCCGTTCCGGATTTAATGCAACTGGCTGAGGCCTGCCGAAAGCAGGTTCGCCTTGCCGCCTGTCATCGAACCCATGAGCCATGGGTGGTCCACGATGATGCACTCGCGGCTTGGTGCGGTCGATGTCATCTCCGCCATGATCGAGAAGAGCATCGCCGCCAGCGTCGCCTGACTTGGCTCCGCAGGCGCGCGCTGGGCGACCTCTTCATCGGGCGCTACCCGCTTATCTGAGCGATTGCATCCTGCCCTGACCAGTCCAGAACCGTTACAAGGGTCGGTGCTCATACACCACGTGCCGGGACATAATCTCAGCATGCTGCACCTGAAACCGGCGCGGGCTGTGGTCTGCCGCGCGTCATCGCCCAACAGCAACACGGCCACTATCGCAAGTGCGAACGCCATAGTATGCTGAATTCACTTAATTTCGAGTTAACCTGACCGCACCGCGAGGGCACGCCATGAGTCTGATCGGTTCACTGCCGCTGCGCCGTCAACTCCAGATCCCCGCAGCCATTGGCGTGCTCGGCCTGATGACAATCGGTGGCCTAACCACCTTCAGTGCCCTGGACCAGCAGAATCAGCTGAAGGCCATGGACCAGGCAGGCCAGATCGCCGCTACGGCGGAATACGTATCCGCACAGTTCGCCGAAGCTCAGGTGGCCGCGAACATCTTCCTTGCCGAACGCCAGCTCGACATTCTCACTGAACGTGATAAGGCCCTCTCCAAGGCGCGTCGTGCGGTCAACGAACTGGCTGTGCTCGGAAACGAAACCGCCGACCTCGACCAGATGCTGGCGAGCTGGGATGCGGCATTCGCCACGGCATCAGGCGCCATCATGGAGCTTGGTCTGACGGAGAAGGATGGCTTGCAGGGGAACATGCGCGCCTCCGTCCATGCGATCGAGACGCGCCTGGGGGAGCTCCCGGCAACTGGCGCAGACCCGCTGGAAATGGCACAGCTCAGCGTTCTGATGCTGCAGATGCGCCGGCACGAAAAGGACTTCATGCTGCGCAGTGCGCCCGACTATGTGGAGCGTATGGCGAAGCGTGAAGCGGAGTTCAATGCGGCACTGGCCGTTGCGCGCCTGCCTGATGCCGTCAAAGCGGAAACCGCGCGCCTGATGGATGCCTATCAGAGCGATTTCCGCAAATTCGCCCAGGGATGGCTCGCCTCCAGGGAGGCAATCAACACCGCGCACCGGATTGCAAAGGAGCTGATGCCACGCGTCGATGACCATGCGGATGCTGCGAAATCCGCATATCTCGAGGCGAAGGCAGAAGCCGAAGCGGCGGCGAAGCAGTCCATGCTGCTGGCCAATGTCGTTGCGGCTGCGGTCGGACTGGCAATCCTGGCCCTCTCACTGATTGCTGCACGGTCTGTAGGCCGGCAGGTTCGGCAGACGGCGGGGGCCATGCGCGCCTTGGCCGAAGGAGACAGGACCATAAGCGTTCCTGGGCTGAACCGGTCGGATGAGCTGGGCGATATGGCTGGGGCTCTCGAGGTGTTTCGGAGGAATGCCATCGAAACGGATCGGCTTGCCGCGGAGCAGCTCGCCGAGCAGGCGGCCAAGGAGCGCCGCACCGCCGCTGTTGATCGGCTTGTCAGCGGATTCGACAATCAGGCCAGCGGCGTCCTTCGGGCGGTGAGCGCTTCCGCCACAGAGTTGGACGCCACAGCGCAATCGATGGCCGCCATTGCCGAGGAGACCAGCCGTCAGTCGGGCTCTGTTGCGACGGCGGCCGAGCAGACAACAGCGAATGTGCAGACCGTGGCGTCGGCCGCGGAAGAGATGGCGGCAAGCATCCGCGAGATCGCGGTGCAGGTGGCTCATTCGAAGTCGATTACTGACCAGGCCAGAACTGAGGTTCAGGCAACGAACCGGACGGTGGAGGGGCTGTCGGACGCGACCCAGAGGATCGGGGCGGTGATCCAGCTCATTCAGGATATCGCCAGCCAGACAAACCTGCTGGCGCTCAACGCCACCATTGAAGCGGCCCGCGCAGGCGAGGCTGGTAAGGGCTTCGCGGTTGTCGCTTCGGAAGTGAAAGCTCTGGCAACGCAGACCGCCAAGGCGACCGAGGAGATTGCGGCGCAGGTCGCGTCGGTTCAGCAGGTCTCGGCGGAGGTGGTCGCGGCCATCCAGGAGATCGGCGGGATCGTTCAGCAGGTTGATGAAATCTCCACGTCCATTGCTGCGGCCATGGAACAGCAAGGCGCCAGCACGCAGGAGATCAGCCGGAATGTGGCGCAGGCGGCCGCGGGCACCCAGGAGGTTTCGTCCAATATTGCCGAAGTGCGTGAGGCGGCGGGGCAGACGGGTGCGGCAGCCTCACAGGTTCTGGGGGCGGCGCGGGAGCTGGCGCAGCAGTCGGCGGGGCTGCGAACCACAGTCGAGCGGTTCCTTGCCGAGATCAAGGCGGCCTAGATGCCGTAATGGGCCGTGGCTGTTTTCGGCCCTGTTGTTCAGCCCTTTGTGCTGCCGATGCTCGGCACCGGGCATGATTGTCCGCTGCGCCGCCGCGTAGCTGGCCAGCTTGTCCGTGATCATCACCCGCGGCGCCCAGCCTTGCCGTTTCAGCAGCTTGTGCAGCCGCCGCTTGGCCACAGCGGTGTTTCGGCGAGATTGGACCAGGATGTCAAGCACCTGCCCATGCTGGTCGGTGCTTGCACCGCGTTTGGCGACAGCCAAGAAGGACACCTGCGCCGTCCTGTAAGAAGGCAACAGCAGGTTCCAATGGTCTGTTGACGCCAACGGACACTTGCAGGATCAGCTGGAGGCTACCATGTTGGCAACTGATGCCAAATGGGTGCAGGAGGTCAGCATGGAAGCGGACGTTGCTGGAATTGCCAAGGTGCTCGGCGGGCGGGAGGTCCTTGGAACCGAGGTTCGCTCGCTCAGAGACCTAGAGCTCGCCGTCATCGGAGGTTTGCCGAAGGAGACACTGCGGCACGTCGCCCGGGCCGTTTATCGAGACGCGCAACATCAACGCGGGCTCATCCTCAGCATTGTGCCCGAGGCGACTTACAAGCGCCGCCGCCTGAAGCTGAACCAGGCGGAGAGTGAACGGACGGAGCGCCTGGCCCGAATTGTGGCAAAGGCGAAGGCGGTATGGAACGATGGGGACGACGCGGCGGAGTTCCTGACCGCTCCGCATCCGCTGCTTGAGGGAAGATCCCCTATCGAGGCTGCCAGGAGCGAAGTCGGGGCCAAACGGGTTGAACACGTTCTGGGGGCCATCGAATACGGCCTTCCGGTCTGATGTTGCGGGTCTGGCGGATCAGTGGCGGAGGGCATCCCGTCTTCGCGGGTGAGGGCGCACGGCTATTCGGCGGACGCTGGAACTCGCCTGGACGATCAGTGATCTACTGCGGGTCCAGTTTTGCAATCTGCATGCTTGAGCGGCTCGTATGGTCCGGTATCGGCCGTGTGCCGAAAGGCGACCTATACGTCACCGTGGACATCCCCGACGAACTCGTCGAGCACCTGGATGAAACAAAGCTGCCAGAGTGGCAGGAAAAGGATTCGGAGATGGCCCGGCAGTTTGGGGACCAGTGGCTTGATGAGGCACGCGCAGCTGCCCTGTCGGTGCCGTCTGCCGTTACAGAATTGGACCGGAACATCATCATCAACCCCCGGCATCCGGACTTTGGTCGGATCACTCCGTCCGCCGAGCGGCCGGTGGCATGGGATAGCAGGCTGCTCGGGCGCAAGCCTGCCGACTGACCTATCATGAAAGTCGTCATGAAGCGACTGGTCCGACCAGGGCCGGGGGGAGTCCCGTACTGCGCGCCGGATCGTCGCCGGTTACGAGATCATGGGGGTAATTCGCAAAGAGCAAGTCGCGCCCGTTCCCGCTCGATCCGCTGGCATCGCCACCTTGTTCGATGCCGCGGCCTGAGGCTGCCGCCCAGCACGATCCTGCGGCCATCCAGAAATGGTGCAACGGACCTGCACTGTTCAGCCCATCACAGTCGAAACCCAGGACTGCTGTCGCAGCGCCCAATCCCCGAACAAGTCGGGAATGCCGCATCATATTTTTTATGGCCGTACTCTGAAGCTGATGCTGGTATATGTACCCTGATCTACATGTCAGCAGATTGTGCTCTAGATGTTTGACCCCGCCGGCGGTGACCTCCACCGGCATGAACACGGGTACGATAAGATGAGGCCTGCGCGGTTCCCCGGATACCGCCTTTACCGGATCGTTCGCGCTGAAAGAAGAGCATGGGCCGCGCGACCTGCCCACCCTGGTTATCAGAACCCAACCTGGTAGGCATCGTGGTTGAAGGACTGCACTTCGCCCCCCTACCAACTCGGCGGACTGGCAAGATTCCCGGCCCTGCCGTACTGAACAGCATAATAGGGGGCTTGGCCCTGAGGGCCAGGGTATCCGTCCCGCTCCCCCGTTGAAGCGGAACAGTGCACCGTCGTCCGACGTGACCATATTGTCGTTGGCGCCCGCCGCGCTCCCCTCCATGCCTCATACAGAAACGCTGGCATTCTCACCGGAGTCCGGGACCGATTTGGTGAGAATGCCCCGATCGGCGCCTGTTGTCTCTTCCGCCTCCCGCATAGGCGCCTGTCCCGGCCACCAGTGTCCAGAATCACGTTGGGATCGATATTGCCTTTCTCCTCCGCGTCGAGCCACCCGCGGTTCTTTTAAAAGTCCGGGCTGTCCAAAGGCCTCAAACCACTGTGTGCAGAGCGCCGCACCATTACGAGCGACAACGCCATAGTGAAGTTTTGCTGAGGCCAAGCCGCGTCAATGCCTGGCTACGGCATGCCGATGCCGATGGCTCTTGGCGCCGGGTTCTCCGCTGTCTCCGCCTGAAGTGGCCAAGCCACGAACTTCCGGCGGCTATCTCAAATTGAGCGATCTATTCTGTTGTCTTCGCGCTCGGGCGCAGAGGGGGAAATAGACAGGTCCGTTACTCCGGCCTCACGAACCTCAGCGTCATGCGGTCGCTTTCGCCAATGGCGAGGAATTCATTGCGGCGCTCCTCACCCAGGCGGAGCGTGGGGGGAAGGGTCCAGACGCCACGTGGGTGGTCCTTGGTGTCACGCGGATTGGCGTTGATCTCGCTGGCACCGGCGAAACGGAAGCCGGCGCGCTCGGCCGCGGCGATCACGTAGTCCTGGCGAACGTAGCCGCTGGCCGCCTGCGGATCCTGCGGCTCTGTGTCGGGAGCCCGGTGCTCCACGAGGCCAAGCACGCCCCCGGGCCTCAGGCTGTTATACATGGCTGCCATGGCCTCATCCAACCAGCCGGCTGCCATCCAGTTGTGCACATTGCGGAAGGTCAGCACCATGTCGGCGGTGCCTGGCTCGATGGGCGCCAAGTCGTCACGGCTGAACTCCGTTACCCGCACCCGATCATAGATATCCGGCCGCTCCGCCAGCTTTGCCGCAAAAGCGGCATTGGCGCGGGCGGCGAAACCCTCTGCCTCCTGGTCGAAGTTGGCAGCCACGAGCTGCCCCTTCTCATCCAGCACCGGGGCCAGCACTTCAGTGTACCAGCCGCCTCCACCAGGCCAGATCTCCATCACGGTCATGTCCGGTTTCAAACCGAAGAACAGCAGCGTTGCCCTGGGGTTACGAAACCGGTCGCGGGCGCGGTTCGCCTCCGACCTATGATCGCCGGCCATAGCGGCCCCGATAGCCGCGGCAACGGCGCCCCGCTCACCAGGATTGTGGGCATCGTGAACCTCATGCTCATGCGCCTGCGCGGTCGGTGTGCCCGCCACCGTCAGTGCTGTACCGGCCCCCAACGCCAAGGCGAATGCCCCGGACACCGCACTCACATATTTCATACCTTGTTCCTTCCCGGACGTTCCGCCGCCTGTCCACCCTCAGGGATCGCCGCAGCTGGGCCTAAATTGTGCCGCCCTGACTGCCCGTTTCCCAGCGAAATCCGCCGGTGAGGCCGCCCGGCGATGGTGCGGATGGTTGCCAACGCGTCCTGTCCGATCATGAGGCGAGCGCCTGTCTCTTTTGCCGTCCCGCCGACTTTTTCCATGCCGACCATCGTCGCCATGGATCCGGGGTCGTCCGAATTTGGGCCGCGCTGATCCATGCTCATACCGGGCCTCGTTGCGACACCGACCAGGAGGTTCGTGGTACCGCTGGCGCGTAATCCAGGAAGTGGCTCAATGCGGCATTCACGGCGCCAGGCGCAACGAGATGCGGGAAGTGGCCGTCCGCCGGGATCATAGCGAGGGATGCCGCAAACGCGCCGGCCAGCCATTTCGCAGCTGCCCGGGGAACTGCCACATCAGCCATGGACTGGATAACCAGGGCCGGCATGCGGACCTTCTCGATCTCCCGCCCATAATCCGAGGTGACGGCGGCGCGAAATGCCGGCAGCGCCACATCGAGCCGGTAGGCTGCCAGAGTTCAGGTGAACTCATCCGTGAACTCCGGCCGGTCGGGATTGGCCATAGGATCAAAGCCTGCCGCCCAAGCTGCGAAATCCTGCTCAATGGCGCTCAGCAGGGCCGTAATCCGGGTAGTCGTGAACCCGCCCATATAACCGGATGGATGAGGTATTCATCAGCATAAGCGGCAAGCAGTATTACCTGTGGCGCATAATTGACCAGAACGGCGTTGTCCTCGACATCCTGGTCCAGAGCCGCCGCAAGAAGAAGGCGGCCAAGCGCTCTTTTCGCAACCTGCTGAAAGGGCTGCGCTATGCGCTGCGGGTCGTCATAACCGACAAGCTGAAATCATATGCGGCGGCGAAGAGGGAGATGAAGCTCGGTAGCGAGCATTGGCAAAGCCGCTATCTGAATAATCACTGCGAAGTTTGGCGCCAGACAACCCGAAAACGCGAGCGGCACATGAAACGGTTCAGATCCGCCGGCACGCCCAGCCGTTCCTCTCTAGCCATAGCCTGATCCACAACCACTTTCAGCTGAGCTGGCACCTCATCTCCGCCTCCGAATACCGCGCCGCCCGCACTCGTGCCCTCACTACCTGGCGCGAGGCGACCGGCATGGCCCAGGTGGGCTGACCCAAGAGGCGATCAAAGATCGGCGGCCTAAAATTCCTCGCCACATCATCAACTTGACAGCACCCGGCTGATGCCGCTGAAACCAATCCCCCAATGCCCTCTGTTGAGCTTCGCGACGTAAACATGGCGCATGCTCGTCCTCACGCCAGCATCAGAGCAGAACTCCGATAGGACAAACGGAATCTGCCCTATCGCATCAATCTCACATCGCCATCACCTTGTTCTCCCTCTGCTGATAATGGAAGATCGACTTATATCCTCCTGACCAGTCTGGCGGCACTTGGCATGGGCGCGGATCGTGATGGGCATAACGCGCCATCTTCCCCCGAATAATCTCCTGACTATGTGGGCTATCGATTGGGTTCGGCGTATAGGCCATAGCATCTGCCGAACTAAAGGTATGCAGCAACAGCGGACGTCCCGATGGCGACTCATTTGGTCGCGAGCCGTGCACCGTCCGGCAGTTGTGGATGGTAATCGATCCAGCCGGGCCAGGCAGATAGACGGCCGATACGAGATCTACCCGCTCAAGGTCCCGATCCGAGATGAAGCCGGTCCAGTTGCCGTCGGTACCGTACTGATCGAACAGCTCGCCGCTATGACTCCTCGGGATCACGGCAAGCGGTCCTTGATCCATACCGCAGTCGTAGAGGTATGTGCCGACTGTTAGTGGCGAGTAGTTCGTGTGCGGCCAGAACTGAATGTCCTGGTGCCATTTCACCTCAGCCCCGCCACGAGCCCATTTGAAGTTTAGCTTTGAATGATGAAACTTGACGTCTGTGCCGACAAGATCGGCGACGATATCTCCCAGGATCGAGTGGGAACAAAACTCCCAGTAATAGGGATGATAGTCAACTGGACTGGAGAGCCTGCGAAGCCGCGGCTCCTCGGCTGTATGGGTAGGTTCGAGATCGAAAATGTGATCGGACCGTGTCCTGCTTCGGGAGTCCTTGACCACCTCTGCCGTGACACGGCGCAGCTGGTCAATCACCTCGTCCGGAATAATCCGCTCTAAAAGCAGATAGCCATTCTCGAAGTAAAATTCCCTTTGTTTCTGGGATAGGACACGTGGTGGATTTGAAAGAACGTTCTCCGGTGTCATCGCGCTTCCTTCTCATGGTTCGCCAGTTGACGATCCGCGCAGCCGGGCTGCGATTTCCAAGGTCTGTCGACAGCTACTTCGTCGTTCTTCCCCTGGCCCCTTTACCGCCGATCTGCGGGTAACATATCAGACGTACATTACCTTGTGCTTGTAGTCAAGCGCCGTGAGGGCATCATCACGTTACCTCGAGCGATACGGCAGAAGGACAGCACCAGGGCAGTTGCCTGCATCATGCTGTTGAGCGAGCACACGTCTCCTGGTGCCAGACGGCAAAAGCGTGAGCGCGATCGGCGCGGTATTGTGCTGGAGAACTAGGCCCTGAGCGGAAAGAAACTGCCGGGCTTGCCGAGGTGACGTGAAGCGCTTCATCCGTCGCCCGCGTAGCCGGGTCGGCTGATGCGCATTCTCTGCACGGTTGTTCAGGCAGCGGCTCTGCCGATGTTGCACCCGGGGAATGATCTTGGTCTTGGCGGCTCTATAGGACCTCAGGTCGTCTGTCACAATGACCTGTGGCACGTAGAGCAGGCCCTTCAGCCGCTTCTTGAAAAAGCACTTGGCCGCTTTGGTGTTGCGTCGCCTCTGCACTAGAATCGCAAGCACCACGCCCTCCTGGCCGACCTTGCGCCAGAAATCAGGTGCAAACATTACCGGCAACTTTTTGAACACTGGCCGCAGTATGGGCTGGCTATATTCGCTTCAGGCGACCATGACAGCGCCAGCCAACGCGCCGAGGTTCAGGTAGTTGATGGTGCTATTGTACCTATAGGCAGCTGATCGCCGTCACCAGTTGCGACGTCCCAGCACGGCCCCTTTGGAGAGCGGCTGCACCAGCTGGCCGTAGAGGGATAGCCAGCCGAACTGGGATGGTGGTGCCGGCGGCGTCCAGCTCTTGGCCCGCTCTGCGAGATCAGCGTCGGGTACCAGCAATTCGATGCTGAGCTGGTTGAGGTCGATGGCGATGCGGTCGTCGTCACGGACCAACGCCAGTGGTCCCCCTTCGGCGGCCTCGGGCATGACTTGGCCAACGGTGATGCCGCTGTTGAGGCCGGACAGCTCGCCGTCCGTTACGACGGCGACGCCGCTGCTAAGGCCGGCTCCCACAAGAGCCGCCATAAAACTACAAGCAAAGACGGTACCCGGTCCGCCCTTCGGCCCTAGATTGCGGAGTACGATCACCTGCCCACGCTGGATTGAGCCATCTTCCAAGCCTTTGATAGCCAGATCTTCGTCCTCGAAGACCCGCGCAGTACCCTCAAAAGTGCGTACAGCAGCGGGGACGGCTGAAAGTTTGACTACGGCGCCATCGGGGGCAAGGTTTCCGCGAATAATGACAAGGCCGGGTTCATTGCGGAACGGTCGGTCCAGCGGCCGGATATAGGTCTCATCCGGAGCGGGAACCTCGGCGAGATTGGCGCCCATGGTCTTACCGGTCACGGTCATGACGTCCAGATCCAGCTTCGGCGATAGCTGACGCATGGCACCGGCGCAGCCGCCCGCCTTATCGAGATCCTCGATGCGGTGCGGTCCGTTCGGGCGAACCTGGGTGATCTGGACGGAATCATGGGAGAGACGGTCATATTCGGCGACGACATCGATGTCGCATTGGGTCTCAATCGCAATAGCTGTGAGATGGCGAACCGTATTCACGGAGCAGCCCAGCGCCTGTGCAACGCGGATGGCATTGCGGAAAGCGCCAGGCGTCATGATCTGGCGCGGGCGCAAATCCTGCTCGATCAAGCGGACAATGGCGCTGCCTGCCTTTGCGGCATAGTCGTAGAGCGCCGGGCCGTTGGCCCGAATCGGCGCATTCCCGGTCAGGGCCATGCCAAGCGCCTCGGCCAGGACATGCATGGAATTAGCTGTAGCGAGACCCGCGCAAACGCCAGGCCCCTTGATGGCCTGACAGGACATGGCGGTGAGATCGTCCAGAGTGATCTGGCCGGACTTGTAGGTTCCGACGCTGTTGTACAGATCCTCGATATCAACGGACTTGCCGCCGCACTGGCCGCCAAGCTGATAGCCGCAGGTGAGCACCAGAGAAGGAATGTTCAGGCGTCCCGCTGCCATCAACTGGCCAGGTGTGGTCTTATCGCACGATGCCAGGAGCACCATGCCGTCCAGCTCCGCCCCTTCCACCTGAACCTCGACATCGTTGACCAGAAGGTCGCGCGAGGGCATCAGGTAGCGGGCCTTGCGGCCGGCCGACGTTACGAAGTCGGAGGGGGCCACGGTGCGGATCTCGAAAGGCAATCCGCCGGCGTCGCGAATGGCGCTCTGCACGGCCTTCGACACCTCATCAAGGTGTTGATAGCAGACCGAGAGGCCGCTGGAGGAATTCACCACCGCGATTTTCGGCTTGTGAAAGTCCTCCTCTTTGATACCCATAGCCAGCCATTGAGCGCGGCGGACTGCCCAGCGGGTCGTGCCAGGCTCAAATTCGCTCCGCAGTGTCTTACGCGTCTTGTCGGACATCTTTTTCTTCTCCTGGGGCGGCGGATGCAAGGCCGCCTGCATGTAAGTTCGATCCTGGAGGGGACGTGGTATGCTACAGAGCGCTGCCGTTCCGTTTCATCATGTCGCGGACGGCATCGCCCGGCAGGTCGCGGAAGGGAGTGTTATCGTTTAAAGACATGATGGCTGCGGACGCGGCGGCATGGCCGTATTCGAAGCATTGGGCGGTGACGCGCGCGGAAGCGAGAGCTTCATGCTCAGCACTTAGGCAACGTCCAGCCACGATGATGTTTTCGCCTATTTCCGGGACAAGCGCCAAATATGGCACTTCGTAATAATCGTCGAGAAGCCAGTGCAGCTTTGGTTTCTCGCCGGCATGCAGCTCAATGGGCCAAGGAACACGACAGATGCCATCCGGTCGTTTGCGCCCTTCGACGACATCGTCGTTGCGCAGCCTGTCTACCCCGACAATGGAGCGTGTTTGGCGAATCCCTGCTTCGACGCCGGTATCCACCACATAGCTGTTCTCGCAACCCGGCACGGTCTCGGCCAGGAAACGGGCATAGTCCCGGACTTGCTGACGTCCGGAAATTTCCGCTTCCGTAAAATCGGCGGGATCGATGACATTCAGCATGCGGCCGTCTTTGCTACTGAGCCGGGTCGCATTCACCATCAGCTCATTGGCACGGGGAGTCGGGAAAATCCAGATCTTATGGCGCGGAAGGTTATAAGCCCCACTGGCATTGGCCTGTTGGATGGCTTCGGTCAGCTTGGGCGGGCAAATCGTATCCTCGCCATAATAAGCTAAGTACCGCTCGATATCGACATTGCCGAGCCTGAAGAACATGGTTGGGTTTTGGATCTTCCCGTTGTCGCCAAAAACATAGCGGTGTCCGGCACGGGCAACCACGGCGGCATCGCCAGAAGCATCGATGATCCGTTTGGCGTAGATCATAGACCGGCCAGCGTTGGATTCCACGATCACACCGCGATAGGTGTCAGCGCTCATGAGAACGCCGGTAACAACAGTATGGAACAGCACGCAGACATCAGCCTCGACCAGAAAACTGTCAGCCGTTTCCCGCCACATGAGCGGATCATGGGTCACGGTAAAGGTCTTGCCATAGATCTGCGGCTTAGTAAGACCGCCACGTTGCTCGATCGCTTGCCGAAATCGCTCGGTGAAGCCGAAAACAACCTGTTCCGGCTGGTTCTGGCGTTCGCTGGCGAGATACATGCCGCAGATCGTGCCGGACATGCCGGCCACGGCAGCACCGCCACAGAAACCGTAGCGCTCGATCAGTGCGACGGAACGTCCAGCCTCAGCAGCAACCGTCGCAGCGGCCACCCCGGCGGCTCCGCCACCGACAACAAGTACGTCTACGTCGGCAAGCACCTGGAGATCAGGGTCTTGCTCCAGGCGGCAGGCCGTTGTCCAGCCGGTGAAGGGTTCAGATCGATTCATACGGCGCTTCCTCCCGGTATTCGATTGTTCTTGGCCTTTGCGGGCTTGCGACCGACTGGGCTGATTATAGATAGACATCTAGTATATCACGCGCTGGATAACGCTATCTCCGTAGGAATGCCTTGTCGATCAGTTTTATAGAGGCGAGCGCTCTGGCAGAATCAGCCAGAGGCTGCCAACGACTCCTTGTGTTTCGGCCGGTCGTCGATCCGGCGTAGTGTCTGATAAGCGTATTCCGTGAGATAATCGTTGAGGGCGAGAGCTGCGGCGGAAGCAGCGGACTCGTCGCTGCGCGCAATGGCGCGGAGGGCTGCAGCGTGATAGCTGGCTGCTTTGCGCATCTCAGTTTCGCGGTTCTTGATATTCGCGAGATTTGCAAACCAGAACCGGCGCGACAGACCTTGGAGCGGTGCCATGGCGAGGCGCAGATATTCGTTCTGAGCCGCAGTGACAATGCACTCATGGACCAGCCGGAGCGAGTGTCCATAGGCATGCAGATCATTGGCGCAGTCCGGGCCCCCAAGCTGGTCGGCCAGAGCAAGCATCGTGCGCTGCTGTTCGGGGCTTGCCCGGCGCGCCGCCATGCGCACGGCCAACTCCTCAACAGCCCGCCGCAGTTCGAGGAGCTTTAGCTGCACCTCGACGGAGATCGGCGGGATGATGTTGCCGCGGCGGGGATGAATCTCGACCATGCGTTCACGCGCCAGGCGCTGCAGCGCTTCCCGGACCGGCGTGCGTCCGAACCCGGTGGCGTCCATCAGCATGCCTTCGGACACCATGCTTCCGGGCCTCAGCTCCTGGAAGGTGATCATGGACAGAATTCGGTCGTAGGCCTGATCGGCCTTATTGATCGTCGGCGACATGGCCTCGCTCCTACCTGGCTGAACAACCCGTTCCGCTGATGGGGCGGTCCGGTCACAAAGCTATCGACAAATCCAAACGAGCACAATATCGTGATCGGCGAGTGATATACCAGCATGTATATCAGCTGGCGAGCGGGTCGTCTCGCAAGGGCAGGAGGTCCAACGCAAACACGTGTTCTGGGCGCAGAATGGTTGGTCTAACCAGATAAGGACATTGACGGAGCACCGTCGGCAGACCAACATGGCAATGGGCAACCGGTGAGATATCACCGGACAAGCAGCGGTCTATCACTCGATGGATCAGCAGAATAATGCTAGGGAGGTTACGCATGAAGCGGATGTGGAAGTTGGCCTGTGGGGTTGCTGCCGCGTTGATGCTGGTCAGCCCTGCCATGGCGCAGGAGACCTTCAAGTGGAAGATGGCCACCGGCTGGGCCAGCGGCCCGCTGATGGATTATGGTGCAAAGGCCTTCGCCGAGCGCCTCAGCGAGCTGACCGACGGGCGGATACAGGTCCAGGTCTTCACCGGCGGTGCGCTTGGCAATGCGCTCAAGGTCTCGGATACCGTGAAGAACGGCGTTGCCGAGATGGGCCATACCTGGATGGGCTACGATTGGGGCAAGGACCCGACAGTGGTTCTGTTCGGTGGTTATGCCGGAAGCCCGGACAGCGAGCGCATGCTCCACTGGCTCTATTCTGGCGGTGGGGCCGAGCTGCAGCGCCAGTTCCGGGAAGAGAAGTTCGGTGTTGTCTCCTTCCCGCTGTTCATCCGGCCTACCGAAGTGTTTCTGCATTCGCGCAAGCCCGTGCGCACCCTGGAAGATCTGAAGGGGCTCAAGCTGCGGACGGCTGGGTCCTGGCTGGAAATGGCCAAGGAGTTGGGAGCGGCTCCGGTGACCACGGCAGGCGGCGATGTGTTCCCGATGCTGGAACGCGGCGCCATTGATGCCACTGAGTGGGGCACGCTTTCTGAAAACATCCCGACCGGTTTCCACAAGGTCGCGAAGTATGTGATCATTCCGGGCGTGCACCAGCCATCCGCTCCGTTCGAGCTTGTCGTGAACAAGCAGGCTTTCGAAAAGCTGTCGGATCACGACAAAAAGATGGTGGAGCTGGCCGCAAAGCTCGTCACCTTCGAGAGCTGGACCAAAGTGGGCCAGGATGACGCGAAGGCGTTGGAGTTCTTCCACAAGGAGGGGAACGAGATCATCGAGCTCGCTCCGGAAGTTCAACACCAGACGCGGGAAATCGCCAATAAGTGGGCCGAGAAGACGGCCGCCGAAAATCCCTGGTTTGCCAAGGTGCATGAAAACCAGGTCACTTTCGACAAGCTTTGGAAAGAGGCTCCGAGCTATCGGAACCTGAAGCTGAAGGACTGAGCCGAGGGAAGCGGGGCATGCCCCGCTTCCATCCTGGTTCCCCTCCACGCGGAGTCCCTGAACATGAAATGGTTAATTACAGCCATTGATCGGTTGACCGGTGCGACTGGCGTGCTGGGTGCCTGGATGGTCGCTCCTCTTGTTATCGCGATCTGCTACGAGGTCTTTGCACGGTACATACTCGGTGCGCCGACGATCTGGGCTTTTGAGCTTGGTTACATGCTGACAGGTGCCAACTTCCTGTTGGGTGCTGCTCTCGTTTTGCGGTCAGACTGCCATATCAGGGTTGACGTTTTATATGGCCGTTATTCGGAGCGCACAAAAGCCATCGTCAATGGCCTGACCTATTTGGTGATCGTTGTTCCGTTTTGCGCCTGGCTCTCGATTGCCCTCTGGCATTATGCCTTTGAAGCTTATGTGAGCATGGAAGGCAGCGGTCAGTCCGCCTGGAACCCGCCGATCTGGCCGTATCGTGTCGTCTATTTCATCTCCTTTGCGATCCTCGGCTTGCAGGCTTTCGCTCAGCTGCTGCGCTGCCTTGATGTGATCTTTGGCCGCTCGGCAGACGCTGATGACCATGTCATTTCTCTTCAGGCCACCGGCCATCCGCGGGGGCGGTAATCAGTATGCTCGCACTTTATATGTTCCCGGCTCTGCTCAGCGCGCTGGTGATCGGCGTCCCGGTTGCTTTCGCTATGATGGGTGTAGCCATGCTGTTCGGCTACATCGTGTTCCAGGACGCGATCATCTACCAGCTGATCGAAAAGGTGGATGATGTCGCCAGCAACTATGTGCTGGCCGCTGTAGCGCTGTTCGTCTTCATGGGCTGCATGCTGGAGCGGGCGGGCGTCGCCCAGCGCCTGTTCGAGGCGGTGCACCTCTGGACGCGGCGTGTACCGGGCGGCCTCGCCGCTGGCACGGTGTTGATGTGCATCATCTTTGCGGCAGCTAGCGGTGTTGTCGGAGCGACGGAAGCCGTGGTCGGTTTGCTCGCCATCCCCGTGATGATGAAGCATAAATATAACAAAGGGCTGATCTCTGGCACGATCTGTGCTGGCGGCTCGCTGGGAACCATCATCCCGCCCTCTGTCGTGGTGGTGGTCATGGGACCGCTGGCCAATGTCTCGGTTGGTGATCTACTGGTCGGCATGGTGTTCCCCGGCCTGATCATGGCGGGGCTGTATCTGACCTATATCATCGCACGCTGCTACTTCCAGCCCTCCGCCGGGCCCGTGGTGCGCGAAGAGGACGATCCGATTCCGCTGCGGGAAAAGCTGCGCATCACGGCGACTGCCCTGATCCCGCCGCTCTGCATGATCGTGGCCGTGCTCGGCTCCATCATGACCGGCATCGCCGCCCCGACGGAAGCGGCGGCGATCGGTGCAGCGGGTGCCGTGCTGCTGAGCATGTTCTATCGCACTTTCAGCTGGGATGTGCTGAATGACGCCATCATGAAAACCGTGCAGATCACAGCAATGATCATGCTGATCCTGCTTGCCGGCAGCATGATGACCGGGGTCTTCATCTCGGCTGGCGGCGTATCGCTGACGCAGGAGCTTGTGGATGCCCTAAGTCTGGGGCCCTGGGGGCTGCTGTTCCTGGTCCTGGGTTTGGCCTTCCTGGGCGGCTTCTTCCTGGATTGGATTTCGATTGTTCTGATCATGATCCCGCTTTTTACCCCGCTGATCGTGGCACAGGGTTTTGATCCGGCTTGGTTCTGCATTGCCTTCCTGGTGGTGATCCAGACCAGCTACTTGACGCCGCCAATGGCTCCGGCCATTTTCTATCTGCGTGGCATTGCGCCGATCGAGATCACCACGCGCGACATGTATCTGGGTGTGCTGCCGTTCATCGCCCTGCAGTTTGTCACCCTGGCGATCGTGCTGAGTTTCCCGCAGACGGTGCTTTGGCTACCGCAGAAGCTGCTTGGCTTCTGAGCCGATCTGGCTGACGCTCAAAACAGACCGGCCGCCTCAGATGAGGCGGCCGGTTTTCTGTGTGAGGATGCTTGCCTTAGGCGTCGAGGGTGCGTCGGGCAAAGCTCTCAATGTAGTCGATCAACGCATCCGACGCGGAAGCGGCGGCCGGGGCATCGCGCCGTGCGATGGCATCGGCCACGGCAGCGTGCAAGCGGGCGCAGAGGGGCAGATCGGCCACCTGCTTATAATGCTGATACCAGAAGCGGCGAGACAATCCGTGCATCAGCCCCATCGAACGCTGAGCGAATTCGTTGCGGGCTGCCTGGGCCACCAGCGTATTCATCTGCTGATCCAAGCGCATGAAGGCGAGATCGTCAGCCTCTTCGGAGGCCTTGCGCATGCCGGCAGCAAGTTCGGAAAACTCGGCGCATTCTGCGGGCGTGGCCCGCTCGGCGGCTGTCCGTGCCATCAGCCGTTCCAGCTCGCGCCGGACTTCCAGCAAGCGGAGCTGGGTGCGCAGATTGATCTCGGAGACGAGGATACCCCGGCGCGGAAGGATCATGACGAGTCCTTCACGCGCGAGGCGCTGAAGCGCTTCCCGGATTGGCGTGCGGCCGATCATGAGCTTCTTGGCCAGCATCTGCTCCGACAAGACAGTGCCAGGCGGCAACCGCAAGGTTGCAATCAACTCCTCGAGCTGCCGATAGGCCCGGTCGGTGAGGGTTGCATCAGCAGCGTCTGCGGTGTTTTCAGCTTCCGGCGCATCCGTGGGAACTGGATTTGCTGGCATCAACTTGGCAGCTACCCGAGGTGCAGCACGCCGCCGCCCAGGGGCGGGAGCAGCCGAGGCCGGCACGTCGGCTTCGTCCTCAATGGGAGCAACGGCCGTCTTCTGATGTGCACGTGGCATGGGTCGATATCGTCCTTGCTATCGTATGATCACGATATGTTGCGCGTCAGCCTGCTGGGCAAGGCTGGAACAGCTAACAGAACACTGATTGCCATCAGACATGTCAGCGGTAGATTAGTCAATGCAAATTCGGGGTGGAAACCTTACAGAATCGTGAAATCTGCAAGCAGAAGGATGTCGGGGATGGAACATGCAACATCGGTCGCAGGGAACAAGGCCTCAGACTTTCGAGCACTTCATGAACGGGACTACCCCTTTATTATCCCCAATCCCTGGGATGTCGGCACCGCGCGCCTCCTTGAGATGATGGGCTTCGAAGCGTTGGCGACCACAAGTGCAGGGCTCGCTTTCTCCAAGGGGCGCCCGGACGGGGCTGGAAGGCTTTCGCGGGAGGAAACCATCGCGCATGCGGCAGAGATCGTCTTCGCCGTTGATCTGCCAGTCTCGGCCGATCTGGAGAATGGGTTTGGTGACACGCCGGAGGAGGTTTATCGCACGATCCGGATCGCGAGTGAGGCGGGGCTGGCGGGTGGCTCCATTGAAGATGCGACCGGTCGTCCGGAAGCCCCGCTGTATGACCATACGCTGGCAGTCGAGCGGATCACGGCGGCCGTGGAAGCGGCACGCTCGCTCGGCACAAATTTCGTGCTGACCGCGCGGGCAGAAAACTTCCTAATGGGGAAGGCAAATCTCGACGACACGATCCGACGCTTGCAGGATTATGACAAGGCGGGTGCGGATGTATTGTATGCCCCTGGGCTCCCTAATTTAGGTCCTGTCTGACGGCCTCAGGGCTCGGAGATATTGCCGCATAAAGGCGAGCTTCACCATGGCAAGGAAGCTGGTGGCGAGCTTGTCGTGGCGGGTACCGACGGAGCGGCAGCCCTTCAGCCAACCCACGCAACGCTCGACGGCGTTCCGGCGCCTGTAAGTGTCGGGGTCGACCGGCAACCGCAGCCGGCCCACCCCAGGGCCTGAGCGCTGTGGGATGGCGTGGGCTATCCCGCGGCGGCGCAGGTACCGGTACACGGGCTCATACCCATAGGCCTTGTCGCCGGCCAGCCGCCCCGGCCTGCTCCTGGTCCGCCCATTGGCGAGGCGGACGCGGACGCCGTCCATCAGCGCCGGGAACACAGGCGCCTCGTGGCGCTGCCCGGGGCTCAGCATGGCCGCGAGCGGCAGGCCATTGCTGTCGGTCACCAGGTGGAGCTTCGTGGAGATGCCGCCCCGGCCGAGGCCGAGCCCATGGTCCGAGGGTTCGCGCGGGCCCCCTTTTTTCCGCCGCCCGCGGCCGAGCGGCTGGCCCGCACGTGGGTGCTGTCCACGCACCAGAGCTCGGGGTCGATGCGACCCTCGGCGTCGAGGCGAACCTGGAGGCGTTCCAGCACCCGGTCCAGCAAGCCGTCGTCGCGCCAGCGCGTGAACCGCTCGTAGACGGTCTGCCAGGGGCCGTACCGCTCCGGGACGTCACGCCATTGCGCACCCGTCACAAGCTTCCAGAACAGGCCGTTGACGACCTGCCGGTGGTTCCGCCAGCGCCCGCCGCCTCGGGCCGGGGCGGCGGGCATCAGGTCGGAGATCAGTGCCCACTGCGCCGGGCTGAGTTCGTGACGCCGCATCCTGCCCTCCCGCTCGCCATCCGCGGCGAACAGGAGCTTCGCCCCATTGTTTCGGGGCCGTCAGACAGAACCTAGATGCCATCGCCTTGACCTGTCTTTCCGTGGGCAAGCCGGTGAATGTTGTGGTCGGGCTGGCGGGAAATTTCGCCAGCGTAGCCGAGCTGGCGGCGGCGGGGGTAAAGCGCATCAGTGTGGGATCCGCCCTGGCTCGTGCGGCGCTCGGCGGATTTCTGCGGGCAGCTCGTGAGATGCAGGATAGGGGCACCTTTGAAGAGCTGCGTAAGGCTGAACCTTACGCGGTGTTGCAGACCTTCATGGCAAAGCCTTCGGCGGGTGTTTAGCCGGAACGCAGGCGAGGATCGCTGCCAAGGCCTCCGGCAGCTTTTTCCAAGGTGCCCGGCACCGCTAGCATTACAGTTGCAGCAGTAGGGATTTTTGGCTGTTGGGTCGGATTTGCGGAGGTGTCCCATGTCCGGCATTGCCGTCGATGATCTCCTCGACGTGTGGTCGGCGAAGTTGCAGGGCGCCAAAGCCCGGCTTCAGACCCCGTTTGCTTGGGCAACCGTGACCAGGTCCGCTGCCGCCTTCCTGGACGGGCTATTGGGCCCTGTAGAGAGCCTGGCCACGGCGGATGCAGTGCTGGTCATCGACGAAACAGGGGTCCTGAAGCAGGGCAAGGCGTCCTGTGGGGTTGGGCAGCAGTACACCGGCTCGGCGGGGAAGATCACCAACTGCCAAATCGGCGTGTTCGCCGCCCAGGTCTCCGCCAAGGGGCACGCCTTTGTTGACCGGCGGCTGTATCTCCCAAAGCATGGACAGATCATCTGGAGCGGTTGGCGGGCGCTCATGTGCCGGACGGGGTGAGGTTCGCCACCAAGCCCGCCATTGCAGCGGCCATGGCCCGGCGGGCGGAAAATGCCGAGGTGCCGTTTGCCTGGGGGGCGGCGGACAGCATTTATGGTGTGGGCGAGCTCGAGATGTCGCGACGCCGGGCTGGCAAGGGATATGTGCTCGGTATCGCCAGCAGCCATCTGTTCAACAGCTGGCGGGCGGACCTCTGGATTTCCGGGACCGCGCCGGCGATCGCACAAAGCCTGCCGGCCGACGATGATGTCCGGCTCTCGGCCGGCGCGGCCGCCAAGAGCTCACGCCTGTACCAAGCTTTGGCCCCGCGCCCGTTTCGGCATTCAGGCAGATTATGCCGCCATCACCCGCAGAGGCGTCGCCGGATACCAGCTGCCCTGGCCGGAGAGCGTGGCGATGTCGCGGGCCGTCCGTGCCCCGGCGATAACGGCCAAAGCCTTGAAGGGCGGAGATCAACAGCTAATCGCATAGCTGGGCCACAGGTTCTGTGCTAGAACTATGCCAAACGTTATAGGTATTGTCTAGCCGCAGTCCGGCCACCACAGATCACGCGCCGGGAAAGCTGTTGTCGTCATGACTGCCTGACATCGGTGGCCGTCGGGCATGAGGTGTCAGATGCATCGCGCATGTGCTGGGTTCTGGGTCGTCTGCTTTCTGGCCCTCTGGATCGCGGTCTCGCCGTCGTCGCTCGCGCACGAACTGCCGGTGGTGACCTTCGCCTTTCCGGACATGACCCCGTACTTGGTGCGAAATCCCGCTTCGGATGAGGTGGAAGGGCCGATTGCCGATCGCGTTTCCGACCTTGCGGCGTGGGCCGGATTGCAGATCCGGTGGGTTGGCCCCCTGCCGCGGGCGCGCATCTGGGCCGGGATGGACGCGCAGAGACCGATCTGCCATCCGAATGCCCGGAACACACCGGATCGCGCCGGCCGCTTCAAGATGACCTTGCCGATTTTCCAGGAGGCCAAATACAGGCTGATCTCCCGTGTCGGGACGGAGCTGCGGGGGCATGGAACCTTGACGGCTATGCTTGCTGACGAAGGCCTGGTATTTGGGAGGTTGCTGGGCTCAAGCCTGAACCCGGAACTGGACGGCTTGATTACGCAGAAGAAAAACATCGAAGCCATCCGCGGCTCCCTGGTCGACCTCCTGAGAATGCTGGTCAGCGGCCGAGTACACTACATCGTCTCCGACGCCAATGACCTCTGGTATGCCCTCGAGGGAACGGGATGGACGTTGAAAGACTTCGAGGTCCTGGACCTGCCGGATCTGCCGCGTCCGCAAGCAGGCCGCATAGTGTGCTCGCAGGCGATATCGGACGATGTGATTGATGCTTTCAACGCGGCAATTAATGCCCTGCCCTATACGACAGAATCTGCCCGGTAGATTATACCGCGAAACATGACGCTCAGGTGGAGAAGGGTTTCACCTCAGACGAATGATTTCGTAATTTCCGCGCGGGCAGCACTTTTCTTTCTGGCATGGCGTTTGCTCTCCGTATCCCCTTGTGCAGGCCATGAGCCTGAGACCCTGATACCGGAGACGACCATGAACATCCGCACCCGTCTTGTGAAGGTTTTCGCTGCCGCCGCCCTGAGCTCCACCGCGCTCGCGGGCGTGCTATTCTTCACCATGGACACCGCCGAGCGCTCCGCCGGCGTGCAGGAACCGCTGGTTCAGATGGCTGGCATCTGCATCTCCTGCAATCCGGACTGACATAGGATCCGACCGCTGGTCACAGGATCGGCGCGCCATATCCTTGAGGGCACAGCCATCAGGCCTGTGCAAATACAAGGGCGGCGTGTGCCCGGCACACGCCTCCTGTCCTGGTCCGTCCTCTTCACCCGCCAAACCGTCGGGGCTTGCCATATGCCCCGGCCGGAGGGCTGGCGCTGCGCCGATTCCCTGTGGAGTCCGAACCGGACTGGCTCCTTTTGGCAAGGGCGTGCTCGTATCCTCGCGGCGTGAGACGCCGAGAGCCGCATGCCGGCAGAGAAGCAGAGCCGCACCCACCCCGGCCAGAAGGGGCGGAAGATCGGATCAACGCACTGAAGCAACAGAGCGGTTCTTTCGTTGCTGCCGTGGAGGCCACGCGGATGCCGATGGTGATCATCGTTCCACAGTGGTCGACAATCTCATCATCTCTGCCAATGGCGCCTTCCGGAGGTGTGCGGGCCAGAACCACATGCTCCTGGCCGGGCAGAACACCGATCCAGAGGTGGAGACCCGTATCAGGGATGCCATGTCGACGCGCCAGAACCTGGTCGAGGATGCGCAGTTCTACCGCAAGGACGGCACGCCGATCTGGGTGGCCGCCCTTGTCAGCAGCGTCCGTTTCTTAAATCTCGGCCGCAGTATGGGCCGGCCATATCTGCTTCGGATAGCTGTGGCCGCACCGGTCAGCGCGGCCCAGGTCTGGAAGGCCTGAGCCCTGTCTCGGCGATCATCGGCATTGGAGAGGTTGGCCGGGCGGCGGAAAAGGTTGGCAACCTGGTCGTGGATGGCGAGGTACCGTTGGGCATGGCCCGGCGGCGTGAAGCGCTTCATCATCCGCTCACGTCGCCGGGTCGGCGGGTGGCTGGTCCCGGCCCTGTTCAGCCCTTTGTGCTGCCGATGCTCAGTCTCGGGCATGATCGTCCGCTTTGCCGCCGCACAACTGGCCTGCTTGTCCGTGAACATGGCCCGTCACGCCCAGCCCTGCCGCTTCAGGAGCTTGCGCGCTGGCTGCTTGACGGCCTGCTAAAGCGCTCGTCAGAGATGATCGCGCTATGGCCTTCGATCATGGCGCGTGCGGCACGATCAGGCTGAGCCTGGGAGCAAGAGGTTCCAAGTTTTTTGCCTCCGGAAACGGTGTATTAACCATAGCCGTTGCACGTATCGGATTATGGGTAACGCGGGGGCACACTCATGAAAGATTCGGCAATTGATTCTAAAATTGCAGATATGTACGCGCGGGGGCATCTGACCAATGAGATTGCGGATGCGGTCGGCTTGCGGCTCGCAGAGGTGATCGGCCGCGTCCGGGCGATGAGCTTACAGCCGCCGGGAATGGGCGTGCGCCTGAGCCGCTCAGCGCAAGGCAGTGAACCGCACGCCCAGCCTGAGCCACTGCCCAGCCACGAAAGCATTTCGAACCCCGTTGAGCTGCAGGAGGAGCGAGCTCCCCTTGTGAGGCGGACTCTTGTCTCTCTTCCGGCTGCATTGCCGAAGCGCCAACCGGTTTTGCGGTCCAAGCAGAGTACGAAGCTCGTCCGTCCAAGCCCGGCGCCGGATTTTGAGGACGATCTTGAGGACGATGACGAGCAGTCCAGACGGGCGGGCGTGCCCAAAGGATGGCTGGTGACCGAGGAGGAGTTCCACAAGGCCTTCTCCAAGGCTCAGTTCGAGACCTTGATCTTCAAGCCGGTGCCGCAACGGCGGCCGCTGTAAGGTGGAGGGTAGGAAGGCTGGGTTCTTGCCCAGCCTTCCCCAGGCGGAGGCACCACTGGCGCAGGCGGCCCCTGTGCTGCCGTCACAGCGCCAACCATCCGCTCCTGGCGGTTGGGAAGGACAGAAGCATAGAGCACGCGCCCGTGATAAGGGTCATGATGATCCGGGCGATTTATAGATATGGGTCGGGATCGGCGCCCGGCCCTTCAGCGCTTCGATCTCGCTGCCCTGGTAGACGGGACCGGTGACCACATAGCGTTCGCCGCGCCCCAACGCCCGGCCGCGCGTCGCCGTCAGGTTCCGGTTGTAGTCCAGGGCCTGCAGGATCATGCGCGCCAGTGACAAGCTCTGGTGCTGGCTTTCCGACTCCGGCATGTCGCCATTGGGCGCGAGGTGGCCGCGGTCATAGCCGGCTTCCCGCCGCATACCCGCACCAGGCGCTCCGGATCTCCCCGGCCTACATCAAGACAGGATTCCGGGACCGGGCCCAGGAGCTGGCCACCGAGCGGCTGGGCCCGATGTCCAGGCGCGAACTGGCCGCCTGCCGGCAGCAGGCCGCCGAACAGCGCACTGCATGCGGGGCGAGGCGTGGGGAGTGGTCGCGATGACGGGATGGATCGCCTGGGCCGCTGCAAACAGCTTGTGGCTCATCCCCTTGGGTGTGCTGGCCTTGGCGCCGCCGCTGGTCTTTCGCTTGCTCCAAAGGCGGCAGGGTAGCAGTGATTTCGGGTCTGACCGATGGGCGACGAAAACCGACATCAAGCGGGCGGGTCTGTTCCGATGAATCCGGCGGGCGGCGTTATCCTTGGCAGCTTCGGCGGGCGGCAACTGGTGGATCGCTCGGACGGGCATGTACTGGTGGTCGGCCATACCGGGGGGAGGCTTACGAGGCCATCCTCGTCCCATCCACGCCGATCGGACTGCGCCCGGCGATCAAGGAGCTGGCGCAAAGCCGCTCAACCTCGGAGCGGCCGGTGCTGGACCGGGATCTCTATGCCGAGGCGATCGCGGATCTCCTGGCTGCCAGCGAGGCCGGCGAGGTGATCGTCTGGCGGGCACCCCGCCGCTCCGGCAAGCGTCTCATGATCTGGGTGCCCGTCAACTTGGCCGCACGCTTCCGGGCCTTGGCCGGGCGCGAGGACATGACCCATACCGTCATCTTTCTTGAAGCGATGCGCCGGTATTGCGCCAAGTATGGCTTGGCCGTCCCGTTCTGAGGGCAGGCACTTCGGACAATTGAAATTGTCAGAAATCAGCGAGGTGCTGCAACCGGTGCCGGTGCAAACGCAGCTGGTGATGACGGTATCAGAGGCGATGTGGCGATTTTCATGATGAGCAACAGGCCCTCGCGGGTTTCACGGGCCGCACCAAGCTGCCGGACGCGGCGGAAGTTGGTATTCACCAAGGGATTGGTCATCGAAGCCACGGCATGAGTTGCTTTGGCCGCATGATCCTCCTCCAGGGGACAGGCCATTGCCATGGCCGGAGCGGTTAGCAGGATTCCCACCACGGCGATCGGCAGGTAAATGCACATGATACCTCCCAGTATTACGGGACTCTGTTCTGCTGCTGGATTATAGTAGGTATCCTGGAAAGTCTGCCTGTTCTTATTCAATAAGCGGCTACTCATTAGAATCCAGCGCCCCTGATATTAGGGGCGGGAGGTCGATTCAATCTCTCCATTCGTTTCTGTGCAATAGGGCGACCCCATGTCGCGGCTCGGACCAGATCGTGGTTTTCCTGTCAAGATTCGCGCTGAAGTGCGACAGGTTAGCGGCTCCTGGAGAGCGCTTCCAATAGCAGAGAAGGTCGAATACAGGCCGCCAGTGCCGGGAAAGGGTGGATTATTCCTGGCCGAGATAAACCCGGTGCCAGTGTTCGGCATGTTGCCAACACGTCTCTGCGTGTACCCTGTCCCCGGCCATGTCTGCCTCTCTGGCACGGGCCACCCAAATGTCTCGCCTCTGGGTCGGAGTGCCCCCTGAGGAACTGGGATGAGCTTGCTTGAACCCAGGGCGCTGGAACCGAGTATGTGGTTTTTCTGAAATGGTTGCGAGCATGGCCTGAGGCTGTTGTTCTTGCGTAATGGCAACCTAAAGAATTTCATATGAACATGCCAGTTCTCATGTTGTTCCGGATATGTAGTTCCGGGCACAGCAAAGCAGTTCGGATTGTGTCATGGAAAAGCCGCTGGACGATCGTCCGCCGCTCGGCCAGGGTGAGGTGGGCGTAGTGCAGTCCCATGTGACTCTCCTTAGGCAAAGCCCTGAAAAACATGGAAAGTCGCACTTCAGAATAGAACCCACCCGCCTGGAGAGCGCTGCTCCGGCGCGCTGTCGAGCGGCAGGTGGCGGCGCAGGCGGCCGTTGGCATTCTCCACCGCGCCCTTCTGCCAGGGGCTCTGCGGGTCGCAGAAATACGCCGGCGCCGGCAGCATGCGGTAGGCCAGGAACTCGAAACCCCGGTCGAAGGTGACCGTGCGCCGGGCGGCCGCGGGCAGGGACTCCAGCACCTCGCGGATGCGGCCGATCACCTGAACCGGCCGCCGATCTGGATTGGCCAGCAGCACGTGATAGCGGCTGGTGCGCTCCACCAGCGAGGTCACGTTCGCCTTGCCATGGCGGCGCATGAAGATCACCAGGTCGCATTCCCAATGGCCGAAGACCTGCCGATCATCGACCTCGGCCGGCCGGAAGCGGATCGCGTGCTCGGGCGCGATCGGGCTGGCGCGTGGCTTGCGCCCGAACCGCACGCGCCGACGGCGGCGCCGGCAGGCGAGCAGGGGGTGCAGGTCCAGCTCGCGGCCATCGGGGCCGTAGACATAGCGATAGATGCTCTCGTGCGAGATCCGGCTGCCCGGCGGTTCGCCCAGGCACCGCAGCCGGCCGGAGATCTGCTGCGGCGACCATCCGGCCCGCAGCTGCTGGACGACATGCGCGCAGAGTTCGGGCCTGCGGGCGAGCTTGGATGTTCGCGTCCGGCGCCGATCGGCGAGGCGCTGCGCCGTGACCGGATAGTAGCCGCGTTCCGGATGGCCCCAGCGATCCCGCACCGGGCTGTGGTGGAAGTTGCGCGCGATCTCGCGGTGGATCGTGGAGCGGTGCCGGCCCAGCAGCGTTGCAATCGAGCCAACCGACTGGCGCTCCTGCAGCAGCCGGAAGATCGTCCGCCGCTCGGCCAGGGTGAGGTGGGCGTAGTGTAGTCCCATGTGCCTCTCCTCAGGCAAAGCCCTGAAAAACATGGAAAGTCGCACTTCAGAATAGAACCCACCCCGTTACAACCGTTGTCGGTGCCAAGTAGAGATGTCGCTGTTTGTGCAGGATAGAGATGTCACTGCTGGCCGGGGCGGGCGGGGCGCGCAGCCCCTCCATTGCGCGCAGCGCCCCGCCCGCGGCTCAGCTCGACAGCGACATCAATCCCCTGGACTGGGCCGTGCGCTTGAGGTTGTTGTTGCGCCGACGTGGCCGCTCTGCCTGTGCTTCTGCCGCAAACGCCAGGGCTGCAGATAAGCGCTTGTTGTCGACGATGGCGCCCTGGTCCACCTGCCGCAGCTTGTCGAAGGCGCGATAGGGCAGGTCGACGCCTTTCCAGCGGATCGCCAGCCGGCCATCAGGATAATCATACACGGTCACCCGCTGCCGGGCCGCGGCCCGGGTGATCCGGTTGGGCTCCAGCAGGAACATCACCTTGTTGTAGTGCAGGGTCAGGTTTGCCGTGACGGTACGCTGCTCGCGCCAGGCCAGCGCCTCGTCCAAACTCTCATACGGCGCCAGCGGCCGGTGCACATCCTTGGAATTGCGCGGCGCCTTGCCAAAGCGCTGGTTGTAATCGGCAATGAAGCCCGGCAGGAACCGGTTCGCCGCCTCCACAGTGGAGATCCCTTGCAGCCGCAGCTCCTTGACCAAGCGATCCTGCAAGGTGAGGTGCGCCCGTTCCACCCGGCCCTTGGCCTGACAGCTGTTGGCGCACAGGATGTCGATGTTGAGATCATGCAGCGCCCGACCGAACTGGGTCATGCCGTCGCCACGCAGCTGGGCGCCGGGCCGGTTCACCCGGAAAATACCGTGCTTGTCGCTGTAAAAGGCGATCGGCTTGCCATAGGCGGCAATGTAGTCCCGCGTGGCCTGCAGATAGGCCAAGGCACTCTCCGAGGGCACGAACTTCAGATGCATCAGCCGGCTGGTGGCATCGTCCACAAAGACCAGCAGCGTGCAGTGCGGACCGCGCTGCTCAAACCACCAGTGTTCGCAGCCATCAATCTGCACCAGCTCGCCAGGGCAGTCGCGGCGATAGCGCGGCTGGTGGACGGCCCGGGCCCGCATCCGCCGCTCCAGCCAGAGGCCATCGGCAATCATCCAGCCCCGCAGCGTCTCCCGGCTGAGCTTGATCCCGTGCAACTCGGCCAGCTTTTCGGCCGCCAGCGTCGGGCCGAAATCCGCATAGCGCGCCCGTACCAGCGCCAGCGCCGTGGCCCGGACATCCTCCGGCAGCCGCCAGCGTCGGGCCGAAATCCGCATAGCGCGCCCGTACCAGCGCCAGCGCCGTGGCCCGGACATCCTCCGGCAGACGATGATTGCTCGGCCGGCCGCGATGGCCGGACACCAGCCCAGCCGGACCAGAGTGCCGGTACCGCTTACGCAGCCGCAGCACCTGGCGCCGGCATAAGCCCAAAATCTCCGCCGCCGCACCAACCGTCAGCTTGCCAGCCTCAAGCTGAACGAGAACCTCGACGCGCGACAATTCCAATCGGGTCATGGTCACCACCGTCATCGGATGTCTCCCTGAGCGGCTGTAAAGCGGCCACACAGAGTGACATTTCAATCTGGCCAGGGGGTGACATCTCTATATGGCGCTTACAACCGTTCAATCCGATAAGCAGCCTTATGGAAAACACTGCGCATGCTGAGGAAATAGAATTAGTAGCCCTTTGTAGGCCGCGGCTGAAGTCCTGCTGCACGCCGTACCGGATTGCACGGCATGCCCTTTGTCGCCATTCCCTGCGCCAGATCGAACCTCAGGCTCGGAAGAAGGCCAGCAGATCGGCGTTGGTCACGTCGGGATGGGTTGTGCACATGCCGTGCGACAAGCCCGGATAGGTTTTCAGTGTGCCCTTCTTCAAGAGCTTGACGGAGAGATGCGCCGAGTTTGCAATGGGAACGATCTGATCGTCCTCGCCATGCATGACCAGAACAGGCACGTCGATCTTCTGCAAATCCTCCGTGAAGTCGGTTTCAGAGAAGGCTTTGATGCAGTCGTAATGCGCCTTGGCTCCCCCCATCATGCCCTGACGCCACCAATTGTCGATCACGCCCTGTGAGGCCTCAGCGCCATTCCGGTTGAAGCCATAGAAGGGTCCGGCGGGCAGATCCTTGAAGAACTGCGCCCGGTTGGCGGCAAGGGCCTGACGCAGCCCGTCGAATACCTCGATCGGCAAACCGCCGGGATAGCGGCTGGTTTTGACCATGATCGGCGGCACGGCCCCGATCAGCACTGCCTTGGCCACCCGGCCCTTGCCATGCTGCGCAACATAGCGGGCCACCTCGCCGCCGCCCGTCGAATGTCCCACATGGATAGCATTCTTCAGATCGAGATGCGCGACCAGCGCCGCCACATCGGCGGCATAGGTATCCATTTCGTTGCCGGTATAGGTCTGGGACGATCGTCCATGCCCCCGGCGGTCATGCGCGATCACGCGATATCCCTGGGACAGGAAATACAGCATCTGGGCATCCCAGTCGTCGCTGCTGAGCGGCCAGCCATGGTGGAACATAACCGGCTGACCGCTGCCCCAATCCTTGAAGTAGATCTCGGTTCCATCCTTGAGCGTGATGCTGTCCATGGAGTGCACTCCTTTATCCTGGTTTTTGGGCCTGTGGCCGGATGCGGCCTGTGAATCAGTGATGAGCCCGCCGGCGGAGATGCCGACAGCCAGTGCTGCAGCCCCTTGCAGGACATCGCGGCGTCTGGGGCCGTCGAGCGGTTTGGGAACGATCATGCTGAGAGTTCCTCGGTTGCTGTTGTCGGCAGTCGAGCACCTGTTCCATCACGGCCGGTCAGTCGAGCCATAGCGGGAGCTGACCGGGTCGTTATAGGTTCAGCATCAGGCATGTAGTCCGCTGTGAGAGACTGGATCTGTCACACGGTGGCGCTCATGGCCGTGCCGAACAGCCGAAGACCGGCTCGTCGCAACACTTCGGGCTTATGTTCGCCAGCGGTGACGAGGTGCAGAACATGGATAAGCCCCGGGCCGATTTTGTCGGTTAAACGCTGCTTCTGGATAATCCTGCCAGGGTGAGATGGCCGGGAATTGTTCCGTTGAGCGATCCAGCTGACCCAGACTGGGTGTTCAAGCGCCAGCGGTGCTGCGGCGCGCCAAGCATGCTGTAAAATGCCGTCGTAGAGTGACTCTGGTTGCAAAAGCCTACCGGCAGTGCGATCTCCGGCAGCGTGTTGTCCGTCTCAGCAAGAAGCCGGCATCCCAGCTTTATGCGTCTGACCTTACGAATTTCGGTAGTGCGCTGCCGAGCTGGATGCTGAAGAACCGGCCTAAATGAAACGGACTCATTCCGGCGACGGATGCCAGCTCAGTCAGCGGCAAACGCTGATGAATTTTCTGATCCATAGAGCTGATCACCGCATTCAGGTGATGCGGTGCAATCCGGATGCGGTTGCATCCGTTCGTGGCCCCGGCTGGGATGGATCGGGGTGAGCCGTGCCTGGCATGTACTTCAACTCTATCCGCCATTATCAGCTCCTCCATACCGCTGTTCTCTGTCATGCGCCTAAATGCTCAGAGCATGAGGAATGGGTGTGAATCGGCGTGGGGTCTTGTGCCGATCGGGATGATGTTTCGTGGCAGAGGTGTGATCCCGCACGACAAGTCGCACCGTCTCGGATTCATTGCGGCACGCCCAAGGCCGGGCGCAGCATGCAGTTGCACCCGGCCTGTCCATCAGTCGCCGCCCGTGGCGCTCGGCTGGACATCACGCTGCTGCGTTTCCCGTGCGGCGCGATCGATCACGTCGGACACGGCCTCGGCCTGGGTCATGAACAGCGCGTGGCTGCCGGGCACCTCGGTGATGTCCGCCTTCATTCGGCGGGCCATGTGCAGCAACATGCCAGCGCCGAAGGCCTTGTCGTCACGGGCGATCACGGCCCAGCTGGGTTTCGTGCGCCATGCGGCTTTGGTGACCGGGGTGGCGAATACCGACATGTTGATCGGCACCTGCGAGTCCCGCAGAAAGGACGCGTCACTGTCGCTCGCGTCGGCCGCGAAGCCGGCCTTGAACTTCTCTGGATTTACGAAGCCGAAGCCATCGCTTTGCGTGTCGATCACGAACTCGGTCGCGGCGGGAAAGCCCTCGTACTGCTTGGCAGTCGTCTCGCCCGTATCGGGAGCGAGCGCCGAGACGTAGACAAGGCCGACCACTTTGGGATGATTCCCGGCCTCGGTGATCACCGTACCTCCCCAGCTATGTCCCACCAGGACGACGGGCCCCGGCTGACGCTCGATCACCCGGCGGGTCGCGTCGACATCATCCTTGAGTGAAGTCAGGGGGTTTTGGACAATCGCGACGCGGTAGCCCCGCGCGGTAAGGCGGTCATAGACACCCCGCCAGCCCGATCCATCGGCAAAGGCGCCGTGAACCAGCACAACGCTGCTCTCATTTTTGCGCTCGTCGATGGGCTGAGCATTGGCAGTGCTAGCAACGGCGAGCGCGGCCGCCGCGCCAAGGGCGATCTGACGAATCTTGTTTGTCATATCAGGTTCCTTCCACCTAGCTGCGGAGGAACATAGTAGATAACGGCATTTGCTCATACATGCTCATAATGTTATGCTAGATAACGGACTTTGTGAGGTGGCCAATGGACGCCCGAGGACTTCAAGTATTTGTCAGCGCAGTGCGCAAAGGAAGTCTTTCCGCGGCAGCCAAGCATCTCAAGCTGACGCCTATGTCGACCACCAGGCGGTTGGTGGCATTGGAGGAAGAGCTGGGGGTCCGCCTGGTCCATCGAACGTCCCGATCCCTGGCGCTTACGCCGGAGGGCGAGGCTTTCCTCCCGTTCGCATGCGAAATCCTCGACACCCAGGAAGCCGCGCGAGCGACCCTCAGCCCCACCGAGGGCGGCGCGACTGGACTCCTGAGGGTCACGGCACCCGTGACCCTCGGTCGCAAGAGGATCATGCCGATCGTTCACGAACTGCTGGACGAAAACCCGCGACTTCGAATCGAATTGGACCTGAACGACGCCATGGTCGATATTGTTGCGTCCGGCGTGGACCTTGCGATCAGAATCGCGCCACTCAAGGACTCGGGTCTTATCGCTCGGCGGCTCGTGGATAATCCAAAGCTGATCTACGCCGCCCCGGCGTACCTGAACCGGCATGGAGCGCCCCGGACCATTGAAGATCTCGCAAAGCATGAATGTTTGACCTTCACCAACTTCACCCACTGGCAGTTCGTCGTCGATGGCAAGGAGCGATCGGTACCGGTGAGCGGCCGTTTCTCGTCGAGCAGTGTCGACGGTTTCTTGTCAGCTTGTGTCGCGGGGCTCGGATTGGCGCAACTCTCCGCCTGGGATGTCCAGGACGAGGTAGCGAATGGAACGCTTGTTCCTGTGCCGATCGCGGGTGCGTCGCCGCGCGACCTAGCGGTTTGGGCCGTTTTCCCCTCGCGGAGGCAAGTCCTTCCGAAGCTCCGGGTTTTCTTGAACAGGTTCCAGAAGAGCTTAGAGGGCACTGTCAACGCGACGGGCCGGGTGGCCTGCGGTATAGCGCCGGCATAACAAGCACGATATCTCCTTCCTATTCCGGGTTCCGGTTCCCACCCTGCATCATCAGCCATGCTGTCTGGCTGTATTTGCGTTTTCCGCTGAGCCTGCGCATGGTCGTGGAGATGCTGGCAGCCCGCGGCATCGCACAGTCAGCCACGAGACAGTCCGGCAATGGGCCTGAAGTTTGGCCAGAGCCTCGCTAATCAAATCTGCCACCGGCTCCCGAGGCCCGGGGAAAGTGGCACCTGGACGAGGTCGCGATCACCATTGCCGGCCAGCGACACTGGCCTTGGCGCGCGGTCGATCAGCATGGGCAAGTGCTGGATATCCTGGTCCAGAGCCGCCGGAATGCGGCCGCCGCCAAACGGCTGATGTGCAAGCTGCTGAAGCGGCAGGGCCGGGCGCCGCGGGTCGTGATCACGGACGAGCTGGCCAGCTACGCGGCGGCAACGCGGACAATCATGCCCAGTGCTGAACACCGGCAGCATAAAGGGCTGAACAACAGGGCCGAAAACAACCATCAGCCGACCCGACGACGGGACCGGATCATGAAGCGCTTCAAATCACCGGGCCAGGCGCAGCGATTCCTGTCCGTCCACGACCAAGTCGCCAATCTTTTCGCCGCCCCGCCAACCTCTCCAATACGGACCATCGCTGCAATCGGGTCCAGGCTTTCCTGACCTGGGCTGAGGTGACCGGCGCAGCCTTCGCGGTCCGAGAGTGAACCCATCAGCCCTCTTTGCGACCAAAGGCCGGTAAGTTGACGGTGCCGTTCCGCGTGCGGCCTCGTGCGTCTCAACCATCTCCGCGGCAAGGAGGTGAAAGGCTTCTCCCTCTGGCGTGAGCAAGAGCGACCGCGACGTACGATCGAGAAGGCGGAAGCCGAGTCCCTCTTCCGGCGCTGCGAGCCTGCGGGTCGCGGCCATCGGCATGAGCCGCAGCTGCCGCCCGGCACCCGAAAAGGCTGCCGGTTCTCGCCGCGCAGGAATACATCCAGCTTCTGCATGTCCGTGGCCGCCCTAACGATTGGCGTTAGTAAGCTTCACCATTTCGGCAGATAGTATCGAATTCTGTAGAGAACTACATCTGTCCGCAGCCAAATCGAACAAGAGGTCATGATATGGCACAGGACATTCTCTTCCGCCCGCTCCAGCTCGGCGCCCTCGCGCTCGACCACCGCGTGGTGATGGCGCCGCTTACCCGGATGCGGGCGCAGCAGCCGGGCGACGTTCCCCATGAGCTCAACGCAACCTATTACGGCCAGCGCGCCAGCAAGGGCGGGCTGCTGATCAGCGAGGCGACCGACATCAACCCCTTCACCAAGGGCTATGTTCGCGTGCCCGGCATATATACGCCCAAGCAGATCTACGGCTGGAGGAAGGTGACCTCCGCAGTGCACGCCAAGGGCGGCTTCATCGTCAACCAGATCTGGCACGTCGGCCGGGTCTCGCACACCTCGCTCCAGCCGGACGGCGCCCTTCCCGTGGCGCCCTCGGCGATCCCGGCGCCGGGGGAAGGGTTCGATGCGAACGGCAATTCGGTGCCGTACGAGATCCCGCAGGCCCTGACCCTCGGCAAGATCGCGGCGATCAGGGACGACTTCGTCCAGGCGGCGCTGAATGCGCGCGAGGCGGGTTTCGACGGCGTCGAGATTCACGGCGCCAACGGCTATTTGATAGACCAATTCCTTCACGATGGCAGCAACCAGCGTACAGACGCCTATGGTGGCTCGATCGAGAACCGCGCCCGCTTCCTCCTGGAGATCGTCGATGCGGTGGTAGCTAGGATCGGCGCGGATCGTGTCGGCGTGCGCCTGTCCCCTTGGAGCGGTATTCTGGGGATGCAGGACAGCAGCGGGGTCGCGCTCTGGAAATATGTGATCGCCGCGCTCGGCCAGCGCCGGATCGCCTATCTCCACCTGATAGAGCCACGCGCCGACTTCACCAACGACGAAAAGCCGTTGGACATGGAGGCTCCCGACGTCGCCGCGCTGTTCAAGCAGGCGTTCGACGGGCCGGTGATCTCCGCAGGCGGCTTTCTGCCGGACACAGCGGCAGCCGCGGTGGCGACCGGCAATTCCGACGCGATCGCCTTTGGCCGCCCGTTCATCGCCAACCCGGACCTGCCCGCGCGCATCCGGAACGGCTGGCCCCTCAACAGGCATGACCGGGCAACCTTCTATGGCGGTGCGGCAGAGGGCTATACGGACTATCCGTTCATGAGCGCCGCAGCCCAGCGAGCACATGCAGCTCCCTAGCGTATCCGCAACATTCTGCGCTGGTTCACAGCAGCGCAGAATGTTGCAACCCGGTGTGGCCCGCGTCGACGGCGCTACCTTCACAGGGCTGGCAAGCCGGATCGCTTTTTCAACCGTGCCGGATCAGCGGGCATGCGATCTGACGGAGATGAGAGGTGAGCGATGCCTGATGGGAGCGCACGCGGTCGACGCGAACGCCGGATGATCTGTGCGGCTCCCGAACGCTCCGACATGCCACCCGCGGACCTCCTCGGATGACGAGCTCTCCTTCCGCGGCGCCCCCTCGCAGATGCCGGAACGCACTTGCGGTGCGACGAGCGCCCTGCGCGGCCTGCGACTTTCAAAGGAATGGATCCCATGAACCTGTTGCCGCCCCCGAGCCTCACCAAAGCGCCCGACCCCGCTGTCCGGCTCGCCGGCAAGGTCGCGGTTGTAACTGGCGGCGGGCGGGGCATCGGCGCCGCCGTTGCTATCGAGCTCGCACGTCAGGGTGCGTCCGTGGCGGTCGGCTACCGGGCATCGAAGGAAAAGGCAGAGAGCCTGGTCTCCCATCTCGTTCATAAGGGGCTAACCGCGTCGGCGGTTGAACTCGATACCGGCTCCTCCAACCAGCTTCGCGCCGGATTTGCCGCCGTCGCCGGACGATGGGGCGCTCTCGACATCCTGATCAACAATGCCGGCATCTCGCGCATGTCCAGGATCGAAGAGGTCTCAGAAGCGATGATGGAGGAGATGTTGGCCGTGAACGTGAAGGGCGTATTCTTCGCGATCCAGGAAGCCTTGAAGTATCTTCGTCCAGGAGGGCGCATCGTGAATATTGGCAGCATCAGCAGCGACTATGCTCCTTATGCGGGCAACTCGCTGTACGTGATGACGAAGAGCGCCGTCGCGGGCCTGACCCGCGGGCTGGCCCGCGAACTCGCCGAGCGCCACGTGACGATCAACAACGTACAGCCCGGCCGGGTGGAGACGGACCTCCTGCGGGACATCCTTGGCGACAAGTTCGACCGCCTCCGCAGTCAAACCCCACTGGGTCGGTTCGGAGACGCTACCGAAGTCGCTCACATGGTGGCGTTCCTATGCGGAAACGAGGCCGCATATGTGACCGGAGCGAACCTCAAAGTGGATGGCGGCGTCTCCGTCTAAGGGGCTGCCGAAGCGTCACCGCTGGTGGTCGTGTACATTGGCCATCGCGGCCATGACGTTAGTAGTGGACCTTGAGGCGATTGGAGGCGAACGGCGGGATCGGCCTCAGTTCCAAGCGCCACAGCGGCCATTCACGCGGAGCCGATGGTCAACATGAACGGACGACCGTTTAGAGGATCGGCAGCGCCACCGACGAGCGGCGCAAATGAGGGCGCTCTCCTGACCGACGGCTAATCGGCTTGAGCTGGGACGTATGCTGGCGGTCTGCTTTTTGTCTACGGGTTCGTCAGCCTGGAGAAGTTCACGGCGGCATTCGCTGCGGACACGAGCGACAGCGATGATGCCCTCTTGCGGGACTCGCAGGTGCCGATCAATATATCGGTGTTCGCTACCGTGCTGATGAGACCTGTGCGCGGGTGGGGCCTTGACCTGCCCCACCTTGGTGGTCCGGGGTGAATGTTAGTGCAGGGCCGCCCCTTCCGCCAAGTTGGCCGGGAGGCGGAGCGCAGCGGAGCCGGACGGCCAGCTTGGCGGGCCGACCGTTTCCGGCGCCGGTGGACGGTAGCCCAGGCTGCTGTGGGGTCGCTCCGTATTGTAGTGACGTCGCCAAGCCTCGATCAGCACCTTGGCCTCGGTGAGGGTATAGAACACCTCCCCGTTCAGCAGTCCGTCCCGGAGCTTGCCGTTGAAGGATTGGTTGTAGCCGTTCTCCCAGGGGCTGACCTTCTCGATGTACAGCATCGTCACGCCGATCCAGCCCAGCCAAGCCCTCACTGTCGTGGCATTGAACTCCGGGCCCTGGTCGGAGCGGCTGTGCTCCGGTGGTCCCCGCTCGACGAAAAAATCCGTCAAGGTCGCCAGCACAAGGCGGACCACATTGAGGCGGAACTCTTCACGTTTATCCAGCAGGCAAGCGGCTCTGAAATGCGCGCGCAGTAGGTCACCAGACCGAAGCTACGGGGCAACTTCGCACCGACGTAGCAAGCCCGCTCTATAGTGGCTCGCCATGTCATTGCCGCAGGTGATGTGCGGCAGCGGCCGTCAGGTCCTCGCCGGGACGCGGGAAACTCTCTCCCCTGCCCAACAATGTCTGCCATATTTGCGTAAAAGCGGCGCCTGGACATGGCTCAGCAGCTAAAGCCGTCTGCCAGTTTATGCGTAGAGGGACAGTCACCGGCACAACCTTCCACATGGTCAAGTCAAGGCTGAGCCGGGCCCGGGCCACGCTGCGGCGGCTCATCGACGGCTACGAATGTCCCGAGGTCCGTCCGGCCAGGGCTGCACAGTGATAGGCGTATTCTTTACTGCCTGACCTGACGTGCTTTCCGGCGCCGCTGTTGCTGTATCAGGCCATGGGCTGCCTCTGCCAGTGACGCTCTGCGCCCACGCAGCCAGGCCCAGATGCCGGTCGCGGAAATCCAGGCAAGTCCGATTCCTGTTGCCGCCGTCACCAGCGCGAAGACGAGACCGCCGATGCGGGCGGCGTGGATCGGATAGATCGCGTTCGACAGCCGCTCTCCCTGGGACAGGGCATTGGCGTCCACGGCCTGAAGAAGGGCGCCCGTGGTGGGCTCCGCCTGCACCGTGCTGCGGCCGTTGGGGTGCCATTCGCCGGGCTGGCGCAGGCGGAAGGAGACGGGCCCGCTTGGCCCCCGCGGCGGGCTGATGAACACCATGTCCGCCTCTGGGAAGGCCTCCCTGGCGGTCGCCAGAGCTGTCGCCCAATCCACAGGACCCGCGGCACCGGTGGCCTTGGAGGGCGGCGGCAGTCGCGGCTTCTCGAACGTGACCGCGATCAGGAGTGCTTTCGCCTGCGCATGGAACACAACCGCGGCGCCGGTCGCCAGCGGGACCAGGCCCAGGGGCAGCAGCAGGATGCCCGCCGTCCAGTGCGCGGACAGCCATGGACCGCGCCGGTTCGCCTTGGGCTTCAGCAGCCCCGCCCGGAAGCTCCGCCGCCGCGGCCACCACAGCACCGCTCCGGTAACCAGCATCACTGTGCCGGCAATCCCGATGCTGCCCGCCACGAGATGCCCCGCATCCCCGGCCAGCAGGTCGGCGTGCAGCTTGAACAGGAACTCCAGCGGGTGCCCCACCCCCTGCCACTCGTCCAGCACCTCGAGGGTGCGGCCGTCCAGGATAGCCCGCCCCTCGCCGGTCAGCCAAAGCTCCCAGGCATCCAGGTGGGGCCGAGGCGTCTTGATGTTGCGGAGGGTGTCGCCGTAGCGGTGATGGATCGCCGCCACCCGATCCGCCCACATCCCTTCCGCCAGGGGCGGCCGCCCGGCCTGCTCGGGATAGAGCAGTCCGGTCAGCTCCGGCCGGAAGACCAGTGCGGCTCCTGTCACGCCCAGCAGGATGAGGACCGAGCCGATCGCCAAGCCGGCCCAGCGATGAAGTTGGGCGAGAAGCGGCAGGAACCGCACCGCCCTAAAACCCGGCCGTCAGGCTGAGCGTGAAGGTCCGGCCGCGCCCGGCATAGAAGGCGCTGTTGTCCGTGGGCCGGGTGGTCTGGCTGTAGTAGGTGATGTATTGCCGGTCCAGCAGATTCTGAACTCCGAACTCCAGTTGCGGCCCCTGCTCCAGCCCCTGGAAAGCGGGCAGACGGTAGCCGGCATAGAGGTCGATCAGGCTGAACCCGTCGAAGTCGTTTCGGGGATCGCCGCCATCGAAGCTGCGGTCGAAATAATGGGCCAGCTGGATGCGGGCATTCAGCCCGTCGACTGGTTCCGCCTCGGCATAGACGTTCAGGCGGTCGGGGGAGATGTTGGTGCCGTCCAGATCCTGGTCCACTCCTCCGTCCCCGTCGGAGTCGAACTCTCCCTCCAGTATGGCGTAGCTGGCTCCGATGGCATAGGCGTCGGTCACGTCCCAGCGTAGGGACAGCTCAATGCCCTCGATCTCCGTCTTCTGGCGGCCGACCTCGAAAATGCCGTCCGCATTGGCGATCAGCACCTGGCCGAAATCGCTTTTCGAGGAGAACCAGGCGGCGCTGGCCGCCACCGGCCCGCGCCGCAGCTCGATCCCGACCTCCAGATTGTCCGCCACGATGGGTTCGAGATCGAGGAACTCGTCCACATTCTGGCCGGGCTGGTCGATGGCGCGCAGCACGCGCCCCACATCCGGCATGGTGAAACCCTCGGCGAAGGAGCCGTAGAGCTGCACGCCCTCCACCACCGTGACCACGCCGCCTAGGTTCCAGAGCGTCTTCTCGAAGGACGGGGTGCCGCCCTCCACGAACTGGCTGCCATAGCTGGCCAGGGTGGTGAAGTCATCCACCTCAAGCTCGGCCGTCTCGTGCCGCACGCCGCCGGCGATGCGCACACGCTCCTCCAGGAAGGTCTGCTCGAGCTGCAGGAACGGCGACCAGGTCTGGTACAATGTCTCCGGCACCCAATTGCGGCCGGTCTGCACGAGTTCCTGATAGGTCTTGTCGCGCAGATAGTCGAGACCGAGCGCCACCTGGAGGCCGGGCAGAACGCCGTCCCGGACCCAGGTGGTCTTCACCCCCTGCTTCTCGGAATTATTGGCCGACTGGTCGAACAGATTGCCCGTCGGATCGATGGCCGGGTCCTGGAAATTGGCGAAGGTGCCACCGCCATAGACCCCCTCGAAATCCTGAAGGAAGGCCTGGGCGCTGAACTGCCCGCCCAGCAGGCTGTCGTTTGTGTAGTCCAGGGACGCCGTGCGCACCTTGTTGGCCGTCGGCTCGCCGGGAAATTCGCCGCGGGCGCTGCTGGTCGGCAGGTTGGCGGCGCGGTTTCCGGGAACGGTCACGTAATCGGCATCGCCCTCGATCTCGAAGGCGTTGGCCATGAGCTGGATGCGCTGCCCTTCGGTCAGGCGGTATCCCACCTTCGCGAACAGGTTCCAGCTATCGCTGTCCATCAGGTCGCCCTGGGTGGTGTCGACGCCCACCGGCCTGCCCTCCCCGTCATAGAACAACCCGCGGCTTTCATAGCTGGCCGCCGCAGCCACGTCCCACCGTTCCCAGCTCTTGCCGAGGAAGTATCCGCCCTTGTAGCTCCACCCGTCATCCTCCAGCCCGTCGGCGGCGGTCACGGAGATCTTGGCGAGATTGACCCAGTCGCCGCCGCGCGGGGCGGAGCGGGTTACGAAGTTGACGATGCCGCCGGTCGCCCCCATCCCCTGGATAGCGTTGGCTCCATAGACCACCTCCACACGCTCGATCGCGATGGGGTCGATGGTGAAGCCCTCGCGGCTGCCATTGCGCAGCGGGTTGGACTGCGGCACCCCGTCGATGAGGTAGAGCGGGCTGCGCCCCCGGAAGCTCTCCCCGAATCCGGACAGCTTCTGGCGCGACGGGCTGAAGCTGGGCACGACCTGGGAGATGCCGTCGATGATGCTGGAGCTGACGGTCAATTGCGTGTCCAGCAACGCCCGATCCAGGATGCGGACCGTGTTGGGGATGGCGGTGATGGGCCGCGGCACGCGCGTGGCCGTAATGACGATCTCCTCCGGCTTCTCCTGCTGGGCGGACACCGGGCTCGTCAGGGCGAGAAGGGCAAGCGCGGGCAGCGCGCGACGAAGCATCGTCCGCATTCCTGAAAGTTCCTCTTGATATTGCCCCCGGCACGGCGGGCCGGGTTGGGACGGCGGCGGAATGAGCGCCTCTGCTCGCTTCGATAATGCGAATTGTTCGCAGTATCAAGGAAAAAGAAAACTGCTCAAGCTTGGGGCGGGAAGCCTCGGTGAGATTTGGTCCGATTGGCAAAACGCGAGCACGACCGGGGTGACCCGTCTTGCATCTGCTTCGCCGAACCCAGTGCGCAAGTGGATGCAAGATGGACGGCACCGTCAATTTGCCGGCCGTTGGTCGCAAAGAGGGCTGATGCGTTCTCTCTCAGACCGCGAAGGCCGCCCCGGTCACCTCAGCCCAGGTCAGGAAAGCCTGGGCTCGTCGCCAGCGATGGTCGGCATTGGAGAGATCGGCGGGGCGGCGGAAGAGGTTCGCAATTTGGTCGTGGACGGCGAGGAACCGCTGCGCCTGGCCCGGTGATTTGAACCGCTTCATCATCCGTTCCCGTTGTCGGGTGGGCTGGTGGCTGTTCTCGGCCCTGTTATTCAGCCCTTTATGCTGTAGATGCTCTCGTGCGAGATCCGGCTGCTTGGCGGTTCGCCCAGGCACCGCAGCCGGCCGGAGATCTGCTGCGGCGACCATCCGGCCCGTAGCTGCTGGACAGCATGCGCGCAGAGCTCGGGCCTGCGGGCGAGCTTGGATGTTCGCGTCCGGCGCCGATCGGCGAGGCGCTGCGCCGTGACCGGGTAGTAGCCGCGCTCCGGGTGGCCCCGGCGATCCCGCACCGGACTGTGGTGGAAGTTGCGCGCGATCTCGCGGTGGATCGTGGAGCGGTGCCGGCCCAGCAGCGTTGCAATCGAGCCAACCGACTGGCGCTCCTGAAGCAGCCGGAAGATCGTCTGCCGCTCGGCCAGGGTGAGGTGGGCATAATGCAGTCCCATGTGACTCTCCTCAGGCAAAGCTCTGAAAAACAGGGAAAGTCGCACTTCAGAATAGAACCCACCCGCTTACAAGGGGCCGGACCTAGAAGAATTATGGAAATACCTGGAGCGGAATTGGATGTCTGATGCGGTACCAACGGATCGTGCGGTCCGATGATCGTATCTCCTTCACGCTCCTGAAGATCGAGAAACTCAGGATCAAAGAGGTATTCGCCCGTTTCTTCCGAAAGAACCCGGCCAAAGTCGCGGACCCGATCCCCGGCTGACTGCTGCCGGGATTGGGTCCGTTGCTGCCGGTCCTGACAGTCTGCGGGCCGGCAGCAGCTTTAGGAGGCAGACCAAGTTGTAAGCGGCAGCAGTCAGGTGAACTGACACCCCACCCGGACCAGAACCCATCCCCCTCCGACACGTGTTGTGCCTTCGGCATGGCCCGGTCTGCGAAGCCTTGTCGCTGCCGCCAACGAGGATCAATGAATGAAGCTCTGGATCGAACGCCACCGGAAGAAGCGGAAATCCTTCAAGTTCGCCCGATCCTATCTGGAGAAGATGGGCTGGTTTGAGAGCCTTGGCGGCATGCCGAGGAACAAGGAAGGGGATGTTCCCTGGATCACCTATCCCGCCTTCCGGCAGGTGAAGCGGCTGATCCGGCCGGATATGAAGGTATTCGAATATGGCTGCGGCGGCTCGTCCCTCTGGTGGGCGCGGAACGTGGCGGAGGTGGTCAGTGTCGAGCATGATGCCGTCTGGGCCGGAAAGATCCGGGAGTGGAGCCCGCCCAATCTGAACATCATGGTGCGGCAGATGGATGAGCCGACGGCTCCCGACGCCCTGACCGGGGTGGAGCCGTTCTTCGCCTCCACCCCGGACCTGCCGCTTGCCGAGAACCGGGACCACAACATCGCGCACGGCCTGCTCTGCCGTGAATTCACCGCCTATGCGGCGGAACTGACCCGATATGGGTCGGGCTATTTCGATGTCGTGGTCGTGGACGGCATGGCGCGGTGCCTCGCGGCTTGGCTGGCCGCACGCTATGTCAAGCCCGACGGCTTCATCATTTTCGACAACTCCGACCGGTGGCAGTACAATGCCGGTTACCGGCATCTGCGCGAATACGGCTTCCACCGGATCGATTACTACGGGCCGGGGCCGGTAAACCTCTGGGAATGGTGCACCTCTCTCTTCACCCGGAGCCTGGAGCCCTTCTCCAGCAATGTGGACAGCCCTCGGGGAGACAACGATCTGGGCTGGTAGCCGCGCACGGCCGGAGCCGCCCTTCTTAGGCATCTCCTGACGGTCTGGCTTATCGGGTGACCCGCGGCTCTCACCGGATCATGATGTGCATCCATCCGGCCTGTATCGCGGCCGCTCCTGTCCCCTTCGAGACGCACGGATATGCACATCGCTCTGATGACCCTCGGCTCCCGTGGTGATGTGCAGCCCTTCGTTAACCTCGGCCGCGGCCTGCGCGCAGCGGGGTATCGGGTCCGGCTCGTCACTGGCCGAGGCTTCGGGGACATGGCGGCAACGGCCGGGCTGGACTACGCCCCCATCGACCTCGATTTCGCCGCCCTGATAAAGGACCCGCAGGTCACAGCGTCCCTGCGCAGCCCTATGGGACTGCTGCGCTTTTGGCGGCAGGCCGGCGAGCTGGTGCGGCACAGTCTTGACGCATCCGTAGAGGCGGCTGCCGGCGTGGACGCCATTGTCCACCACCCCAAGATGATCGCAGCCCCGCACCTGGCGGAGCGGTTCGGCCTTCCCCTTGTCGCCGCGACGCTTCAACCGATCCTGTCGCCGACGGCCGATTTTCCAAGTCCGCTACTGCCGGTCCGCCAATTGGGGCGATGGGGAAACCAGCTCTCCCATTGCTTGGTTCTTCGGCTGATGGCGACCGGCGGCTACCCGAGGGTGCTGTCGGCCTGGCGAGCAGAACGACTACACCTGCCGCCCAAGTCGAGATTGCCGACCAATGCGACCATGGTTGCCGGCAGAGCGGTGCCGGTCCTCTATGGCTATAGCCCAGCCCTGGTTCCGAGGTCGATGGATTGGAGTGACTTGGCTCATGTGACCGGCGCCTGGTTCGGGCCGGTGGAAACGAGCTGGCAACCGCCGGCCCCCCTTGCCCGCTTTCTGGCTGAAGGCCCGCGCCCGGTGTATGTCGGTTTCGGCAGCATGGTCACTGGTGACGCGGCCGAGAAGGGGCGCATGGTGGTCGCGGCGCTGGCCAAGGCGGGGCTCCGCGGGATTGTCGCCAGTGGCTGGGGTGGCCTCGCCTCCGAGGCTGCGCCGCACGTCTACGCGCTCGACGAAGCGCCCCATGCTTGGCTGTTTCCCCGCTGTGCGACAGTGGTCCACCATGGCGGGGCCGGGACCACCCATGAGGGCCTGCGGTGGGGGCGTCCAACTCTGGCCTGCCCCGTGTTCGGCGATCAGCCCTGGTGGGGGCGGCGCATTGCCGATCTGGGGGTTGGGCCGGCACCGGTTCCGCCGCGTCGCCTGAGCATCGACCGCCTCGCCGCCAGCCTTGTCGACCTCGTGAGCATACGCGCCTACGCGGATAAGGCAGGGGTTCTGGGGGCGTTGCTGCGAGCGGAGGATGGAGTCGGAACCGCTGTCTCGCAGATCCGTCATATTCTTGATCTCCCCCAATCTCGTCACTGTATTCGTGGAGATGCCGTTTCATGACAACACAAGCGCGGCTATCAAACGCGCCAACCACGTAAAGCATCATCGCTGCCGGCCAGAGCAATGCTGGAGCAGGTCGACCAAAGCGCTGGTGTAGGGGGGCGTCATTGCGCCTCAGGCGTCGGATGGCCGCCTGGTCCTCCGGCGTGACCGGCCGCACGGGTCCGACCCAGTGTCTTTAGGCTACCAGCGCGTTCGTGACACCGTGGTCGATTGGCCGAGTGTCCAGGAACCGGCAAATCCTGTTCAGCTGGTGAGGTTTGGTGGACGGGAGGATCGCCATCATGCCGAAACCCATGACCTTCTCCAGCCTTGTTCCGGCTCTGCTCGTTCTGTTTCGGGCCCGGATGTCCTATCGGCTTTCAATCTGTTTAGAGTCGACCGAAGCAGAGGATGGGATGATGGGTATAAGGGGGCGGTACGGTCTTGCAGTGGGGCTTGCGCTTACCAGCGCGGTCCTGAGGTTCGCGTTAGACCCATTCTTTGCTGAGCGCTCGCCCTTCCTCTTCTTCCTACCTGCGGTGCTTGGAGCCGCATTGTGGCTTGGCAGTGAACCGGCGCTGATGGCCACAGTCACGGGCCTGCTGGCGAGCCTTCTACTGTTTATAGCGACGTGGCTGCACTTCGTCTCCACCGATCCAACAGCCGCAACTACCCCGTGCTCGACATATCGGGGCCGCCGACCCCTGTGATCCTGCCCCTGTCACCCCGGCCCGGTGAGTTGGATAACGTGATCGCCGCCGGATTTCCCGGACTGCTCCTGGCAAACGACCTGAGCTTCACCGCTCTGGTCGGCGGCGACATGAGCGCGATGCCGAACCTAGCCCTTTCGCAGGGAACCATTATGGCGCGGCAGAATGCCGGGCGGGGGGTGTTACCCTTGCACATACCGCAACCATCTCCGGAGGGAACAGTGGAGGGCCGCTGGCGGATGCTTGTGGTCGGGTAGTGGGTGTAAACACCTTCATCAATGTTTCTGTTGACCAAGCATCCAGTGCTGGTTCCGCCCTCTCGGCGGAGGATCTCTTAGCTTTCCTGGAAGAGGTGAAAATTCCCTTTGCCCAGACCAGGACGTCTTGTTCTGCGCCATGATTTCTTCCAATTTCGGGATTCCAGCTGTGCATTTCCACCTGGACCTTATGAAGCCCTGGAAGTGCCCTGCGCATTTGTTCAGCGCAAAAACAGCCAGGACGTTTTGGCCTCCGCCGGGCCTGATTGTCCGCTTTGCCGCGCCATAACTGCCGGGTTTGTCGGTCACCATGACGCGCGGCGCCCAGCCCTGCCTCGTCAGCAACCTGCGCAGCACCCGCTTGGCGGCCGCATTCCGGCGGCTCTGGACCAGGATGTCCAGAACTTGCCCACGCGCTGGTCGGCCGCCCGCCAGAGCCAGTGCTTCCGCCCGGCGACGGTGATCACGACCTCGTCCAAATGCCACTTGTCCCCGGGCCGCGGCAGTCGGCGCCGATTTGACTATCGACGCCCTGGCCGAGCTTCACGCCCCACTGCCGCACCGTCCCATGGCTGACCTCAACGCCACAGGCCGCCAGCATCTCCTCCACCATCCGCAGGCCGAGGGGACGCGGAAATACAGCCAGACGGCATGGCTGATGATGGCAGGTGGAAAATGGAAGCCGGCATAGAAAGGCGATGTCGTGCTTGTCATGCTGGCGCTATACCGTAGGCCAACAGCCCCGTCGATTGGACGGTGCCACCCAAACACAGGCACGGCACCAATATCCATCGCAGGTCCGACGTTGAATAAGACGAGGTGATCAGTGCTTCGCAGGAACTGGACCGATTCAGACAGATTAGCTAGCATCACATGCTTTGCTTAGGATCCCTCCTGCGGAATTGAGCCGACCTCCATCATCGTCCCACTGCAATCCCCAGGATGGGAGCAGAAAATGAATGGAGTTGATGCAGAAAGGCGGCAGATCAGATTGCCTGCCAATCGCGTGGATGATGACGATACGCATCCGGCTGTCGCTCTCTCGCAGATCCTGCCGTTGCCCAAACATAATGCCGAGATCGTTTTCGGCCCGTTTCGACTCTTTCCCGAAGCGCGCATGCTGTTTCATGGAGAGACGGCCGTTCGCATCGGCAGCCGTGCGCTTGAAATCCTCATCGCGCTCGCACGACAGCCGGGGACCACGGTTGCAAGCGATGAATTGCTCGCTGCGATCTGGCCGGGCATCCACGTCGAAAGCAACACGCTGCGGGTCCACATCGCGGCGCTTCGCAAGGTGCTCGGCGCGCAGGATCCCGGTCACGACTACATCGCCAATGTCACAGGGCGTGGATATGCACTCATCCCGCCGCCCGTCGCGACAAGAGGTCCCGCCTTCAGTGAGGGCAGAGCCGCCGGGCGCAAGCCGCTTTTGCTCAACCCGCCCCGGCTGATCGGCCGGAACGCGCTGCTTGCACAGATCCGTCGCCAACTGCGCCGCCAGCGGCTGGTCACGCTGGTGGGGCCCGGGGGGGGTGGGAAAAGCGCGCTCGCCATGCAGATAGCAGCCAGAACTGTCCGCGATGGAGGCGATGTCGAGTTCATTGACTTTTCGCCGCTGAACGGGGGCGACCTCCTGACGACCCATATCGCTAGCCATCTCGGGCTCGCCGGGAACAGCCTCGACGCGACGGCGACGATCCTGCGGTACGTCGCAGACAGGCGCATGCTGCTGGTCCTGGATACTTGCGAGCATGTCATCGCCGCGGCAGCCCGCTTCGCCAATGCGGTTCTGGCGGCTGCCCCGGACGTCCGCATTCTCGCGACAAGCCGGGAGGCGCTGCGGGTCGCCGACGAACATGTCCGCCCCGTGCATGGATTGACGGTACCGACGATCGGCGAGATCACCTTGCGCGAAGTTCTCGCCAGCCCAGCGGGGCAACTGCTCGGCAGGCGGGCAGAGGCGGCATCGGCGGACGTCCGGTTCGGGGAAGACGATGCGCCTGCGATCGCCGAGATCTGCCGAACTCTGGATGGGCTGCCGCTTGCAATCGAGTTTGCGGCGGCTCTGGTGCCCCACTTCGGCGCGAAGGGACTGGCGCGAGGGTTGGCGGACCGCTTCGCGCTGCTGAAGAACGGGTACCGTACCGCGCTGTTACGCCACCAGACCCTACGGGCGACCGTCGATTGGAGCTACAGGCTCCTGACCGATCACGAACGGGTTGTTTTCCGCCGCTTCGGGGTTTTCAGTTCCGCCGTTCCATGGGATAGCGCAGTGGACTTGCTGCCGTTGCGGGACCTGGATTCCGGGGTCGTCAGCGAGGCCCTGCGGGCATTGGCGGCGAAATCGCTGATCGAGATCATGCCCTCCGGCGACGGAATCCGCTGTCGCATGCTGGACACCACGCGCGAGTTCGCCCGCGCGGAACTCGAGACCTGCGGTGAATTGGACGTCATGGCACGGCACCATGCCGAATACTGGGCGGCATGGCTCGAAACGTGGGCGCCCGATGCTGCGGAACGCGCGGGGCGTTGGCAGGATTGCGAGGCTGTTCTGGCGAATGTCCGATCGGCTTTGAACTGGTGCTGGTCCGACAACGCCCGCCACGCCCTGGGCATCCGTCTCAGCCTGGCCGCAGTGCCGCTGTGGGCCAACCTCTCCCTCATCGGCGAGACGATCGAGAATGTTGAACGCGCCCTTGACGCTTCGGACGTGTCGGACCAGCACGCCACCTTGCGCCTTTACGCCGCCTTGGGCGGCGCCCTGATGAACATCTATGGCGGTGGCGAGCGGGTGACCCAGGTTTGGACCCGGGTGCTTCATCTGGCGGAGCAGAGGGATGTCGGAGCCCGCCTGCAAGCGCTCTGGGGGCTGTGGGTCGGACACCGCAATGATGGCGATGTCCGCAACGCACTAGAGATCGCCGAAATCTATGCCCGGCTTGCTGGCGATGCCGACGATTCCCGGTTCATCGCGCTCGGGGACCGTATGCGCGGGGTATCCTATTTCTTCGTCGGGCGGTTCGCCGAGGCGCGCGCCTGCATCGAACGGACGCTTGCAGGCACTCCGCCCGCCAAGCGCAGGGCCCAGATCGCCGCATTCCAGTTCGATCAGGCAATCGCCGCGCGCTGCTTTCAGGCGCAGATCGCATGGATGCAGGGGTATCCGGACCTGGCGATGACGGTTGCCGCGAAGAACGTGGAGGACGCCGTTGCCTGCGACCACGCTGGATCGCTCAGCTACGCCTTGTCGGAAGGCGCCTGCCCCGTCGCGCTGCACAATGGCGATTTCGACAGCCTGGAGCGGTTTGTCGCACTCCTGCTGACGCGAACCAGGGGCCCGGGGCTGGAAATATGGCACACGCTGGGGCGCTGCTTCGAAAGCCTTCTCCTCCTCCGCCTTGGCAACAAGGCAATCGGCCTGCAACAGCTGGAGGACGTGCTCTGCGAGCTCCGGGCCAATCGGCATGGCCCCATCTACACGCTTGCCCTGGGCGAGTTCGCACTGGCGCTGGCCGATGCCGGGCGCGCGCCTGAAGCCGAATCGGTCATGAGGGCGGCCTTCACCCGCCTCGAGCGGAACGGAGAGCTTTGGTGCTCTCCCGAACTGAAGCGTATCAAGGCGGAACTTGCCGTCCGTAGCGGCGGGACCGAGAAAGCCTTGCACTGGTTTGCGCAGTCCCTGCGGGAAAGTCGAGAGCAAGGGGCGGTCGCCTGGGAGCTTCGGGCCGCGACGGGTCTCGCCAGACTCCACCTGGACAAGGGCTGCGATCAACGTGCTGCCGACGCGCTGGCCGCGGTGCTGGCGCGCTACTCGGAGGGAACAGGGACGAAGGACGTCCTGGCCGCGCGGGCTGTTCTCGATGCGCTGCGATAGGCGATCAGACGTCGCCCCTCCTCACACCACTTCACACATCTTAAGTCGCTGGCGGCAAACGCGGATGGAAGGATTCGTCCCGCGGCAGAATGGTCTGCCGCCGTGCTGAACGGAGCGGCAGATGTCCATGCCCTATTCGCTCGACATCAACGGCGAGACCCATTCTGTGGAGGTGGATGCAGACATTCCACTTCTCTGGGTGCTGCGCGACATCATCGGGTTGACTGGAACCAAGTTCGGCTGCGGCATCGCCATGTGCGGCGCCTGCACCGTGCACCTCGACGGGATGGCTGCCCGTTCCTGCGTCACGACGGTGGCCGATGCCGCCGACCACGCCATCACAACCATTGAAGCCGTTGGCAAGACGCCGGAAGGCGCGCGCATCCAGGAAGCCTGGTTGAAGGCGGAGGTGGTGCAGTGCGGCTATTGCCAGTCCGGCCAGATCATGTCCGCGGCGGCCCTGATCACCCTGAACCCGTCACCGACGGACGCTGACATCGATGCCGTGATGGCCGGAAACATCTGCCGCTGCGGCACGTATCCGCGCATCCGCACAGCCATCAAACAGGCAGCGGCCACCGGGGAGGGCCGGTGATATGGGCACGCTCTCCAATGCCGTTTCCGGCCGTCTCTCCCGGCGGGCCTTCCTGATTTCGGCGACGTTCGCCGGCGGGAGTCTGATGATCGGGCCGCGGTTCATCGCGAGCGCGGAAGCGGCCGACAGCTTCATACCCAACGCCTTCATCCAAATTCCCGAGACGGGAAAGGTCGCGTTGATCATCCCCTCGGCTGAGATGGGCCAAGGCGTCTACATGGGGCTGGCCACGCTGATCGCCGAGGAACTGGAACTGACGCTGGATCAAGTCCAGCCCCTCCCCGCCCCGGCCGATCCATCGCGGTATGCGCACCCGCTGCTGGGGGACCAGGTGACCGGCGGGTCCGTTACCATCCGCGGCTTCTGGGAACCGATGCGTCAGGCAGGGGCCGCCGCGCGCATGATGCTCATCGCCGCCGCCGCGCAGGACTGGGACGTTGCCGCCGCGTCCTGCCGCGCAGAGAAGGGGCTTGTGCGGCATGCGGCAAGCGGGCGCCGTGCGACTTACGGGGAATTGGCCGCAATCGCGGCCAAACAGCCGGTTCCGGATCGCGTCGAATTGAAGCCTGCCAGTGAGTTCAGGCTGATCGGCAAGACGCTGCCACGCATCGACAGTCCCGAGAAGGTGACTGGCACGGCTAGATTCGGCCTGGATGCCCGCCCGCCGGGGTTGAAGTTCGCGGCCATCGCTGTCAGCCCCGCCTTCGGGGGAACGCTCCGCTCCGTGGACGACAGCGCGGCCATGCGGGTCAAGGGCGTACGGCAGGTTGTCCGCCTGAGCGACGCGGTCGCCGTCGTGGCGGATCACACGGGCGCGGCCCGCAAGGGTCTCGCCGCCCTGCACATTGCCTGGGACCCGGGCGCCAATGGCGGCCTGACAACGGCCGAGCTCGAGCGCCGTGCCGAGGCAGCCATGGCCGACGACGGCTTGGTCGCCCATGAGCATGGGGACGTCGCCGGGGCGGAGACCGCCCATGAGGCCGGGATCGAGGCCGTGTACCGCCTGCCCATTCTGGCCCATACGGCCATGGAACCGATGAACTGCACCGTCCATGTGCGCGCGGACGGCTGCGACATCTGGGTGGGTACGCAGGTCGCTGGCCGGGCCCGGCAAGCCGCCGCGGAGGTCATCGGTCTGCCGACGGAGAAGGTGGTGGTCCATAACCATCTGCTAGGCGGCGGGTTTGGCCGTCGGCTCGATCACGATGGCGTGATCATGGCTACCCGCGTGGCGCAGAAGGTCGAGGGGCCGGTCCAGGTCGTCTGGAGCCGAGAGGAGGATATCCGCCACGACAGCTATCGGTATCTCAATCTCAGCCGAATTGCCATCAGGCTGGGGCCGGACGGAATGCCCGTCTCCTGGCGGCATCGCGTGGTCGGTCCGGCCGTGATGGCCCGGTTCCTCCCGATCCTCTTCAAGGACGGCATCGACCTGGACATCACGGGCGGGGCTGAAGGCCCATATGACATTCCCAACAAGCGCGTCGAATATGTCCGTCATGAGGGCCCCGACGGAATGCTGACCGGCAATTGGCGCGGCGTCGGTCCCACTCGCAATGCGCCGGCGGTCGAGGGGGGATCGACGAGGCGGCGCACTTGGCCGGACGCGACCCGGTGGAGTATCGCCGACAACTCCTGGGCAAGAATGCCCGGCTGCGCGCGGTGCTGGATCTGGCCGCGGACCGGGCAGGCTGGACGGCTCCCCTGGGGCCGGACCGCGGCCGCGGCGTCGCCGTACTGTCGGATTTCGGCAGCGTTGCCGCGATGGTGGCGCAGGTGCATGCGACACAGGATGGTGTGCTGCAGGTGGAGCGCATTGTCTGCGCTGTGGATTGCGGGCAGGCCGTAAACCCAGACATCGTCCGGCAGCAGGTGGAGAGCGGCATCGTTTACGGGCTGAGTGCCGCGCTCTATGGGAAACTCAGCATCGAGAACGGCGCTATCGTCGAGGGGAATTTCGACGACAGTCCGGTGCTGCGCATCAACGAATGCCCACAGATCGACATCATCGTCGTGCCGAGCACGGAAGCGCCGGGCGGCGTCGGTGAACTGAGTACGCCGGGCGTTGCCCCCGCGCTCTTGAATGCGATTTTCGCAGCGACGGGCAAGCGGCTGCGAACGCTGCCGATCGACATCTCGCAGTTCGGGAGGGCCTGACGATGCCGCTTCCATATCGAAGAGCCTTGCAGGTCGGGCTCGTCCTCGCCGCCACCGCGGTTGCAACCGAAGGCGTCACCCGTTCCGGCATCAGTAAATTGCCTCACGCCGCCAATGTTGAACGGTCATTGTTGGCCGTCGGCGCGTTCAGCTCCATTGCCGATGTCAATGAACGCTCGCGGGCCCTATTCAAGGAGGCGGCGAAGGTCATCACCGACCCGCGCTGCATGAATTGCCACCCGTCCAGCCGTCAGCCCACCCAGGGTGACGACATGCGCCCGCACATCCCCTTCATGCAGGCAGGTCTATCCGGCATCGGCGTGGATGGAATGACGTGCAACACCTGCCACCGGGCCGAGAACACCGTCATTCTCGGCAGCCGCATCGGCTCCGTTCCTGGCAACAGCCATTGGATGCTCGCGCCCGCAAGCATGGGATGGCAGGACCGGTCGCTGGGGGATATTTGCAGGCAGATCAAAGATCCCGTAAGGAACGGGGGTCGCTCTCTGGCGCAGATCCGCACGCATATGGCGGAGGATCATCTCGTCGGTTGGGCTTGGCACCCCGGGGCAGGTCGGCGCCCCGCGCCGGGCACGCAGGCCGAGTTCGCCGACCTCATCTCCGCCTGGATCGAGACCGGCGCAGCCTGTCCGGAATGAGCAAGGGCCGGCGGCGGATGACCAGGGTCCGACCGCCGGCCCTTGCCACACGGCGAAATCAGGCCGCCTCTGGCCGCAGATGCGGGATCACGTCGGCGATCCTGGCCGTGGCGCCTTCGATCGCCTGGCTGCGGGCATCGGGCCCGAAGCCGATCTTCTCGGCGCGGACGAAGGTGACGTCGGTGACGCCCATGAAGCCGAAAAGCTGGCGCAGGTAGGGCTCCTGGAAATCCAGGGCCTGCGCGGGACCTTCGCTGTAATGGCCGCCGCGCGCCTCGACCACGAGGGCCCGTTTGCCTTGCAGCAGGCCCTTTGGGCCGCTTTCCGAATAGCTGAAGGTCTGTCCCGCCCGCAGGACGTGATCGAACCAGGCCCGCAGGGCGGTCGAGATGCCAAAATTGTACATGGGCGCGCCAACCAGAATGATGTTGGCCGCCTTGAGTTCCGCAATGAGCTGGTCGGAAAGCGCACGCGTGAGGCGTTCCTCCTCCGTCACGGGTTCCCCACGCACGCCCGCGATGCTGGATGTTGTCAGATGCGGGATCGGATACAGCCCGAAATCATGGTGCAAGACGCGGCTCTCCTTGTCTGCGGTGCGCAACCTGTCCAGAGCGTCACGCACCAGCAGCTTGCTGACGGACGAATCGCCGCCTGTTGAGCTTTCAAGGACAAGGATGGTGGTCATTTCGATCCTCACGATTTAGCCGGGTTCTGACCGGGAAGTTGTCGTTGCGAGGACCGCGACGGTAGTGGCATTAACGGGCAAAGCCTGTTGCAGGATCGGCAACGCCAATGTTTGATCTGGATGATCTGCGCGCCTTCACGGAGGTTGTCGAGGCCGGAGGGTTGACCCGTGCCAGTCAGCGCCTGGGCATGTCCAAGTCGCTGCTGAGCCGTCGCGTCGCTCGACTGGAATCGCAACTCGGCGCCCAACTCCTAGCGCGGACCACCCGGGGCATGTCGGTCACCGAAGCCGGGGCGAGCTTCAAGCTTCATGCCGACCGGATTGTTGCGGAGATGCAGGCTGCCATCGACGCCGTGAGCGCCGATGGCGAGGCGTGCGGCCTTCTGCGCATCGCGGCGCCTCTCACCTTTGGTCTGCTGCACCTGGCGCCGATCCTGGCGGAGTTGGCGGTCCGGCATCCCCGCCTGGAGATCCGGACCTCCTACAGCGACCGCTACGTCGACATCGTCGGCGAGGGGTATGACGTCGCAATCCGGCTTGGCAATCTGCCGGACTCCTCCCTGGTCGCACGCCGGATCGCGCCCGTGCATGGCGTATTTGTGGCGAGCCCGGCCTATCTGGCGCGGTCGCCGGCGCTGCGCGTTCCAGCCGACCTGGACGAGCACGAAGCCGTGCGGCAGGGCGACGAGATTTGGCGGATTTTGGACAATGGCCGTGAGGTGAGCATCCGGCCGCAGGGACGGTTCATTGCCGACAACGGCCAAGCAGTCCTTGCGGCCGTCATCGCCGGTTTGGGTGTTGGCCGCCTGCCAGCCTTCCTGGCGGGGCCCGCCATCACGAGAGGCGACGTCGCGCAGGTGCTGTCCGACTTCCCAATTCCCGAGGCTGGCATCTATCTGCTGCGCCCGCCGCCCAGCACGTACCTGCCGAACAAGATCAAGGTGCTTGCAGACCTCCTGATTGAGCGGTTTGGAGGAGATCGGAATTGGGAGGGCTGCCCGCGTATGGCGCGGGTACCAGTGTGACAGGGGCTGTTTTGGTATGTCCGGCGCTGCTTGGATCGCCTGGATCCTCGGCCGGTTCGGCGGCTGGGGTGACAAGGTGATGCGAGCGGCAAGAGCCCGTGCAAGGGCCGGCGGTTCACGGCGGGCGTGATCCTGTGAGCGGTACGCTGATACCTGCAATCCCCGATCAGCGCTGGCGCTTCGCCTCCCGCAGCGCTTTCAAATTTGAAGCAGACCTGTTGCAGCGTTCCGCCCAGGGAGAGGGCCGTGCTTTGAAGCTGCCCAAAAGGTGTAAAGTGAAAATAATCTGCGGCGTGTCACATCGGGCAGCGCCATGTCGTCATGCTGGTGTCAGACCAAACAGGAGATTATCATGGCACCCCGCATGACCGACCATTTCAAACGCGCCGGAGCCGGATTCAAGCCGCTCTTTGCTCTTGAAGCCGCAATCAAGGCCGGCCCGCTCGAGCCGCCGCTGGTGCATCTGGTGAAGCTGCGTGCCTCGCAACTGAATGCATGCGCCTTCTGTATCCAGATGCACGTGGCGGAAGCGCTGAAAGATGGTGAGACGCCCCTGCGCCTGCACATGCTGCCCGCCTGGCGTGAAAGCCCGCTCTATTCTGATCGGGAGCGTGCCGCGCTCGCCTGGACCGAAGCTCTGACGCTGGTCGCTGATACCGGTGCGCCGGACGAGGACTGGGCACGTCTGGAAGCTGTTTTCACGCCTGACGAGCGAGCATGGCTATCGCTGGCGATCGGCGCCATCAATCTCTGGAACCGCGTCCAGGTCGGGTTCCGCGCCACGCATGCCATGGATCTCCCCGGAGCACAGGCTCATGCGGCCTGATCCCGTCGCCATCTTCGAGGCGCAGCGGTCCCGGCTGCTGCGTCTCGCCTACCGTATGCTGGGTTCACACAGCGAAGCTGAAGACATGGTGCAAGAGGCGTGGCTGCGCTGGCATCAAGCCGATTTCAACAGTATCGCCGAACCTGCAGCCTGGCTGACCCGTACGGTGTCGCGGCTCGGCCTTGATCAGATGAAATCTGCCCGGTCGCGTCGGGAGACCTATCCGGGCACGTGGCTGCCCGAGCCGCTCGTCGAACCGGACGATGACGCGCTACGTCCGGACAACCTGACTTTGTCGCTGATGATGGCGCTGGAGCGCCTGTCGCCGCTCGAACGTGCGGCGTTCCTCCTGCATGACGTCTTCGGCCAACCCTTGGAGGAAGTCGCGGTCACCATCAACAGAAGTAACGCCGCTACCCGCCAGCTGGCCAGCCGGGCGCGGGCGCACGTCCAGATCGATCGGCCGCGCTATCCGGTGCCGCGGGACGTGGGCGAGGAGCTGACCCGTGCATTTTTCGAAGCTTGCCGGTCCGGCGATGCGGCCAGGCTTGGCGCCATGCTGGCGGAAGGCGCAACGCTCCATTCGGACGGCGGCGGCAAGGTCCTGTCCTATCCAAATGTGATCGAGGGGCTCGAAAACCTGGTCCGGCTGTTCACTGGCCTCTCGCGCAAGTTCGGACCGCAGATGGAGTTTCTGGGGGCCACTATGATCGATGGTCTTCCGGGCTTTATCAGCCGCATCGACGGCAACCTGCAGACAACGGCGCTGGAGGTCGAAGGTGGCCGCATCACAGCACTCTACATCACCCGGAATCCGGACAAGCTGACAGGCGTCCTGATGCGCTGAGCATTGTTCTCGACCCAGCCGGCCAGCGAGCCGGCATTTTGAGCACAGCCTGCCCTACATGCCGTGGCCGCACGGCCACCATGACCCGACGGTTTCTCCTAAGTGGAGCCCCACATGAAATCTGATGGGGTGGATGGCCCCCTCCCACCGGTGCTGTGGCAGGATGGTTGCCATCGGACCCCAGCAGGACAGGAGTGCGCCAAGATGCAGATCACGACGGTCGGCCTCGATCTGGCCAAGCATGTCTTCCAGCTTCATGCCGTGAATGCCGCCGGCAGCGTCGTCGAGCGGCGTAGTCTGCGCCGCGGGCAGGTCCTGGCCTATTTTGCAAAGCTCTCTCCCTGCCTGGTCGGCATGGAAGCTTGCGCGACTGCGCATTATTGGGCACGGGAGTTGCGCAAGCTCGGCCATGAGGTCTGGCTGATGCCAGCCCAATATGTGAAGGCCTATGTTCGGCGCGGGAAGACCGATGCTGCGGATGCAGCTGCCATTTGCGAGGCGGTGAGCCGCCCAAGCATGCGGTTCGTCTCGGTCAAATCGGAGGATCAGCAGGCGGTGATAACCATGCACCGGGCCCGTGACCTCCTGGTCCGGCAACGCACACAGCTGGTCAATGCCGCGCGCGGGCATCTGGCCGAGTTCGGCTTGGTCCAATCCAGAGGCCTTGCGAACATCCCAGCCCTGCTGGACAGCATGCGCCAGGACCCGGCCATTCCGGCCCTGGCCCGTGAGGTCGTTGAACTGCTCGCGGCACAGCTGGATGCGGTGGAGAAGCGCATCGCGGACCTCGAAGCAAAGATCAAGGCTTGGCATCAGGCGAGTCCGACAAGCCGGCGGCTGGCAACCATCCCCGGTATCGGTCCGCTGGTCGCCAGCGCCATTGCGGCCGCCATTGCCGATCCCATGTTCTTCCGGAACGGCCGGGAGTTCTCGGCCTGGCTGGGGCTCGTGCCGCGGCAGAAATCAACCGGCGGCAAGCAGCGCCTGGGACGGATCAGCCGGCAGGGTGATCAGTACATCAGACGCTTGCTGATCATCGGAGCGCAGACCGTGCTGCTGCGGTCCAGGATGATGCGGTCCAACCCATGGATCCAGGGCATGCTGGCACGCTGCCCGCGCCTGAAAGTCGCCGTGGCCCTGGCGAACAAAACAGCCCGCATTGCCTGGGCGGTGATGGCGAAGGCGGAGCCCTACAGGGGAGCGGCTATGGCATAAGCAGAGCCGTCCACCGAAGGAACGCTTGCTGGGGAGAGGTGATGGGATGGTCGGCGGCGTGCCGACGGGTTGGGAGAACCTGGAGAAGAGATGGGCCTTGAACCCGAGTATCTGATGAGGACCCGACCTGCGGACACCCATAGGGGCCAGCGGCCATGTGCGCCGCGTGAAAGGCCGGACACATGACTGCAAGCAACCTGCCCGCCAAACCTCAACTTTTCCCTTGCGAGCCGGGGGCCATCCACACATGCTCTTCTGGTGAATGCAAGCCCGATGGGCAAGCACGCGCGCGGCTATCAGCTTGCAATGCAGGCCGTTGACAATCTGCGGCGGTCCCATTCCGATTACGCTTTGACCGAACGCGACCTGGCTGCGGGCTGCTTTGGCTGGATATCCGCAGACTGTGCAACCGCCATCATTCAGCGGCTCGACAGGTCTGTGCCTGAATTCCAGGCTTCCGAAGCTCTGATCCGCGAACTCGAAGACACAGATGCGCTGATCATTACGACGCCGATGCACAACTACACGGTGCCTGCCGCGCTCAAGCTCTGGGTCGACCTCGTCCTGCGACATGGGCGCAGTTTTGCTGCGAAGGACGGGCAGAAGGTCGGGCTTCTTGCAGACCGACCAACCCTGGTCATCGTGGCCTCCGGCGGCTATATCCGCGGCGGGAAGGCAAAACAGCCGGATCACCTGACGGGCTATCTCACCGATGTGCTCGCCACCCTCGGGATTCACGACATCCGTTTCGTGTATTTTGAAGCTCTGGCTCAGCCTGATCGTGCCGCACGCGCCATGATCGAAGGCCATAGCGCGATCATCTCTGACGAGCGCTTTAGCAGGCCGTCAAGCAGCCAGCGCGCAAGCTCCTGAAGCGGCAGGGCTGGGCGTGACGGGCCATGTTCACGGACAAGCAGGCCAGTTGTGCGGCGGCAAAGCGGACGATCATGCCCGAGACTGAGCATCGGTAGCACAAAGGGCTGAACAGGGCCGGGACCAGCCACCCGCCGACCCGACGATGTGAGCGGATGATGAAGCGCTTCACGCCGCCGGGCCATGCCCAACGGTACCTCGCCATCCACGACCAGGTTGCCAACCTTTTCCGCCGCCCGGCCAACCTCTTCAATGCCGATGATCGCCGAGACAGGGCTCAGGCCTTCCAGACCTGGAATGCTTCAGGCCGCCTGAACCGGACATGGCCGCCCCATGATTGGGCCAAGGTTCAAGAGCTTGACGGCGCGTTACCGCAGGTCATCCAGCCCGTCGAGTTGATGGCGCCCCGGTTTTTTCCTTATCCATGGGCCGAGGTTACATCGCTGCGCTCCACCGGGAAGATGATCTCAAAGCAGGCTCCCTGCCCCGATGATCTGTTTCCGGCCTTGAAAAGGCCCTCGAGTTGAGCCGCCAGGGCCTGCAGCAGGGTCATGCCCAGGCCGGGCCGTCCAGCCGCGCCAATGCCGGCCTCGAGCCCCTTTCCTTCGTCCTCAACCCGCAAGCTGATCAGATCATGCGCTGGTAAGCAGTGCAGGCCGACATGAACCGGCCCGCGCGCCCGGCCCGCATAGGCATACTTCAAGGCGTTCGTCACCATCTCGTTGGCGGCCAGACCGAGCGGTACCAGCCGGTCCGGCCCGAGGGTGATAGGATCGCAGGAGAAGCGGATATCCACATCGCCGCCGGAATAGGCCAGATCGGCACAAAGATCCCGGAGATAAGCGCCGGCATCTGCCGTTTCCAAGCTGTCGGTCCGATAAAGCCGCTCATGCGCCATGGACACGGCGTCAATCCGCCCGGCTGCTTCAGCCACGGCCTGACGGGCCCTGGGATCCATGGTGTGGGCCAGGGTTATGCTCATCATGCTGGAGACGATCTGCAGCGAATTCTTGACCCGGTGGTTCACCTCCCGCAGCAGGGCCGCTTTTGCCTCCGCAGCCGCGCGCAACTCGGTCTCCAGGCGTTTGCGTCTTGTAATGTTGCGCAGTGACACGGCCACACCATTCCCAACCGGCACGGCCGAGATCGCCATCCAGCCGTCAAAGGCACCATGCTCGACCCGGAGTTCGTCTTCGTACGGCCGCCCCGTTTCCATGACCTGAGCGAACTGTTCGATCAGCATCGCCCAATCCGGAAACCGCACCAGCAACCTGGAAGCTTCCGCCTCGGCCGGATCCAGGCCGAGCAACCGGCCGGCGGCCGGGTTGATGTAGTCCAGCACGAAATCCCCGATGCGTCCCTCCTCCGCCCGAAGTGCGTGCAAGAGGCCGAGGCCTTCGACCGAGGCGTCGCGAGCAGACCGGAAGCGCTGCTCCGCCTGCTCGGCCGCAGCCCGCGCCATCTCCAGTTCAGTCACGTCCAGAACGGCGCCTTCCAGGATCACGGGCTGCCCATCCGGGCTGCGCGTTACCCAGCCACGGTCGAGCACATGGCGCACGCCGCCGTCCGGCTGCAGAATGCGATAGCTGCAGGAATAATGCCCGCCGGCTGCGATCTGCTGATCGACACAGCGCTGGAAATGCGCACGGTCATCAGGATGGATTAGGGCAAGAATGTCGGCGAAGCAGAGCTGGCGACCCACAAAGGCGCCAAAGCCGGGGATGATATCCGGCGCGCCGAAATGCTCAATGCGGTCGGCCGCGATCTCGTACCGGAACAAATAAGCACGGGCGGCCTCGAGGATCAGCGGCAGGCTGCGCGCCCAGGAACCTGCTTGATCCAAATTTCGAAGCAATGGCGCAGGACCTGAAGGCGTCTCGCCTGCGCAACCGGAGCTGGGCTCGTCCGATGATCTCGATTCCGGCATTCTTGGATGTCCAGCATTCATAGCAGAACCTGCATGCCATTATATGCCAGCGTCCAGAGGCACTCCACCACAAGATAAGGTAAATGGGCCTTCTGCGCGCCCTTGTTGCGATGCACCAATAGACTGAGGTGGGTCTCAACTGGAAAACTGGTCCGCGGCAGGCGCGACCATCCAAGCTCCGCCTGTTCAGCAGCCCTGAGCGACGTCGGCGGTCGCCCTTGCCGCCGGGATGCTTCTGCCAATGGCATGGGGCGGTCCAGCAGAAGCCCCTGCCCCACCGCCTGGGCCCGCAGGTTCTGCACCGAGGAGATCGCCCACGGATGCTCGCCTGTTCTGTAGCATCACGGCCCCCGGCACCATTCTCATGGTGCAATTCGGGCCGGACAGCAGCTTCCTGGTCGGCCTTGCAGCCGCAGGCGTTGCCATACCCCTGGCCGTCTCTGTTCCAATCGTCGAGGAATTGATCAGCTGCCTTTGGCCTTATCCCGTCACCTCCGCCAGCGGAGCGCCTTCTTGCTCCGTCCCGGCCTGGTTCATGAGGCGCCGCTGTTCCGCAACCTGCTTGACCCGCAGCGACAGGTCTGCGTTGCTCTTCAGCAGGGTGCGGAACTCCTCGGCGCCAAGCTCGAGCAGATGGCAGTAGGATAGAGCCGTGACGTCGGCCATGCGCCGCCTGCGGCCAAGCAAGCCCATTTCCCCGAAGAAGTCTCCACGGCCCAGCAGTACTTTGCCGGTGCCGGTTGAGATTTCCACCGCACCCGAGGCGATGAAGTACATGCCCGCCGCCCGCTCTCCGCGGGTGATCAGCCGTTCGCCGGGCCTGGCAAATCGCGGCATCAGCAGGGCCGCCACCTCCGCCAGCTGGGCCTCGGAAAGGGGAGCGAAAAGTGGGAACTGCTCCACCAGCGTGCGGCGGTCCAGACGGATGTCGAGGCGGGGCCGCTCGGCTGTCGCGGCCGCTTCGGCAGCCAGATCGTTGCGCAGATTATGATAGAGCTCCGGCCCGATCAGCCCGTCTTGCAGCAGGGCCGCGTATTCCGCCTCCTCCAGCCGGAGCGCATACTGGCGCAGAAACCGCCGCTGCAGCGCCAGGGCATAATGCGGATATTGCAGCTGCAAGGCCTCAAGGCCCTTGCTGGTTGCATCAATCCGCTGCTCCAGAATGTCCCCGAGGATGCCCGTGAGACGCCCGCCCAGCACGGGGCCGAGCTTGTCGGTGGAAAAGCGCCGGAGATCCTCCAGCACGATTCGGCTGACCAGCAGGGTTTCAAAGCGGTCGGCCAGCCGGTTCGCCAGCATGCGCTCAATGCGCAGATGGCGATGAAGGCTGGCCGCCACTGTAAAGGAGCGATCAAAGCCCAGCCAGCGGCGAGCCTCCTTGTTATAGGCGGTGCGCCCGCCACGACGGGCCGCCTCAACGATCCGGTCACTCTGCTGGATCATGGCTTCCAGCACATGGGCTGAAGCCGTTTTTCGATGGAAGTGTTCGAGCAGAACGTCCCGCTCGCGGTCCGCCAGCGCCACCAGCCCAATATTCAGCCGGTCACGGTCGGCAATCGCCTCCTCGTCGACCCCGTCCCCTGCCGCCGCAATGCGGTCAGCATAGGGGTGGAGAATATCCTCGGCTACCGAGTTGGGCAGGTGATAGGCTTCGGCCTCGCGCTGCACCGCGTCTCGGACGGAAACCAGCGAGATCGCAACCACCCGGCGGCGCAGGGCCAGATCCAGCGGGCTGAGGCGGTCCAGCCCGAGCAATCGGATCACCGGGCGCAGCGTGGTTCCGTTCACCAGCAGGGTGAATAGAACATAGCCCGTGGCCAGGATGGCGATGAAGCGCTGCACCTCCGGAGCCATGGCGCGGTTCTCGGTGACGGCAAGCGCCAGGGCCAGCGTAACGGCACCGCGCAGCCCACCCCAGAGGATCACCAGCTTATATGGCGTCGACACGGCCTGGGCCAGTTTGAGGCCGCTCAACACCGGCAGCAGCAGAAAGAGCACGAGGGCCCGTGCCACGAGGCTGGAAACGACGACGATGCCAACCAGGCCGACCTCGTCCCACCCCACCCCGGTCAACAGCCGGGGCACCAGGATGGCGGCCAGGATAAAGACCAGCGAGCTCGCCCAGAAGGCTAGCTGCTCCCAGACCTCCTGCAGATAGCGCCAATGCTCCGGCGAGACGCGGGACCGTCCCATGACCCCGAGCACCAGCCCCGCCGTAACACAGGCCACGACGCCGGATACGCCGAGATAGCGTTCACAGACGACGAACGCCACATAGGGTAGCGCCAGGGTGAGCGTGACTTCCGCCGTACGGATATCCCGCACCACGGGCAACAGAGCCGCCACCAGCCGGGCGGCTACCAGCCCCACCAGCAGGCCGCCGCCGAACGACCGGGCAAAACCCGCCAGGGTGGCGCCGACATCCGGCTCCTGGGCCGCGGTCACATAGCTCAGGAGCACGGTGAAGATGGCGATCGCGGTGGCGTCGTTGAGCAGGCTTTCGCCTTCCACCAGCCGCGTCAGCCGGGCCGGCGCCCCGAGATCCCGGAAGATGGCCACCACCGCTGCGGGATCGGTGGTGGCGATGATGGCTCCCAGCATGAGGCAGATCGCCAATGGAACCGTGGCGAAGGGCTCCAGCGCAAAGCCTACGACCGCTGTCGTAACCACCACCGCGACCACCGCCAGCAGGAGGATGGGGGCGGCATCCTCCGCCATCCGCCGCACGTCCAAGGTCAGCGAGGCCTGGAAGATCAGGACGGGCAGGAAAATGAAGAGGAACGCCTGCGAGGTGACCGGGAACTCCAGGATGAGTTCAGCCGGAACGTTGAAGGCATCCGTCAACGAGGTGTTCAGCAGAAATGCCGAGCCGAACCCGATCAGCACGCCCACTACGGCCAGGAGCACCGTGTAGGAAAGCTGTAGCCGTTGTGCCAGCGGCTGTACCAGGCTGGTCACGCCAAGCAGGAAGGCGATGCTGATCAGGACGGAAGGCAGGTCGGTCATGAAAGGTCCGGTGCTGATGAAACGTCAGAATGGCGCCCAGTGCCGCGCCCGGCACAATTTCTGACACGCGATATAAAACCTGAAAGAACGCCGTTCCGCTCACTCCAAAAGTGGTGCTCGCGGCGGCTCTCCAAAGGCCAGGATCATCAGGCTGGCGATCTGGACAGCACCGACATGCCAGCCCGCTCCCTCGAGCACCCAACCGAACCCGCCGAAATGCCGGAGCAGTCCACCGGTGCGGGCCAGAAGAAGCATCACGTTCAGCGAGGCCAGGTTGATCCAGAGATTCATCTGTTGGCTGTCGCTGATCAGCATATAAAGCACCCCACCCCAAACCAGAGCCACCCAGAGGAAGCGACCAGCCGCCCGATGTTGAATGATGTGTCGCGGGAAATTTCGGTTCATCTATTCGTTCCTGCTCCCATCATGTGGCCTCGCCCGCAGTCGTCGCTCTTCCAAATCAGCCAGTCCGCCGCAGGTCGGATGTTCAGACGAGAAGAAGAAGCACGATCCCGAAGCCAAGGGCCCAGAGCAGCAAGACACCAATCAGGCTTCCGAAGAAAGCCGCCATGGTTCGGGTGTAGCGTCCCAAAAACCGCACCGCTCGCCTCCCATATTCAGCCATTACAGTACACAGACCGCCACTCGGCTGTACCTGTTCTTTGCGCAATCTATTGGCCTGGTTGGATCGCCACATGATTTTTGTATGGTCATGGTCGGATCAGCCCAGCACGCGCTGCGAGGAGGGCGGCCTGAATACGGGAACCGACGCCCAGCTTTCGCATGGCGTTCTCCACGTGAAAGTTCACAGTGCGCTCGGTAACATTCATGAGGATTGCGGCGTCCGCAGATGATTTCCCCCGTGCCGCCCAGGTGAGCGCCTCCGCCTCACGACCCGTCAATTGCACATCGAGGCGCCGTATCCTGGCAGGTCCACGCGAGAGGCGAGCACGCACGATCTCAACCAGCAGGTCGAAGTCGATCGGCTTGGTCACAAAATCGTCCGCACCGAGCCGGCGTCCGTGGAGTTCCGTATCCCGGTCGGCAAAGGCCGTCAGGAAGATGAAGGGAATGCTGTCCAGCTGCGGATAGCCTGATCCCAAATCCTCCAGCAGATCAAAGCCGGAGCGGATCGGCATGGAAATGTCGCAGATGACAAGGTCTGGCTGGAAATCCAGCATGGCTTGCAGGCCGGCTGCGCCATCACCTGCCGTTTTCACGGTGAACCCGGCCTCCGACAATTCCTCGACGATCAGCTCACGCGTTTCCGGATCGTCCTCTATCACCAGCAAGGTATCTATCATTACGCTGCCTTCGCCTTGATTGGTGCAGGACGGGACAGCGGCAGGCGCACAGTGAATTCAGCGCCCCCACCCGGCCGGTTCCGGGCCGTGACCGTTCCGCCATGCAGGTCGACGAGGAGCCGGACAATGTGAAGCCCAACCCCGGTCCCTGGAACCGCCCCTGCATTGCTGGCGCGGAAATAGCGCTCGAACAGCCGCTCCAGATCCGCCTCCGGCAAGCCTATTCCCTTGTCGGCTACGCGGACCAGTGCCCAGCCCGGCTCGCTGGAGCCGACCACCGACACCGTGGTGTCGTCCGGCGAAAATTTCAGCGCATTATCAAGCAGGTTGTCGAATACCTGTCGCAGGAGTGCTGCATCTGCCTCAATCAGGGGTGGCAGATCGGAAAAGCTGCTTTCAACGCGCCGGGCTTCGGCACTGGACTGCGCCGAAATGGCGTCACTGAGCAGGTCGACCAAGCAACACTCCTCCGGCTCGAATGGAATTTGGCCTTCCGGCGTGCGAGCCATCCGGAAGAAGGCATCCATGACGCGCGTCAGCCGGGCCACCGCGCGACGGATCTTGCCGATCCGCTCTGCGAGTTCTTCAGGCGTCAGCACGTCGCGCCGCTTGAGGATGCGGTGCGCCTGGCCGTCGATCACAGTTAACGGGGTCCGGAACTCATGCGACGCCATCGCGACGAAGTTCCGCTGGACCGCGACGATCTCGCGCTCACGAGTCAGCGCATTTTCCAGCACGGAGGCCTGCGTGGCGAGCTGCTTGCGGCTCTTCTCCAGCTCCACGGCATTCTGCCTGAACACCTCGACCGAGCGAGCCATACTGCCGATCTCATCACCGCGCTGCAGGTAGGGCGGCTGAATGGACGTATCCTCACTGGCGAGCGCCCGCATGACGCCGGTAAGGCGAACGATGGGGTGCACAAAGCTGCGTGCGAACAAGGCGCGTGCAAGGACAACCAGAGCAGCCTGCACCAGCAGGGCGACCACGATGAGCGTCAGGCCCTTCTTATAGGCTCGCTCTGACTGCCGAGCGGCATCGATGCCGCCAGCGACATTATAATCGGTCAGTACGGCAAGCTGCTCACTGGCTGCTGTGTAAGCTGGGGCACTGCCCTCCTGGTACATCATGGAGGCGCTGACAGGGTTGGCGCGCGATACAGCGAGCACCTCGTTCAGAGCCGAAAGGTAGGATTGCCAACTGTCCAGGAACGCCTGGTAAAGCCTGGCTTCCTCCCGGCTGCGGGGCAGCTGCTCGTAAGTGGCCTGTGCCGTCCTCACGTCTGCAAGCGCCATGTTCAAGCCTTGCTTCGCCGCATCGGCCTCCTGGTCGGACAGCGCAAGGATGTGCGCGCCTTCCAGCTCCCGCACCAGGGAGATACGCTTGTTCAGGTCTCCTAGAATCTTGGTGCTCGGCAGCCAGTTCTCCTGGAGGCCACGTGCTCCCGCGTTCACGGCGCCGAGTTGGAGCACGGCAACGGCACCGAGGACCACCGTCACAAGGAAGAAGAACCCGAAGGCGATGACCATCTTGCTGGATAGTGGCAAGGACGACAGGGACCGCATCGTCTCCGCTCATGCAAAGGGCCTGGGCCATGGCAGCCAAAGTGCCCACGCCAGCAGCCTGCTGCAACCTGTCAAGCTTCACAGGTTGATCTCATCTCCTGACAACCCTCATCCTGACATCAACCCGCTGGTTGCGGGCGCTGGAGAGGCAGATGTCGGCGGATGCAGATGCTGCGCAATTGCGGCAGATACTGGAGCAGGTGGAGCAGTGCACCCGGTATTTGGTCGGGCTGGGCAGCATGTCGGCAGCCACGCTCGGCGTCACGGCGCTGCTCCTGTCCCGAACATCACTTTATGCCGGTGTCGCCATTCTGGCCCTGCTGATCCTTACAGCGGCTGCTGCAGGGGCCAGCCACCTTGCCGCTGAGCGGCGGCGCTGGAGGGCCGAGGTGCAGCGGCTGCGGCGCGCCATTCTTGCGGCCGGGTATCAGGTCCGCGTGCTGGGTACGGAGGTGCATATCCGCTCCGCAACATCGGGATGGCGGATCGTTCCAAACGGCCGAATACCGTCCGTGCTCAAGGTCGAGGATGCAGCTCGTCGCTCTGGATAGCAACCCTGCAACGAAAGAACATCGACATCGAGCCCCGCGGACACAGCCTGGAGGCATAGAAAGGCGGGCTGAAGCAGGAGAACCTTGCACGGCTGCATCCCGGTGTTGCCTGCCTTTCGGCAGGTGATCATGCCTGCGCGAAACAGGTGCTTGGAGCCGTGGACGGGGCGGACGGCACGGCGGACTTGGCCCGGCTCTGGTTGTTGATGCAGCCGTCCCAGATAAAGCCCGAGGCTGATTGAAGGAACAAACCGCCGCTGATCACGAGCCACTGCGTCCAACGGGCCGGATGCCCGGCTGGTCGGCGGCGATGGTCCGGTCTGCTGTCCGGTGATCAGCAGAATGGAAGCATTGGCCCTCCACCGGCTGAATGGCCATAGTGCGGAGTATATCAGCCTTGGCAGGTGCGCCAATGGACAGCAGGCTCGTTCTCGCGGTGTCTCTGGGTTACGTGGCGGCCTTGTTCGCCATCGCGTGGCGAGGCGACAGCGCTGGCCCCGTTCGTGCCCTCAAGGACCAGCGTCAACCCCTGCTTTATGCGCTTAGCCTTGCCGTTTACTGCACATCCTGGACCTTTTACGGTGCGGTCGGCCGGGCGGCCACAGCCGGATTCGACTTCCTATCCATCTATGCAGGACCCATTCTGGTGCTGATGCTGGGCTGGCCAGTCCTGGCAAAAATGGTTCGGGTGGCCAAGGCGGAGAATGTGGTTTCCATCTCCGACTTCATCTCCGCCCGCTATGGCAAGAGCCGAGGGCTTGCCGCGCTGGTTACCGGGTTGGCCGTGATTGGCGTGCTGCCCTATTTTGCCCTGCAGATCAAGGCAATCACCATCAGCCTGGAGGCGCTGACCGGCGGCGCCCTGACGCCAGGCGATCCGGAACGGCCGGGCTACACCACCTTAACCGTTACAGCGGCCATGGCCGCTTTCGCCATCCTGTTCGGTGTGCGGAATATCCATGCCAACGAGCATCACCGCGGCCTAATGCAGGCGATCGCCACAGAGTCTCTGGTGAAGCTTGGGGCCGCCCTGCTGGTGGGCGGGGGCATTGCAATATTTCTATCTAACGGACCAGGGCGGCTGGCTGATGCAGTCGCAGCCGATCCTGCGCTCCGCGAACTGCTGCGCCCGGACCTTGATGCCGGATGGTGGGCAATGACGCTGCTGGCCGGGCTCGCCATCATCTGCCTACCGCGCCAGTTCCATGTCATGGTGGTGGAGAATACGCATGTGGCCGATATCCGCACGGCATCCTGGCTGTTCCCCGTCTATCTTCTTGGCATCAACCTTTTTGTCCTGCCGGTAGCGCTGACGGGGCTGCTCCTGTTTCCAGACGGATCTGTCAGCGCCGACACCTTCCTGGTCACCATACCCATGCAGCAGGGCTGGCCCTGGCTGGCCCTGGCCGCTTTTATCGGCGGCCTTTCGGCGGCGACCAGCATGATCATCGTCGGCGCGGTTGCGCTCAGCACCATGGTCAGCAACGACTTGGTCGTGCCGTTGCTGATGTATTGGAAGCCGGCCCTGACCCGCTGGCAGTCCAACCCGAAACGCCTGCTTCTGGTCGTGCGCCAACTGGCCGTGGTGGCGCTCCTGGGTCTGGCTTATCTCTGTTATCTAATGATCGGAACGGTGTTTCCCCTGGCCACCATTGGCATGGTCAGCTTCGCGGCGGTGGCCCAGTTCGGCCCGGCCCTGCTGGTTGGGCTGTTCAACCGGCGGGTCACCCGGGCCGGCGCCTTCGCCGGTATCTGCAGCGGTTTTATGGCCTGGACCTGGACTGTGATGCTGCCCAGCTTCGCGGCGGCCGGTCTCATCCCGCCGGATGCATTGGACGGCAAGCTGTTCGGCCTGAGCTGGACGGGCCCCGCTGATCTGGGGGGCCTCCATGATCTGGACACGCTTGCCCGCGGCGCCCTTGTAAGTCTTGGCCTCAATGCGGCTCTGCTTGTCGCGGTTTCTGCGTTGACCCGCCAGTCGGAGTTGGAGCGGCTCCAGGCCCGCCGCTTCGTCAATATGCGGCACGACATGCATGACGGTCTCCGGTCCCAGCGAAGCGTTACCCTGGCTGACCTCTACGAGTTGGCCACCCGCTATGTCGGCCGGGCACGGGCGGAGGCAGTGTTCCGCGATCTTGCGGTCCTGCGCGGCAGCGGGGCGGACATCCTGGAAGGCGCCTTGCTGGTCCGTGTCAACGACGAGGCTGTTCGTGCCACCGAATGGCTGCTGGCTGGCGCCATCGGGTCGGCCTCGGCGCGGGTCGTGGTCGCCGGTTTGCTGACCGACCGGCGCCTGTCCAGGTCTGACGCACGCTCAATCATCGGCGACGCCTCCCGCGCCATCCTGGACCAGCACCTCCTGCTGCGCACCACGCTGGAGCATGTGGGAAAGGGCATCTGCGCCTGGGACCGGGATTTTCGAACGCTGATCTGGAACCGCCGCTTTCTGGAATTGCTGGACGTGCCGGATGGGCTGATGCAGGTCGGGATGCCGCTCTCCGAACTGGTGGCGTATCTTCGCAGTCGGGGCGAGTATGGCCGGAACGGCGAGATGGAAACCCTGCTGGCCCGCCGGTCCGACCCGCAGCGCCAAATCGGGTCCGACCTCTACCACCGGGTCCGTCCAGATGGCACGGTGCTGGAGATTTCGACCGACCCGCTGCCGGACGGCGGCTTCGTCGCTGTATATACCGACGTCACTGAACGGCACCGGGCGGCGGAGGCACTACGGGAGGCAAATGAAGGGCTGGAACGCCGCATCGCCGAGCGCACCCAGGCGTTGGCCGCCGCAAAAGCGGAGGCCGACCACGCCACGCAGGCGAAGACGCGCCTCCTGGCCGCCGTCAGCCATGACCTCCTGCAACCGCTGCATGCGGCCCGGCTTTTCATTTCCGCCGCCATGGAGCGGACACCCGACCCGCTGATTCCTCAAGCCGATGCGGCTCTGCGCTCCGTCGAGCAGTTGCTCGGCGACCTTCTGGACGTCACCAAGCTGAACACTGGCGTCATCAGACCCATGCCCACCAGCGTCTATATCGAGGATGTCCTTCGCCCCTTGGCGGAAGAGACAGCGGTAGTGGCCAGCCGCCAGGGGCTTGCCCTACGCCGGGTACCGTGCCGCTTGTGCGTGAGGACAGATCCCATGCTGCTGCGGCGCATCCTCCAGAATTTTCTGGCCAATGCCGTGCGTTATACGCAAGGGGGGAAAATCCTCCTCGGTTGTCGCCGTGCCGGCGATCATCTGCGGATCGAGGTCTGGGATACCGGCGCCGGCATTCCGGCCGACAAGCTTCAGGAAATTTTCCAGGAGTTCCGCCAGTTGGACGTGGCAGGTGGCCGTAAACAGGCCCCTGACCGAGGGCTAGGTCTCGGCCTTTCCATCGTCGAGCGGTTTGCAGCCCTTCTGGGCCACCGCGTCACCGTGCGCTCTGCCGTCGGGCGGGGAAGCTGCTTCGCCGTGGATGTGCCGCTGGCCGCCGCCGCGGCGCCAGCACGCCTTTCAGCCGGCGGCGCGCAACAGGCGGGTTTGGCAGGAACGCTTGTGCTGTGTGTCGAGAACGAGGCTGCCGTCGCGGCCGCTACCCGGGAATTGCTGAGCGGCTGGATGTGCGAGGTGGTCACGGCCGCCAATGCGGAGGAAGCGTTGGCGGCCCTGGGCGGACGCCGACCGGATGTGGTGCTGACCGACTTCCATCTGGATCAGGGCCGCTCCGGGCTGGAGGTGCTGGCCTGCATTCGGGCCACGTTCGGACAGGACGTGCCGGCGGCGGCCATCACCGCCGACCGTAGCCCCGCTGTTCGTGAGGCCGTGGCGGCCGCCGGCGGCCGCCTCGCCTACAAGCCGATCCGGCCGGGCGCCCTGCGGGCCCTTCTCGGTCATCTCGCTGCGGAGGGACGGCGCGGCAAAGCGGTCTGATCAGGACCAGCTCTAGGCCTGAGGCGTTTCATAGGCCAGGCTTAACTTCAACCGGCTGGCGATCAATGCGGCCTGGGTGCGGCTGTGTACGCCCAGGCGGCGTAGGATGATGGTAACGTGCGCCTTCACCGTTGTCTCCACGACGCCCATCTCATGGGCAATCTGCTTGTTCAGCTTGCCATTTGCGATGCCGGCCAGGACACGGAGCTGCTGCGGGGTCAGCCCGCTTACCCTTGCGGCCAAATCTGCCCCATCCTGCGAACAGGTAGGGTCCGCTATAGGGAACCAGATGGCCCCATCCAGGACCGCCTGCACTGCCTCTCCAATGCGGCCGATCGGGGCGGATTTCGGGACGAAGCCGGAAGCCCCATACTCCATGGTGCGCTGGATGGTGACCGGATCCTCTTGGGCGGAGACGACGATGGCGGGAATCGCGGGATGCTCGTTGCGCAGCAGGGTCAGGCCGATGAGCCCGTCCATCCCCGGCATGTGCAGGTCGAGCAGCATCACGTCGAATCCAGCCGATGTCGCTAAAGCGGATTCCACCTCTTCGAAGCTGGCGGCCTCCACTATCTCTCCATCAGCCAAGAACTGGATCACCGACTGGCGCAAGGCCCCGCGCATCAGTGGATGGTCGTCAGCAATCAGGATGCGGACAGGCATTCGGTCAAAATCCCAGGCGCGCTCCAGGGCCATGATGATGCCGCCTCTTCGGGAGTTGGCAAAGACCAGATGAGGTTCGGTGGCTCATATAAGCAAGGGCGGGCGGGTCATTACCCGCCCGCCCCTGCCTTGTCGCGGAAAACCGCGTCAGTCTTGCGCGTAGATATCGACGTCCTTGGTTTCCTTCACGAACAGCAGGCCGATTACGAAGGTGATCGACGCGATGATGATCGGGTACCAGAGGCCGGAGTAGATATCGCCGGTGGCCGCCACGATGGCGAAGCTGGTGGTAGGCAGGAAACCGCCGAACCAGCCATTGCCGATGTGGTAGGGCAGCGACATGGAGGTGTAGCGGATGCGGGTTGGGAACATCTCGACCAGCATGGCTGCGATCGGGGCGTAGACCATGGTGACATAGATGACCAGTACGGTCAGAAGCGCCACCACGGCAATGGTATTCACCTGGGCCGGATCCGCCTTGGGCGGGTAGCCGGCCGTGCTCAGCGCATCGCTCAGCGACTTTTCGAAATCTGCGCCGGCGCTGGCCGGGTCGACCGGGGCCGCACTGTGGGCGGGCCCGTGCAGGCTGACCTCGGTCTTGCTGGCCTGGCCTGTCGCGTCATAGGACGGGATCACCGTCTGGCCCACGCTGACCTGGGCCACCGTGCCGGCAGGAGCCTCTTCGTTGCTATAGGGGATTCCCCGCTTCACCAGGGCTGCCTTGGCAATGTCGCAGCTCGAGGTGAATTTGGAAGTTCCCACCGGATTGAACTGGAAAGAGCATTCCTCCGGGTTTGCCCTGACTACCACGGGGGAGGTGTCGACGGCGCGCTCCAGGGCCGGGTTGGCGAAGTGGGTGATGCCCTTGAAAATCGGAAAGTAGGTCAGGACGGCCAAGGCCATGCCGGCCAGGATGATCGGCTTGCGGCCAATACGGTCGGACAATGAGCCGAACAGCAGGAAGAAGGGGGTGCCGATCAGCAGGGAGGCGGCAATCATCAGATTGGCTGCCTGCGCGTCAACCTTGAGCGTCTGGGTCAAGAAGAACAGCGCGTAGAACTGGCCCGTGTACCAAACCACCGCTTGACCGGCGACCAGCCCGAACAGGGCCAGCAGAACCACTTTCAGGTTCGGCCAATGCCCGAAGCTCTCGGTCAGCGGCGCCTTGGAGTGCTTGCCCTCCTCCTTCATCTTTTTGAAGGCCGGGCTCTCGTTCAGCATCAGGCGAATCCACACGCTGATGCCAAGCAATACGATCGAGACCAGGAACGGAATGCGCCAGCCCCAGGCATTGAAATCCTCCGCTGGCATGGAGAGGCGGCAGCCCAGGATGATGAGCAGGGACAGGAACAGGCCCAGCGTCGCCGTGGTCTGGATCCAGGAGGTATAGGCGCCGCGACGGCCGTGGGGCGCGTGCTCGGCCACGTAGGTGGCAGCACCGCCATATTCACCGCCCAGTGCCAACCCCTGCAAGAGGCGCAGCACGATAAGGATGATCGGGGCGGCGATGCCGATGGTCGCGTAGTTGGGAAGGATGCCCACGATGAAAGTAGAGACACCCATGATCAGGATGGTGACCAGGAAGGTGTATTTGCGTCCGATCATATCGCCGAGACGGCCAAAGACCAGGGCGCCGAACGGGCGTACGGCGAAACCGGCCGCGAAGGCCATCAGTGCAAAGATGAAAGCGGCCGTGGGATTGACCCCCGAGAAGAACTGGGCCGCGATGATCGCCGACAGCGAACCGTAGAGATAGAAATCATACCATTCGAATACAGTGCCCAATGAGGAGGCGAAGATGACCCGCTTCTCCTCCCGGGTCATGGGCGAGACGGCAGGCGCCCCCCCGACAGCTATGTTTGCCATGTTTCCTCCCGGTCTCATATTTTGAACCGCCGTACGCCTGGACGCGGCGGAGCCGGGTGGTCCGGCATTGGCTGCGGCGTACTCCGTGGCGCCAGCATCCTGTGCTGCAGCTCAAAGCACAGCCCCGACCTTGGTCGGGGGCACCGCTTGCGTCTTTTCGAAAACCGTTCTCGCCACGGAGGCTGCTAAGGGGGTTCGCATCCAGATACTCAGGCGCGCACCGCGGACCCGAGTTCCGCACTGCGAAGTGTCAGCGATCGCGGCCTGCGCAGGTGGGATTGCACAGCCACCAACTTCTTGTGACCGACTAAACGAATACCAGCCGGGCATGCGGCAGGGTGTGACCATCATCCACTTGCGCGCTTTCCGCTCCTCCGACATTACAATCGTCATCGTGGTTTTCAGGAGACGCGGAAGACATGGACTACATTCTTGCCCTGGCCGCGGACCCCGCCGCATGGATTGCGCTGGCGACCTTGATTGCCATGGAGGTGGTGCTGGGGATCGACAATCTGATCTTCATCTCAATCCTCACCAACAAGCTGCCGGAGCACCAACGGGAAAAGGCACGCCGGTTGGGGATCGGGGCGGCGCTGCTGCTCAGGCTCGCTCTCCTGAGCACGGTCGCCATCATTGTCGGGCGACGGCTCCCGTGTTCGAACTCTTCGGGCACGGCTTCTCGTGGCGGGACCTCATCCTGATCGCCGGCGGACTGTTCCTGGTCTGGAAGGCGACCAAGGAGATCCACCACAATGTGGATCCCGACCCGGTACCGGATCTGTTCGACACCGCCCCCGCCAGTTTGGGCATGACCGCAGCCATCGAGCAGATCCTGGTGCTCGATCTGGTATTCTCCATCGGGACTATCGCCTTGACTAATGCGATCCCCAGTTCTATGTACAAAGCATGAACGAAGCGGCTCTCTCCCTGCGCGACTTCAACCGGCTTTTTCCCGACGAAGAGGCCGCTCGCGCTTGGTTCGAGGACTCTCGTTGGCCGGCTGGCCCGGTGTGCCCGGCCTGCGGATCGGTCTCCGATGCCTATTGGCTGAAGTCGGTGCGGCGCTGGCACTGCAAGGGCTGCACGCGCCAGTTCACGGTGACGGCGGGCACGCCGATGCACCGCACCCACCTGCCGCTTCTGGTCTGGGCGCAGGCCATCTACCTGATCATCGTGTCCAGCAAGGGCATCTCCGCCGTGAAGATGGCCGAGATGCTGGGCGTATCCTACGAGACGGCGTGGCATCTCGGTCATCGGATCAGGGCCATGATGGCGGAACGCAACCCGCAGCTGTCGGGCATCGTGGAAGCAACCTGATGTCCCGGACCAAGTCTGCGCATCTGCCTGTCATGCGAACCGACCTGCTCCCGTCCAACATGACGGCGAGCAAGGAGGCAGCAGTTCTGGCCCTGCTGCGGGCCTATCGGGCTGGTGCGGTGCTGCTCGGCCGCGAGCAGTGGCGGCTGTTTTTCGAGACGGGCCGGTTCGACAGGAATCACGACTTGGACAAGGTAACCTTCGCCGCCGTCATCGGCGCGGCTAACCGGGTCCAAATGTGCCGCTATCAGGTCGTGGGGCAGTTGCAGGGCTGGGTGAGCAACCGGGCCAACGAGTTCCGCGATACGGTGAACGCCAGCAGCCTGCCGTCCGACACCAAGCACATGCTTCACACCATCAACCGCGCGGGCGCTTGGTTCTCCCGCACGGACGTGGTGATGAAGGGAACGGGCGAGATCATTTCCGCCGCCGTGCGCAAGCTGGCCCGCAACATCATGCACCACTGCATGGACAGGCACCGTCGCCCGGACCTGTCCTGCATCTCCATGCGGCTGGACCACCGGGCGGGCTCCATTGCTAAGCCCGTAAAGGCGATGCAGGGCGGCCGGGTCGGCTGGTGGGTCAGCCTCTCCACCATGGAGAAGGGCCGGAGGATCTCGGTTCCACTGCTGACCTACGCCTACCACGACAAACGCCCAGGCCGCGCCACGAACGGAATCCAGGTCAACGAGCGGGACGACCGGCTGACCTTCGGCGTGATCACCGATATGGGCGAGGCGTGCGCCAAGGGCCGCGCCGCCTATGAAGGATCGGGCGTGATTGCCTTGGACTTCGGCTTGTCCACGCTGTTCGCCACGTCCGAAGGACAGTTGCTCGGCCAGGGCTGGCTCAAGCAACTCCGGCGCTACGACAGCTTGATCTCCATGATCGCCGCCAGCCAGCAGCGCGCCGGGCGTAAACCCCGTGACAGCAAACGCTACCGCGCCTTCGTCGAGGACGTGCGCGGGTTCCTGCGCACTGAGATCGGGCGCGTGCTGAACAAGTTGGTGGCCGACGGCAAGCCCGCAGAACTGGTGCTGGAGCGTCTGGACTTCCGGCACACGGATCTGTCCCGCCGCCTGAACGCCATCCTGCGCAACTGCGGACGATCGATCATCGAAGCCAAGCTGGCGGACTTGAAGGACCGATTTGGCATTGTGTCCACGGAAGTGAATCCGGCCTACAGCAGCCAGACCTGTTCCTGTTGCGGCTATGTGGACAAGCGCAATCGCCCATCGCAAGGCGTCTTCAAGTGCCTGTGGTGCGGGAACACAATGCACGCCGACCTCAATGCGACAGCCAACATCGAAGCGCGCCGTGCGCGCCCCCATGGTTGGCTGTTCCAGAGCAAGGCTGCGGTCCTTGCCGACCTCGTGCGCGGGTTCGGTGAGCGACGGGTCAGGGCATTACGCTCTGACCGATCCGGGAGCAGGGGTGCCCCCGCCGACCCACGCCTGACCAATCCCTACTTCGGTGGGGTGAAGCCAGTCGTGGTGAGGTCCACCGGAAGCCGCAAGGTTTCCAAATCGCCGAAAACTCGAGCCCTTGTGGCTGCCTGAGTTAAAGCGCTAGTGCCCTTCTCCATCGACAGCATCATCACAGCCGTAGGCATGACCGATCACGTGCCGATCATGATCATCGCTGTGCTTGTCACGGTGGCCGTGATGCTGCTTGCTGCCACACCACTCGCCAACTTCATCCAGGCGAACCCGACTGTGGTCATGCTGGCACTTGGATTTCTGCTGCTGATCGGCAACCACGTTGATCGCGGAGGGGTTCGGAGCGCATGTTCCCAAAGGCTACATCTATGCCGCCATGGCCTTCTCGGCTCTGATCGAGGTGTTGAACATGTTCTCAAGGCGAGCTCGCAAGCGGAAGGTCGCTGCCAACCGTTCAATCCCCGAGGCGCCGCCCCAGTAAGTGCAAAAATCCGGCATCATTGCGCCAGTCGCCGGACCTCATGCGCTCCGGCGGCTTCGTTCATAGTCGCTGCATCGGTGTTCATGACCGTTGCTGTCCCGGTTCGGCCTTGCCCCAAGCGGTAGAACGCCAGGAGCCATCCAGATGAATTCCCTTAGATACTACTATTGGTCATTCCTGTTCACGGCCTTCTGCCTGATCGCTGCCGGCGCCCTTGGCTATGTGGAAAGCGGGACAGTCGGCGGCATACTCAGCGTGCTGTTCATCTGCAGCGTGCTCGGCATTCTCGAGGTATCGCTCAGCTTCGACAATGCACTGGTCAATGCCAAGATACTGAAGGACATGGACGAGGTCTGGCGGCGGCGCTTCCTGACCTGGGGCATTCTGATCGCGGTGTTTGGGATGCGGATCGTCTTCCCCATCCTCATCGTCGCAATTGCCGCAAAGCTGGGTCCGATCGACGCGATCACACTGGCAGCAACCCAACCCGACGAATATTCGCGCATTCTGCACGATGCACATACCGGTATCGCGGCCTTTGGCGGCACCTTCCTGCTCATGGTCGGCCTGAAATATTTAAGGCTTATCCCGTTCCGTCCGGTGAACCCAACCCATAGAATCGCTTGACATTCGATTGCATTGTACATACATTGGGTTACGCCAACACGGAGGTGTTCCATGCGTCAGTCAGTCACCATGCGGCTTGATCCCAGCGTGTTGAGTGCGGCCCGCAACAAGGCAACGCACGATAACCGCAGCCTCACGAATTACGTAGAAACGCTCATGCGGAAAGACCTTCAGATGCGACCCGATGAGCCTTCAATCGAAGTTATCGCGCCGCCCGACATCCGCCGGGCCGTTGCTGTTCCATTGCCGGGCGAGACCGAAGAAGAACGTCAGCGCCGTGACGCGATCTTCCATGCGGTGCTCGATGCTGGCGGCTACTGATGCAGCCGCCCTTTGAGCCTCGTCAATTCGTCTGGTGTCAGTTCCCCTACTCTGAAGAACCCCTTCGGCCGGGACCCGATGAGCATGTTGGATATGTGGCCGACATCCGGCGGATCGACGGCAACGCCCACTTAACGGTCATGTCTCTCTACACGACGACCACCAAATGGGAACCTGGTGTGCGGCTTCCTCTCGGCGTAATCCCCGTCGATCCCGCATTGGCCGCGAAGATGAACCAGAAGGGGTTCGTCATGGACGCGCGGCGAGTTGCTTTCATTCCCGTGAACAACGGGTTCTTCCCTCGTTTGAAGAACCCGGACAAGGGTATCGTTCACACGGCGTCGCTGAAGTTTCATACGCTCGTAGAGAACACGCTGATGGAATTGGCAAAACGCCCGGAACTTATCATCAAGCTCGGGCCTGATGTACCGGGAATGGCACGTCGCCCCTCACGCTCTCAACGAGATGAGGATAGTGGTCCGTCGGGTCCATCTGGCATGTTCTAGCTCAAGCCACTCTGGCCCTGATGTCGTCGTAGGTCGCTGGTCCAACCGCCACGCCAATCCCAATCAGTCGCTCGAAGGCCGAGCGGTAGCTGTGACGCCGGTTCCAGCGAAACACGAACTCGTTCAGATAGGCGTCCAGATACTTCCGCCGGAAGCCATGGAAGACGCCGATACCCCAGCGTTTCAGGTTCGAGAAGACGCGATGAATCCACGGCATGATGATGTGTGCAGCCATCTTGCCGATGACGCGCGGCGTGTGATCGAAGCCGTTCAGCCCGTAGTAGCTCTTGTTGTCATCGGTCCAGATGTGGCTACCGCCCTCGATGTGGTCTTGAATGAAGCCTTTCAAGGTCTCGCCTCGATAGTCCGGGATGACCTTCAGCCTGATGCGGCCGGGCTTGTTGCCCGCCTCCAGTTCGACAGCACCGACGACGGCGATCTTGCCGATGGGGCTCCGGCCCTGGCCGCCGCCGATGGGGTCGTCGAGCGTGCGGAAGGGCAGTGTCGTCTCATCGACCTCGACATCGCCGGACAACATCGTGCGGTCAGGATCGATCATGGCCCGGCGCAGCTTGTGCAGCAGCAGCCAGGCCGTCTTATAGGAGCCGAGATCCAGCTTTGCCTGTAGCTGGAGGGCGGACATCCCGTTCGAGTGCGTCGCCATCAGGTGTGCCGCCAGAAACCATGTGCGCAGCGGCACCTTGGTGCCGTGCATGAAGGTTCCGGCCGTCACGGAAGTTTGCTGCCCGCAATCTCGGCATTCCCAGGTCCATCGCTTGGTCTGGAGCTTCCACCCGCAAACGGAGGCGCACTCCGGGCAGATGAAGCCATCAGGCCAGCGGCGCTGCTCCAGATAGGCGGCGCAAGCGTCGTCATCCGGGAACCGGTCCTTGAAGGATTGGAGCGATGGCGGCCGGTTCGTGCTGTTCCAACGGGCTGGCATAGCCAAAGCCTGCAATTCCCGGCGCGGAGAGTCAATCAGCCTGCCGAGGTCATCCGACTAGGGATGGTGGGCACCGGAAGGAACGGGATAAGCCTTAAATATTTCTTCGATTCCGACAAGGACATCCACTGGATCGCGGTGATTGAACGCAAATTGACGGCCTTCGGCAGGATTGAGGCAATCGAAATAGGTCTAGCCTTGCTGCTGATCTACGGCTTTTCCCGTCTGACCCCGCCAGAAGAGGCCTATACCTTTATCGTTGCGGGTATCTTCGGCCTGCTGACCTATATCGCGGTCGAGGGGCTGGGCAGTGTATTTGAAACCAGCGAGGAAACGATCGAAGCCGCGAAGCGCTCGGGCTTCGCATCCTTCCTATATCTCGAAGTCCTAGATGCGTCGTTCAGCTTCGACGGCGTGATCGGTGCCTTCGCCCTGTCCAACAATCTGTTCATCATCGCGCTGGGGCTTGGCATCGGCGCCATGTTCGTACGCTCAATGACCATTCACATGGTCGAGATGAACACGCTAAGTAAGTTCCGCTACTTAGAGCACGGGGCCTTCTGGGCCATCCTGGCTTTGGCGCTGATCATGTTCCTACAGGTCTATGTCCATATCCCTGAGGTCATCACGGGCCTGATCGGCGCCATGATGATCGGGTTGTCTCTCTGGTCGTCTATCCGGTACCAGCGTACGGAGGCGTCAGGAAGCTCAGGCCTCATCGCCGAGGTTGACCAACAGATGTGAGATTCCTGGATAGAAGCCCGGTGGACGCAGTTTCATACCTCCCATAGACCCCGGACCAAACCCGGGGTCAGGGCCACATGGTCGTCAGGCTATGCCGATCCGGTCACCGCAGCTTCAAGCACGGCGATATCGATCTTCTTCATGGTCATCATCGCCTCCATCGCGCGTTTGGCCTTGGTGCGGTCGGAACTGGCCATCAGGTCCATCAGACGCTTCGGCGTGATCTGCCAGGAAAAGCCCCACCGGTCCTTGCACCAGCCGCAATCGCTCTCGGTGCCGCCGTTGCCGACAATTGCGTTCCAGTAACGGTCGGTCTCTTCCTGATCTTCGGTCAGCACCATGAAGCTGACAGATTCATTCGCTTTGAAGTTTGGGCCGCCATTCAGGCCCAGGAACGACTGGCCAAGGACGGTGAACTCGACCGTCAGCTCGTTGCCTTCCTCACCGCCGGGATAATCGGCCGCGGCCGCGTTCACCCGGCCGACATGGCTGTCTGGAAAGGTGGCGGCATAGAACTCTGCCGCCTTGCGCGCGTCGCCGTGGTCGAACCACAGGCAGGTCACGAGCTTCTTCATTCCCAATCTCCTTGCTTCTTGGGGTTGCTTGCGCCGCTTCAAAGAATCCAGACCGTAGCAATTCAACGGTTCAGTCAGTGTTCATCAGCATGCCCGGGGATGCAGCCCTCGTGCTGACGAGCGTGTCGTCGCGTGAGTGGTTCTCGATGATCCTCATCTCTCGATGCATTGTTACCCAAGGACGAACGGCTGGCGACCTTCCCGACACCGACCCAAAAATTTCCGGCCAGTACACCACTGGCGCGTTCTCCCGGCGCCTGCCTCAGCCACGGTTTGATTGTCGCCGATCCTATGTACATGGCCGGAACTTCACAGCACATGATCGTCTGTTCAGCCCGGCTTGAAGCCGTCACGCCCAGCAACCAGATGTGTGACATGGGGTCCGGGCCCCTCTGGCAGTCAGAACCTGACTGTGATGTCGGACTCTTCCACCTGATGCGCACGCGGCATGCGCTTTGGTTTTGGGAGATGTCTCGGATGCCTTCCTCCGATGTGCAGAGTCCGGTTTTCGAAGCTTCTCCGCCGCTCAAGACGGCAATCCTGGCCCCGCTGGATAGGGCAGACAATATTCGCGCCACCCGGCGTGTCGGCGTTGAGGTTGAATTTACCAGCCTGGGCGCCAGGGCTGCGGCTTATGCCTTGACCACTGCTTGGGGCGGAACTGTCGAGAGGGAGGACGCCCAGGCCTATGTCGCGCGTGGCACTGCGCTTGGCGATCTTGCTGTTGAACTTGATGTCCGGCATCTGCACCCCAAACGGCACCCGGCCGTGCGCCTGCCCCAACTAGGGGAACAGCTAGCTGCTGTAGCAGGATGGATGCTCCATCGCTTGGTTCCGTGCGAACTGATCACCGCACCACGCCCGGTGGATAGGCTAACGGATGTCGATCTCGCTTGTGCTGCCCTCCGCCGCGCGGGTGCTCGTGGAGCAGGAGCGACAGCCTTTGCTTCGCTTGGCATGCATCTCAATATCGAGGCCCCTTGCCTGGAGGCCGGCTATCTCACCGCCGTGTTGAAGGCCTATCTCTTGCTGGAAGCGTGGCTGCGCCGTGAAACACAGCCAGCCAAGCAGGTTTGGGCGCCTCATCGCCCCCAGCGCTTTCCGCACGCCTATGTCCGCCAGGTGATCGCACCGGATTACTGGCCGGACATGGATCGCTTCATACGTGACTATCTCACCGCCAACCCGACCCGCGACCGCGGCCTTGATTTCCTGCCGCTTCTTCTCCACCTCGACGAGGCCCAAGTGAGATCGCGCCTGCCCTATGAAAAGATCGGGGCGCGGCCTGCTTTTCACTACCGGCTTCCCCTCGCCTATGTGGGCGATCCAGCATGGAGCATCAGGCCAGACTGGACTCGCTGGCTTGCGGTCGAGGTACTGGCGGACGACCCTGAGAAGCTAATGGCGCTTGGCGAGCTGTATCTGTGCTTTCAGGGAACGTCGGATGCCTGGGCCGATATGGTCATGCCGGACGAAACCAGCAGGCCTTGTTCAGAACCGAAAAACTGGTCTCCAACAGCCGGGACCTCGTAGGCGCCGGCTATTCAGCAGCCTTAAGCGCTTCGCCAGGCGCCCTTGCCGTCCCGACGCCCTCAGCTATGGCCCGGACCAGCCTCAATCTTCGGCCAGCGCCGACAAGCACCTCACGCGGACCGCTTGGCAGAACCTGGCCTGCAGCCCGCCTGCCATGAAAACGGGGCAGTACCTGTAGAGAACCGCGCCGGAAAAGGCCTGTGCTGGGTCCGGCCGAACGGATGACCTCCGTGACAAGGCCGTCACCGCTCCATCGCAAAGGCGGCTGACCAGCCCTCACGCAGGCTCCGCCTCCCGCACCAGCCCCTGCTCCTTGGCGCGGTCCAGCAGGTTCTTGACCGACGAGCGGCTCCAGCGCAATCCGCCGCGCGGCGTGCGCTGCCCCATGCTCTGGAGCCGGCGCGCAATGCCGTCCAACGTGAGGCCGGGTTCCAGGCGCGCCAAGCCGGCCACCATGAGCACCAGGTCGTCACTGTCAACACGCTTGGGCGCCGCAGCGAGCACGTCCTGGGGGACCAGACCCGCCGCCGCCAGCCGGCGCACAGCCCGGATCAGGCTGTTGGGCGTCCATGGCTTGCGATCCCACGGCCGGATTTGGCCCGAAGCATTCAAGGCGCGCACCACCTGATCCCAGGCCGCGGCCGGCCGAAGCGCCTCCACCATTGGCAGGAACTCCTGCGCGTGGGCGATGACGAGGTCGTCCCGGGCCACCGCCCTCCCCTGCCGCACCTTCTCCAGAGCCGCAGGGTCGCGCCGGCGCAGTCCCGGATTGCCGGGCGCCTTTCCCCTGGCCACGGCCGCTCTGAGCCCGGCGATGGAGCGCTCCCGGATCAAGGCCCGTTCCAGTTCGGCTGCCGCACCCAGGACCTGCAGGGCAAAGCGCCCTTGCGGGCTGGTGGTGTCGATCGGGTCGCCCAATGACTTGAAGGTGACGCCGCGCTGCTCCAGCCCGTCGATCACCTCCGCCAAGTGAAACAGCGAGCGCGCCAGCCGGTCGATGCGGGCCAGCACCAGCGTGTCGCCCCTCTTCAGGCTGGCCAGGACCTTGGCTAGCACCGTCATGTTGACTGCGGACGTTGTTCCGAGCGCCCGGTCCGGGCGTTAGGAGCGGCATGACGACCCGTTCCGATCTGATGTACGCCGGCTACCGCTTTCCTGGTGAGGTGATCAGCTGCGCGGTATACTTATATTCTCGCGCTCTGCTGAGCCTGCGCATGGTCGAGGAAATGCTGGCGCTGCGCGGGATCGTTATCAGCCATGAGACGATCCCGCGCATGGGCACTCAAGTTTGGCCAGCAGATCGCCAATCGCATCCGACAACGGCGTCTGGCCCGCGGCGACACGTGGAACCTCGACAAGGCCGTCATTAGTATCGCAGGCAGGAAGCACTGTCTCTGGCGCGCCGTGGACCAGGACGGCTTAGTGCTCGACGTCCTCGTCCAGAGGCGTCGAAATACTGCCGCCAAGCGGGCGTTGCGCAAGTTGCTGAAGAGGCAGGGCTGGGCGCCGCGAGTGATGGTCTCGAACAAGCTGGCCAGCTACGCCACGGCGAAGCTGGCCGTGATGCCCTGTGTCGAACACCGACAGCGAAAAGGGCTGAAAAAGGGCCAAGAACAGCCACCAGCCTCCCCGACGACGGAAACGGATGATGAAGTGCTTCACATCAACAGGCCAGGCGCAGCGATTCCTGTCTCTCCACGACCAAGTTGCGAACCTCCTCCGCCATCCCGCTTATCTCTCCAATACGGACCATCACTGCCATCGGGTTCAAACTTTCCGGACCTGGACCGCGGTGACCGGTGCGGCCTTCGCGGTCCGAGAGAGAACGCACCAGCCCACTTTGCGACCGACGACCGGCAAGTTGACGGCGCTGCTGGAGATCAAGGTGGAGGCACGCCCGCCAGCGGAATGGGGACGGCAGATATTTTCTCCTCACATTACTGATTCCAGCCCAAGGTAGGGATGAGGATTTAGCCTCTATCCCACTACAAGCGAGTAGAACATCCAGCCGGTGTCTGTTTCCGATCTGTGCGCGAGAAGCAGGAGGTTGGGCAGTACCTATTGGACGCCTGTCTTTGAATCCCGCCCAAACCCGTATCTGGCAAGCTGAAAATCTTAATTTAGTCCAGAATGGACCGCTAAGGCTTACTTCTCCCGATCCGCTTGGGTTAAGCTGTTCTCGCTCTTGATCGTTTTCTCCGGTGACGATCATGGCCAGGCAGGAGTCGGTAATCTCGCAACTGACTCCTGCCATCCTCTGGGATCAAAAGAGTTCCCGTTCAGTGACCTGATGCAGCGGCCTCTCGGATATTCCGACAGCGGCTATTCTGCGATATGAAACCGTCTGAGAAGGCGGGCGCATGCCCCATCATGACCAACCACTCATTCTGCAACTGGTACGCTTCCCGCTCCCGTGCTGCAGGGCAGGGATAGATCCGGCCGGACATGTGTTGGACATGATGTACCAGTTCATGGATCAAAAATCCCATATCCCAGCTGCTTCCTTCATCAAAGCCGGCCTGATCAAGGATGATCAATCCTGGCACGTAGGCAGCCTGGATGGTTGAGCGTCGGTCCAGCGAGGCGTGGATCATCTGTGTGTTGGTATGCTCGTAAAGGGCAGCGCGGCTGATCAGGATCTTGGGCATCTCTGGAACAGGCGCAGCCAGCTGATCCGCCACCCAGGCCAGTTGGAGCCGATAAGTGTCGGGCGACAGCAGGCGTTCCTGCCATCCGGCAGAACAGCCTACCGCCAGGATCAGCGTGATGCCGGCACCGCATAGAGCGAGGCGCGATCCCGTCGCGAGCTGCGGTTTTTTCATGGCGCACCTCCCCCACTTTCGGAGCGGGCCGGTCATGCCGCCCGCTTCCACCTTTTTGTTCTAACAATGCGCACGATCCTCAAAGCTTAACAATAATCCAAGGGACAGCGGGTGACCTATTCCGGGTGTCGACTGGGCGAGCCGCGTGGACCGCGAATAAGGTGACAGGTGCAATCCCCCGGAGTATTCCCTCTCCGTCACCTCGCCGGACTGCGACAATGCCCCTGCTTTCCCCGTCGGTGCTGCCGGCCATCGCCATGATCCTTGCCGTGCTGCTGGGCATGGCGGCCGGTCCTGTCGGCCGGCATCTGGCAGGGTGCGCGGAAGCGGGGCCGCAAGGGTGGCGCAAGCTCCTCCCCGTCGCGGCGGTGCTGGCGCTGTCGGCGCATGCGCTACTGGTTCTGCCGTCCGCCCAGGCGCTGCCGGCCGTTATTCTGGCGGCCGTGCTGGTGGCGATTGCGGAGGCGGATCTGGAAACCATGCTGATCCCGGACGCGCTCAGCCTGCCGCTGATCCCGCTCGGCCTGTTGCTGACGGCGGCCACGGCGCCCGATGGACAGGCATGGCCAGCGCTGGCGCTGCACGGCATTGCCGCGGCTGCGGGATATCTGCTGGTCTGGGGTCTTGCGCTGCTGTGGCGGCGGATGCGCGGCATCGATGCCATCGGCCTTGGCGATGCCAAGCTTCTGGCCGCAGCAGGCGCCTGGGTGGGGCCGGCGGGATTACCCGGCGTCCTGCTCTATGCAAGCGTGGCGGGCCTTCTGGCAGCGCTGATCTGGCAGGGTCTCAAGGGAGGCCGGCTACAGGCGGGGATGGCGATTCCCTTCGGCCCCTTCCTGGCACTGGGGTTCTGGCTGGTCGCGATCCATGGCCCGGCGGGGCTGTGAACCGGCGCGTCAGCCCGGCTCGCAACCGATCAGCCCGGCCACGGGCATGACATGCGACCAGCCATCCGCATCGCGCAGGTCCAGCACCCCGCGCGGCACCAACGCACCGCCCACCAGATCGGGCCGGCGCTCGAATTCCAGGGTCAGGCCGATCTCCGCCCCCTCGCCCTTGAAGGTTTGACGGGGAAACTGGCCAAAGACGGGGTCGCCCTCCGCCGATGCGCGGAGCAGATCGACGATGCGCCCATCCATGGCGATCCGTGCGCCGCCATCGCGGCCGGCCCCGAACAGCACCAGCCGGGCAGGCACCGTCCTGCCCCAGAGGAACAGGCCGCACTGCCCCGCCGCCAATCGTTGCGGCGGCAGCTCGCCAAGGCGCGTGTCCGGGTTGATCGGCGCAGGGCTTCCGGCAGCGGCGGCTTCCCTGGCCGGCTGCAGCTGGGCGGCACAGGCCTGGAGCAGCGTGGCTGCAAGCATCAGTGCCGCAAGCGTGCCTTGCCGGCGCTCCATCTTCATGATCCCGAATCTCCTGTTTCCGCCGAGCTGAAGGTCAAGGCGCTGCCCTCCGCCCTGAATCCCGCTGCCTGGAGAACTCTTTTCAGCTCCGGCCCCGCCTGTTCCACCCGGATACGCGGCCGGTTCAGCGCATCGGGCTCCAGCTCAAGGGTGGCGGAAATTGGCCCATCGGCCGCCTGCCCTGCAAGGGCAAGATGCAGCGCGCCGTCGCGGCAGGACAATGGGCCGGACAGGTCCGGCGCATTCCGCCCCGCCAGCGGTAGCTCCAGCCGCAACATGGCCTGCCCTTCTCCTTCTACGCAGCCCGCCTGCGACAGGTCCAGACTTGCCCGCTCGATCTCCACCACGCCCGGAACCGGCACTGCCGGAAGCAGAGCGCCGATCGCGCCGCTGAGACGCAGATCGCTGATATGAGCCTGCCCCAGACCGGGCATCAGCCGGCCATCGGCCGCCAGCTCCCGCCCGTCCAACCGCCAGCGCCATCCCGTGCCGGCGAAGGCCAGCCGGATATCGCCGAGCGGGCGGCCTTGGAACGTGACGCCGCGCAGGCTGCCCTGCCATATCGTGCCCTGCACCTCCGCGACGCGGATGCCCGGCGGGGCGGCAAGGTTCAGCGCCGCCGCCAATGGCAGCCGGGCGATGACGAAGCCGGCCAGGGCCAGCAGGAATACCAGAACTAGCGTGCGCAACCTCATCACCCGTTCCCCGCACCGAACAGGATCTGCGCCCGCACGGTGGCATTGTCGTCGTTGGCGCGGACGGAGGCGCGCCGTACCTCCAGCCCATGATCCGCCTGCAACCTGCCGAGCCAGCGGTGCAGCTCGTCCGCCTTCACCTCATCCATCCAGACCGACAAGCCGTCCTGGCCCGGCTCCAGCCGCGTCAGGGTAAGGTTGGCCTCCCGCGCCGTGCGGATCACCGTGCCTCGCGGATCATCCGTTGCCGGAACACTGGCCTGCGCCTGCTGACCGGCCCGGCTTGCGGCCGCCTGCACATCCGCCAGGATCAGCCGCGCTGCATCGCGCGCCCGCACGGCCTGGTCCTGCGCCCGGTCCAGCGGCAGCCAGACAAGCTGCACCGCCGCCAGCACGATCCCGGCCGTCAGCAAGGCCAGAAGCAGAATCCGCTCCCGCGGGGTACGCCCCTCCCACCAGGCGTTCATATCCGGGCTCCTTCAGCAAGCGTGAGGGTGATGGTGGCCAGGGTCCGGTCGCCCTCCTGCCGCGCCCCGCCTTCGGTCAGCTCGCCGCCGGCCTGCCCGATGGCGGCGCGCAGCCGCTCCATCTCCACGTAGGAGAGATAGCTCACCTCGACCGCCAGCCCGGCCCGGCCCGGTTCGAACCGCAGGCTCTTCACCGCCACGCCCGGCAGGTCCTGCAAGCCGGAGAATAAGAGCTGCGACAGGCGCAGATAGGCGTCCCCGCCGCTCTGCTGTTCCACCAGCCGCGCCCGCGCCTGGGCCCGCAGATTGACGATGCGGCTGGTGTCAGGGAAAGCCTGGCGGAACACCGTTTCCGCCTGCTGTTCCAGGGCCGCGGCCTCGCTTTCCAGCCGCCAGGCGGAAATGGCGGTGATGCCGAGATGCAACCCTGCCGCCACAGCCGCCATGGCCGCCGCCCGCCGCCACAGAAGCAGCGACGACCCGTCCACCCGCCGCTGGCGGAACCGGCCCTGGAACAGATCCAGCGGCCGGTTGCGGCCCTGCATGCGGCCCAAGGCCAAGCGGCAGAAGGCCGGCCCGTCGAGGGCTGGCAGCCGATCCACGGCCAGACCCGCCGGCAGCGGCATCTCATCCCCATAAAGCGTCACATGCTCCACCCCCGCCAGCACGCCCGGCAGCAGCAGGGGCAGCAGCTCCCGCTCCGCGGCGAAGCGGGCGGCCGGCGTGCAGACCAGCACATAGCCTCCCCGGTCCAGCAGAAGGGCAGCGCCCTCCTGCGGTTCGGGCAGCGCGCTGTCGGGGGTCAGCAGGATGGGATGGCCCGCCGCGGGGCCAGCAGGGCGCGCCAGCGCTCCATCAAGGCCTGGTCCACCGCCGCCGCCTCGCGGCTGCCATCCGCCCGTGGCGCGCCGAGGGCGAAATGCAGCCGGTCGAGGTCCACCGCCAGCTCATCCTCCAATGCGAAGGGCAAGGCCGCCAGGGCGTTCCCCTTGGGCGGCAGCCGGACATCGCGCAGCAGCACCTCCGTCCCCGGTGCCAGCGCCACCACCTGCCCCACCTCGGCAAGCTCCAGCGAGGGCAGGGCCGCAGCGGCCGGCAGAACGCCGTCCGTCACGGCATCGCCGCCGGGAAGGCCGCAGGCCCAGGGCACCGGCCGTTCCGCACCGGCCGAGAGGTCGAGCACCAATATCCGTTTCACGATCCCACCTCGACCCTTCTCATTCCGGCACGCCGAACCGCCGCGCCACCACGGCGGGCTGCCGCCCCCGGCCTACAGCCAGGAGGGAGGTCAGGCCTGTTTCCCGACCGTCCAGCGCCACCGTGACCTGCAATTCGTAATAGCGCGCTTCCACGCCGGTCTGGCGCATCGCCGCTTCGCCCGGATTGCGGCCCGCAAGCACGGTCTGAGCCCAGAAGGCCTCCGCATCCGCGAAGCCGCCGCCAGGGCGCGCGGCGATGGCCTGCCGGGCGGCATCCAGCGGCAGCTCCTTGCCCGCCAGCATGATCAGAAGCGGCACATCCTCGGGAGTCAGGCTGTTCAGATTCAGAACCGTCTGCTCCATATCCGGGCGGGCGCAGACGAAGGGGCGCAGCAGGCGGTAGGTTTCCAGCTCGAATCCAGCCACCGCCCGCAACTCCCCCACCCCGGTCAGCAGGGCGTTGGCGGTGCGGAAGGGCGGGTCCAGGCGGGTATAATGCTGGTCCTCAGCCCCCGGGCTTTCCGGCCGGCTGTCCTCATCGACCCAATCGGTCAGGGCGCCGGCCAGCCGGTCCTGGTCCCCGTCGAACAGGCCTAAGGCGCGCAGCAGGTTGCGGAACTGCTCCTGGGCGCGGGCGCGTCCCTGGCTTTCATCTGCCCCCGCCGGCTGGGCCAGGCTGTTGAGGTTGAAGCAGTTCGTGGCATCGCGGATGGTGGCCACCATGCGTCCGCCATCCACCGGCAGAACCATCGGCTGGCCCAGCCGGGCGCGGACCTGCTCCCCAGCCCCCAGCTTTTCCGCCCGCGCCACCAGCTTGGCCGCGAAGGTCTCCGCCCCCAGCGCATACCATTGGGCCTGCGCGCTGATCTCCGCATTGGCGGTGCGCTTCACCGACAGGCGGATTTCCTCCATCATCGCCACGGCCACGGCCGCCATCACCGCCACCATCAGCAGCACGGTCAGCAGCACGGCACCGGATTCCTTCCGCCGCGTCATCGCGCCGCCTCCCCGGTCAGGAAAAGCTGGCGGATGTGGCCCAGCCCGGCAAGATCGAGGTCAAGCGCCACGGCATCGGGCAGCCGCGCCGCCTGCCCGGCCGCGGCAGGCCCGCCCCAGCCATCCAGCCAGCGGCTGCCGGCCAGGAACTCCAGGGCGATGCCCTGAACGCCCTCTATCAGGACCGTTTCCGCAACCGGCGTCTGCGGCGTCGGGTCGGGGCGCAAGGTGGCGCGGCGCAGCAGCCGTCCCTGGTTCAGCACATAAGCCACATGCAGCAGGGGCCCGCGATCCTCCAAGGCGCCGGGATTCTCCCAGCCCGCGCGCAGGAAGAGCAGTACCTCCCCCTCCGCCCCACCGGTCAGGGCGCCGGCGCCGCCGGTAAAGCCCCGCCCGCCAACACCCCGGGAGTCGCGCGCCGGGCGCGCCACGGCGTTCAGCAGATCGGCGCGCAGGATAGCGCGGGCGGTCTGCAACTCCGCAGCGCGCGCCTGCCGATCCGCCAGATCGCTCCGCCCGCTCAGCACGAAGCGGGTCATGGCACTGCCAGCCACCGCGATCAGGGCGAAGACAAGCAGGGCCACCATCATCTCGACCAGGGTGAACCCGGCCTGCGGCGATGGCTGTGCCTTGCGCGCCGCCATCACAGCCCCCGGAACCCGGTCAGCACGGCCAGGACCTGCTCCCGTCCCGCGGCGCGCACGGAGATATCCACGCGCAGCATGTCCGGATCGGGGGTGACGGCGATGATCCGGGTCCAGTCCCAGTCCCGGCCGGCCAGCTCCACGGCTCCGCTGGCAGTACCGGGCGGGCGGGACGGGCCGGTCATGGTCTCCACCAGCATATTCTCCGCCACGATGCCGGCCAGCAGCCGCTCCTCCACATGGGCGGCGGCGCGGATATTCTCCCCATGCACATTCAGCAGTGCGACAGCGCCGATGGAAAACACCACCAGCGCCACCAGCACTTCCGTCAGGGTAAATCCCACCTCCCCGCGCCGCATCTCAGCCCTCCTCCCCCGCCCGCAGGGCAACCCGGCCGGCGGCGTCCACCTCCACCAGCGCGGACGCGCCGTCCCCCTCCACCCGCAGGGCGAAGGGGGTGGCGAGCCCGACCGGATCGAAGCGCAGGGCCGGGATGGCCGGGGCGGAATCCCCCGCCGCCTGCTTCGCTCCGGACAGGGTGGGGCGCGCCTGCACGCCGTCGGACCAGAGGCCCGGTGCGACATCGGGCAGCGGCGTCCAACCGGCGGCATCGGCGCGCAGAACGGTCCAGCCGCGCCCGTCCAGGGCCAACCCGTAGGGCCGGCCGGTGACGATGCTGGCCTCCGCTGCCTGGCGCGCATCCGCGGCGAAACGGCGGGCGTCCGCCAGGGCCGGCGGGTCCGCCGGCGGCCAGGTCATCACTACCACGCCGGATAGCAGCCCGATCACCGCCATCACCACCAGCAGCTCGATCAGGGTGAAACCGCCCTGGCTGCCGGCCCGGCGGTTATTTCCAGTTGCCGATATCGGCATCCAGCCCTTCCCCGCCCGGACGGCCATCCGCGCCCAGGGAATAGATGTCAAAGGCCGACCGCTCCCCCGGATAGGCATATTGGTAGGAGTTGCCCCAGGGGTCCTCCGGCAGGCGGCGGATATAGCCGTCCTGGCGGTAGCGCTCCGGCCGGGACAGGCCGGCGGGGGCGCTGACCAGCGCCTCCAACCCCTGCTCCACCGACGGGTAGGACATCAGGTCCATCCGGTACATCTCCACCGCCTGTTCCAGCAAACGTACATCGGCGGTGGCCTTTTCCTGCATGGCGCGGTCCTGGCTGGGCAGAACATTCAGCATCACCACGGTGGCCAGCAGGCCGATGATGACGATCACCACCATCAGCTCCAGCAGGGTGAATCCCTGCTCGCCCCGGCGTGCGGCCTTGCGCGCCTCCATTCTTGTCCTGATCATGCCAACCCCATGGTATTGAACTGAATGATGGGCAGCAGGATGGAGAGGATGATGGTCGCCACCACGCCCCCCATCGCCACGATGATCGCCGGCTCCAGCAGGCTGAGCGCCAGGGAGACGGCGGTGTCGAATTCCGCTTCCAGATGGTCGGCGCATTTCTCCAGCATCGGCCCCAGCGTGCCGCTGCGCTCCCCCATCGCCGCCATGTAGGTGACCACGGGCGGGAAGCGGTCGGCCCGGCGTAGGGCGCCGGACAGGCTGGCTCCCTCCCGCACCTGCACCGCGATCCCGTCCACGGCCTCGCGCAGCACGCTGTTCGCCACGGTGGCGCGGGCGGCGCCGAGCGCATCCACCACCGGGCTGCCGCTGGCGATCAGCGCGCCCAGCGTGCGGGTCAGCCGCGCCGTTTCCAGCCCGCGCAGCAGCTTGCCCACCAGGGGCAGCCGCAGCAGCGCGCCATCGGCCCGTTGCCGCACGGCCGAGCGGCGCAGCGCCCTGGCCCCGGCCAGCAGGGCCAGCAGGAACAGAAGAAGCCCGGCCAGCCCCCAGTCGCGCACCGCATCGGACAGGGTGATCATCAGCCGGGTCAGGGCGGGCAGCTCCCGCCCCATGCTCTCGAACTGCTCCACCACCTTGGGCACGACGAACAGCATCAAAGCGACCACGACGCCCACGGCGGTCAGCGCCAGCACGGCCGGATAGACCAAGGCCGTCATGGCCTTCGCCCGGACCTTCTGCGATTTTTCCAGATGGTCCGCCAGCCGCTCCAGCACCGGCCCCAGCCCGCCCGACTCCTCCCCGGCCGCCACCATGGCGCGGTAGAGCGGCGGGAAGCTGCGCGGATGCTGGGCCAGGGCGCGGGACAGGCTCTGCCCCTCCGTCACCCCGGCGCGCACGGACATCAGGATGCGTTTGATGGCCGGTTTCTCGGCCTGCATGCCCACGGTCTGCACCGCCTCCTCCACGGGGGCGGCGGCGCTGACCAGGGTGGCGAGCTGGCGCGTGACCAGGCTCAGTTCCCGCCCGGCCAGGCGGGGCGTGAACAGCCCGGCCAGCCGGCCCAGTCCCGCAGTCTTAAGTCCGGCGGCCTTGCGGTCCACCATGGGGCGCAGGGCCACCGGCAGCAGGTTCTGCCGGCGCAGTTCCCGCCGGGCCAGCCGTGGGCTGTCGGCGGTGACGGTGCCGCGCAGCCGCTTGCCGGCGCTGTCCAGCGCCTCATAATCAAACGCCGCCATGGACCTCATCCTCCCGGCGGACCACGCGCAGCACCTCTTCCAGCGCCGTGTCGCCGGCCAGCACGCGGGCAAGGCCGGCGGCCAGCAGGGTATCGCCCTCGCCGAAGGCGGCGGCGGCCAAATCGGCCTCCGCCGCATCGTCATGGATCAGGCGGCGCAGCTCCCCATCCACTACCGCCAGCTCATAAAGCCCGATGCGGCCCCGATAGCCGGTGCCCTTGCACTCGGAGCAGCCGGCGGGCCGGTGGAGCATTGGCGGCTCGCCCGCTTGGCGCAGCAGCGCCATCTCCGCCGGATCGGCCGGATGGGCCTGCTTGCAGGCGGGGCACAGCCGGCGGACCAGCCTTTGGGCCAGGATGGCTTTCAGGGAGGACGCCAGAAGGAATGGCTCCACCCCCATGTCGCGCAGCCGGGTGACCGCCCCCACGGCGGAACTGGTGTGAACGGTGGACAGCACCAGATGGCCGGTCAGGCTGGCCTGCACGGCGATCTGCGCCGTTTCCACATCGCGGATTTCGCCCACCATGACCACGTCCGGGTCCTGGCGCAGAATGGCGCGCAGCCCGGCGGCGAAGGTCATGCCCACCTTGGGATTCACCTGGGTCTGCCCCACCCCTTGGAGCGCGTATTCCACCGGGTCCTCGATGGTGAGGATGTTCCGCTCCCCGTCATTCAGGGTCGCAAGGCCGGCATAAAGGGTGGTGGTCTTGCCCGAGCCGGTGGGACCAGTCACCAGGATGATGCCGTTCGGGGCCGCCAAGGCCCGCCGATAGGCGGCAAGCACCGCCGGCGGCATGCCGAGATCGGCGACATCCAGCTTGGCCTGTTCCTTGTCCAGCAGGCGTAGCACCACTCGCTCCCCATGCCGGGACGGCAGGGTGGAGACGCGGACATCGATGCTGCGCCCGCCGATGGCCAGGCTCACCCGCCCGTCCTGGGGAATGCGCCGTTCCGCAATGTCCAGCCGGGCCATGACCTTGACGCGGGAGATGACCAGCGGCGCCAGCCGTGCCGGCAGTTCCAGGATTTCCCGCAGCACGCCATCGACGCGCAGCCGCACCGCCAGCCGGGTTTCATAGGGTTCCAGATGCACGTCGCTGGAGCGGGACTTCACCGCCTCCGCGATCACGCCGTTGATGAGCTGGATGATCGGCGCGTCATCGTCGGTGTCCAGCAGATCGGCCGTGGGCGGCAGCTCGCCCACCAGCGCGTCCAGGCTGCCATCGGCGCCGATATCCTGCGCCAGCTCGGCGGAGGCCAGCCCATCCACGGCATAGCTTTCCGACAGCCGCCGGTCGAACTCCGCCGCACTCAGCCGCTCCACCGCGAAGGGCCGGCCAAGCGCCCGCCGCACCTCCACCAGCGCCAGCGGGTCGGCACGGTCGGCCAGCCCCACCAGGGCGCGGCCGGCCCCGTCCTGCCCATCCAGCAGGATGACGCCCCGGTCGCGGGCGAAGGCGTAGCTGAGGATCGGGTCCGCGCGCATGGCCCCGCCCTTACGGCCTGGAAGGCGGCAGGGCGGAGGCCGCCGGAAGCGTCGCCGGCGACGCGCCCAGCACCTCGCTGGTGAAACGGTCCAGGCTCGACAACCCGTCGGGGCTGCGCTCGATCTGGCCTTCGCGCATCAGGTCATATTTGCGGCTGGTCACCGCCTGCACATCCTGGGCGTTCCGCACGATGGTGGGGCGCAGGAAGACCATCAGATTGGTCTTGGTCTTCGACTTGCCCTCGCTGGAGAACAGCCGCCCCAGGGCCGGGATGTCGCCCAGGAACGGCACCTTGTCGATCTGTAGCTGCTCATCCTCCTGGATCAGCCCGCCCAGAACCACGACCTCCCCGTCATCCACCACCACCGTGGTGCTGAGCTCCCGCTTGTTGAGGACGAGTTCGCTGGAACTGGAGCTGACCGGGCCGAGGATGCTGGACGCCTCCTGCCGGATGAACAGCTTGATGGTTTCGCCCTCATGGATCTGGGGCTTCACCTCGAGTTCGATGCCGACATTCTGCCGCTCCACGGTACGGAACGGGTTCTGGAAGTCGGACCCCACCACCTCGCCGGTCGTGACCGGGATTTCCTGGCCGACGATGATGGAGGCTTCCTCATTGTCCAGGGTCAGGATGGAGGGGGTGGAGAGCACGTTGCTATCGGTATCGCGGCGGAGCGCATTCACGATGACGCCGAAGATGGTGCCGTCCTTCTCGCCCGCGATGCCGCCGATGAAGCCGTTGACGCCCAGCAGGCTTTCCACCGCCGCTTCGCGCAGCAGGTCGGAGATATCCTCCGTCGATTCCTTGTCCGGCACCGCGATCGCGCCGACGGCCGCCAGCACGTTGGGGGCCGAGTTGGAGAAGTTGGTGGCGGAGAAGGGAACCCCGTTCTTGCCGGTGCCGGACAGCACATATTGCAGTCCCAGCTCGCGCGCGGCCTGATCCGACACCTCCACGATGATGGCCTCCACCAGCACCTGGGGCCGGCGAACATCAAGCTCCCCCACCACCGCGGCCAGGGCGCGCTGCATTTCCGGCGCGGCATTGATGACGATGGCGTTGGTGGCGGCGTGGAAGCCGATGCTGGTGCCGCCGGGGCTGGCGGCAGCCACAGCGCCCTCCGCCCCCGGCGCGGCGGCGATGGAGGCGCTGACCTCCCGCAGCAGGGGCACCAGCTCCTCCGCATTGGCGTGCTTCAGCCGGATCACGCGGACGTCGCTCTGCTGCGGGCGTTGCGCGTCCAGCTCCCGCAGCAGGGTGGCCGTGCGGGCCACGGCGGGACCGGGTCCGCGCAGGATCACGGTGTTGTTGGATTCAACCGCCACCGCGGCGATGCCGGAACCCGCCTGATCCCCCTGGGTCTTATTGAGCTGGTCCACCATGCGGACCATGTCGCGGGCAGCCGTGTTGCGCAGGGCCACCGTTTCCACCGCCGAGGTGTCGCGGTCGATCTCCGCCATCACCTGCCGCACCCGGGCGATGTTGGCGGCCTGGTCCACCACGATCAAATAGCGGCTGCCCCGGTTGCCGATCACGCGGCCGGTGGCCTGGACGATGGGCTTCACCATCTCCGCCGCCGTGGTGCCGTCCACATTGTCCAGGCGGAAGACCTGCGTGACCATGCCCTCGCCGCCAAGGCCTTGCGGCGCAACAGCGCCGGGTTCCGCCGCTGCTTCCGCCAGCGGAACGATCTTCAGGGCCCCGGCGGCGGTCGGCACGGCGGCGAAGCCATGGACCCGCAATGTGGCCTGGAAAACATCCATTAGCTCCTCCGTGCCCACCGGCGCATTGGAGATGACGGTAACCTTTCCCGATACGCGGGGATCGACGATGAACATGCGCCCGGTGGCCAGCGAGATGTCGCTGACAAAGGCGCGCAGATCGGCCTCCCGGTAATTCAGCACTTGACCCTGCTGCTGCGCCTGGGCAGCGGCCGGCGGCAGACACGCGCCTGAAACCGCGGCGGTCAGGCACCAGAGAAGAACCGCCGGCCGTGCAAGACCGGACGCCATGCTGCGGCGGATGCTCATGGAACGCCTTCAAGCTCGAGATCGACGATTTCCGTGCGGCCGCCCCGTTCCACCTGCAGGCGCAGGCGGCGGCCTTCGGCCAGGCGCTCCAGCGCCCCTTCAAGGTTCTGGGTGCTGGTCAGGCGGATGCGATCCACCTGCATCACCACATCCTCCGGCTTCAGCCCCAGCGGCGCCAGCCGGCCGGGATCGGCCGTGGGCACGATGGCAAGCCCGTTCATCCCCCGCTCCCCGATCCGGGGGCGGGCCAGGCTGGCGAAATCAGCGGCAAGCGTCCGCACCGCGGCGGCGGGAACGCGCCGCACAGCAGCACCAGCATTGGCATCGGCGTTGGACGTGCGCGGCCGGGGCACCGAGGCCGTAGCGAGACCAGGGGCCGGCGATGCGGCGGCAGCCGTCCCGGACATTGCGCCGGCTTCCGGCCGCGGCGCACCGTCAAGATACAAGCTTTCGCGCGCACCGCCCCGCAGAAGGGTCACGCGGTCCCGGTGCACGGCGGCAAGCGTCACGCCCGGCACCACCTCCTGCCCCACGGCATAGGCATCCTGGCGCAGGTCGGGGGTCCGGATGATGGCGCTGTGCTTCGCCTCCTCCGCCGCAAGGCGGACGCCGAACAGGTCGAGGTCCAGCAGCGTTTCGGGCGCTGCCGATTCCGCCAGCTTCGTCTGGCTGGAACCGCTACGATGGAAGGGATCGAAGGAAAGATCGGCGGCGACCATAGCCGGCAGAGCGGCCATTGCAGTCGGACCCGTCGCTTGTCCGGGCATCGCCGCCGGCGGCGTCATGAGATCCACGGCCAGCGCGGCGCAACGCTCCGCCAGGATCACGGCCAGCGCCAGCTCCACCGCTGCCACGGCGTGTTTCGCATGGATGCGGCCAAGCACGGCCGCAAACATGGAGACCGCAGGATGGGACGTTGTGAAGGGCATGACCAATAATGGCAACGGGAACGGCGCCGGCCGGGAGTGGCTGGCGCCGTGTTTCTTCATGGTGCGGAGCGGGAGACTAAAGAGTTACCGCTACAGAAATGTGAAGCTCCGCAAATTCAGCCCGTTTTTTTCGACGCATCTTGCACAGGACAAACTGCACCGGATGCGTCATGGACCTTAGTAGCTGATGCTGATCCCGGCCTGGACCGTCACGCCCAGATCGTATTCCAAGGTGGTGATCGGCCCCTTGGTGAGCTTGTAGCTCTCGTTCAGCAGGTTGCGCGCCTCGAGCGTGACCTCGTACCGGCCGCCCAGCATCTCGAACTCCCGGGCATAGACGGCATCGAGCAGCAGCGGCGGCTCCTCCAGCGTATTCTCCTGACCTGCGAAGCCCAGGGATTCAATCCGCTCGCCCGTGTAGTTGAGCAGCAGCGCGAAGCGTTCTCCCTCCACCTCGTCGCGCCAGCCGAGCTGGATATTGCCCAGGAAGTCCGACTGACCCTGGAGATCATGGGTCGGCTCGGTCAGCTGGGACACGCCCTCCGGCACGGAGGCTTCCGAGTTGGCGTAGGTGGCATTGGCCCGGACAAAGAACTCCCGGGTGCCGAGCGCCGACCACCAGTCGGCAACCGGCAGACCGATTTCGATCTCCGCCTCGACACCGTACACCTCGGCCTTGTCGCCGTTGATGAACTGGCGCTCGAACTCGGACCCGACCTGGTTGAAGACGATCTCGATCGGGTTCTTGATATCCTTGTAAAAGACGCCGACCGTCAGGAATTCCTGCTGACTGAAGTACCATTCCCAGCGGGCATCGTAATTGTTCAGCTCAGCAGCCCGCAGCAGCGGATTGCCCGACACCGGCTCATTCGTGTCCGGATCGCGGAAGGGCGAGGTGGAGAGCTCGCGCAGGCTGGGCCGGTTCAGGGTCTGGCTGAAGCCGACGCGGAGCTGGTGATCCGGCATGAACTCCCAGGTTGCGGTTGCCGCCGGAAGCCAGACATCGTCCGCCACCAGGGCGTCGATCTGCTCATCCGGCAGATAGGCCGTGCTGCCGCCCGCCGCGCAGCGGGGCGGGTTGGTGCCGCGGACCCGGATATCGGTGCAGGGGATGACGGAGCGGGCGAAGGTGGTGGCCGTCTGCTCGAAATCCTCGTAGCGCACGCCGCCGGCCAGCCGCAGGGTCGGCAGGACCTGGGCATCGAACTGCGCATAGTACTGGTAGTTCTCAATCTCCGCCGTAAAGGCGTCGGAGGGGGAGGTCTTTTCCGTCAGCCGGAATCCGTTCGGGTCCACATTGATCGGCCCGAAGATCACCTCCGGCACCTGCTCGCGCAGTTCGTCATTGTTGAACGGGCCGAGGAAGCCGAACTGCCGGGTGGCGCTGTCGCGCTCCTGCCGGTAATAGGCGGCGCCGATGCGGAAATCCACCAGCAGGGAGGAAATCTCGGTCGGGATCAGCAGGTCGGCGCCGGCCTCATAGGTGATATCGTCCAGATCGCCGAAATAAATGTCGTTATTGGCGTTGGAGATGTTGCTGAAGCGCCAGACGCGGTCCTGCTCATCCCAGAAATACTCGAACTCGCGGCGGTCCTTCAGCTCGCGCAAGGATTCCGAATAGGCGCCGCGCCATTCCAGCACCACCGGGGACGGGCCGCCCAGATCGATGTCGTGCTCACCGGTGAGCTGGTTCGACCAGGTCTGCTCTTCCAGCCATTCCTTCGAGCTCGCCTGGACGATGGAGCCCTCGATGTCGTCGCCCTGCTCGATCAGCGCCTGCTTGGTGGTCTTGCGCAGCAGGAAGGTGGTGGCGCGCACGACGTTGCTGGCATCGAACTCGAAGCCCAGCGAGGCCAGGCCGTTCAGATCTATGGTCTGCTCCGTCTCGCGATAACCGCAGCCGTCCGGATCGCCCTCGCCGGCGCAGGCTTCCGGCGAATAGTCGATCTCGACATTGGTTCCGGTGGTGACGCCGCGGCGAACGCCGTTCTTGTTCTGCCAGCCATTGTCGTAGTCGATGGCGGCAATGAAGCCGATGGAGCTTTCCGAGCCCACGTCGAACCGGTTGCCATAGGTCAGGCTGCCGGAACCGCTGAGCGGAACATCACGGTCCAGGATGGACCAGTCGTTCCCGAGCCGCTCCGCCACGACCTCGCGCTCCGCCGGGGTCAGGGCATCGAAGGCGGCCTTGTTCTCCGGGAAATTGTCGGGAAGGCTGAAATCGCCGCTGATGTCGAACCCGGTCCAGTCGGCCTCGCCCTTCTGGAAGGTCAGGCCCCGCTCACCGGTGGTGGCCGAATTCCATGTCCCGGAGATGCCGATGTCGATGAATTCCTCTTCCGGCACGGCCAGGGTGCGCAGCTCCACTAGGCCGCCGCCGAAGTCGCCGGGGAACTGGGGCGACCAGGTCTTCTGCACCAGCACGCCGGAGATCAGGCCGGTGGGGAAGATGTCCAGAGGCACCGCCCGCTGCAGGGGCTGGTTGCTGGGCATGTTCACGCCGTTGACCAGCACCTGGGAGTAGCGCTCGTTCAGGCCGCGGACGATGACGAACCCGCCATCGGAGCTGATGCCCGTCACGCGTTGCAGCGCTTCGGACAGGTTGCTGTCGCCGGTGGTGCGGAAGGACTCCGCGTCCAGGATGTTGGCGATCTCGGAGGTGGCGCGCTTCTCGTTCGGGATGTTGCGGCCGGTGACCACGATCTCCTCCACCGGCTGGGGCGGCAGCGGAGCGGTATTCTGCTGCGCCCAGCCGGTGGCCGGCATGATGATCGCGGTCGACGCCAGCAGGGCACCGACAAGGGTACGGGTCATGGTCATGGCAAGCAGCCTCAGACAGGTGTGCACGCGGTCGTGAAGAAGGCGGCGGCGGCCGTGAAAACCGCCGCCGCCCGCAGGTCAGGCTGGGATCACGGCTGGTTCAGCCAGACCGTCCAGCCCGCGGTCCAGTTGCCCTCGGTACTCGGCACCGCGCCGATATGGCTGGTCGCCTCGAAGAAGGAGTCGACCGCGCTGGCATCGGTGGCCGTGACAGCCGCCTCGGCCGTGCCATTGACGAAGGCCTTGCCGCCATTGGCCGGAGCCGCCAGCGTGGTGGCCGCAATCACATTGTTGCTGCCGGCGGCATTGAAGGCGTCGGCCAGGGTCGTGGCATCGGCATCGTCGCTGTCGGTTTCCAGCGGCGCGCCAACCGCATTGCCCAGCAGCATCGAGCGGAGTACCAGGTTGCCTTCCGTGATCTGTTGGAAAGTCTGCGCCGTGTCGACGTCGAGTTGGGCGTCCGGGAAGCCCGTGACAACGAAGTTGTAGTAGTGCCCGGCGGTGCCACGGCGGAGAACCATGCCGCTATCGCCCGTCGAAGTGCCGATCAAGGTCACGTTGGACAGGATTGGATTGGAGCGCGGAGCGGCATCAGCATTGCTGCCGAAGTTGTCGGCTTCGATGCCACGGCTGTCGTCATTGGTTTCGCTGTTGTCGGGGTTCTGCACGACCACGGCATGCTGCACCCGGCCTTGCCAGCCGTCGGTCCAGTCCATGCTGTCGTCGCCGGCCCCGGTGATGACCAGGTGGCGGACATCGACCGTGCCGCCGAACCACTCGATGCCGTCATCCTGGGCATTGTGGATCTGCAGGTACTCGACCTCGGTGCCGCGGCCAACGCCCTGGAAGGCGATGCCGTTCAGCTCATCGCCCGAGTTCTGGCGGAAGCCGGCATTGAGGACGCGCACATACCGCATCGCGCCGCTGCTGTCGTCCGGCAGGCTGCCGCCGAACAGGCCAGAGCTGCCCTCACCCGTGCGCTCCAGGCTTCCATCCGCCGCTGTCTGGCCGTTGTTGATGGGCGCGCGGCCATTGATCACCAGACCACCCCAAGACGGGGCGGCATTGTTGCCGTAGCTGTTCAGGTTCGCCGGAACGGTGAAGTCCAAGCCCGCCGGGGCAAAGGTGATCGGCTGGGCGGCGGTGCCGTTGGCGATCAGGCGGGAGCCGCGGGTGATGACGATGGAGGTTTCACCCGTCATGCCGCGGACGGTGACGCCCGGCTGGATGGTCAGATTGACCGCGGCGGCATCGGCAGCAGCGCCATCGGCGCCGACATCGTTGCCGATGAAGATCTGACCGTCAACATGGTACTCGAGGCCGGTCATGAACGTCATGTCTTCAACATAGACGCCCGCCGCCAGCGTGCAGATGCCATCCGCCGGCGCGGCTGCGCGCGGCGTGACACCTTCCACGTCCGGGCAGGCCGCCTCCGGCACATTGTCCGGATCGCTGAGCAGGAAGGTGAAGCCCTGGGTCCAGTTCTGGAGATAGTCCGGATCGGCGCTGGCATCGTCGTAATCGGCGCTGTTCACGGCGCCGGCGAAGGGCACCTGGACGAAGAAGCTGTCGCCGGACAGATCCGCCGCCGGAATGTCCTGCTCGGCCGAACCGTTGACGTAGGCGCCGCCCAGGGCCTGCTGCAGGGAGGTGGTGCCCAGCCGGTTGCCGGCCCCGGCCAGGAACAGGGTCTGCAGGTTGGCGTCGTCCTCATCCGTCTCCAGCGCGCTGGACGGGGTGACGTTGTCCAGCAGGACCGAGTTCAGAACCAGGTTGCCCGCGGCGTACTGCGCATAGGTCTCGGCGGTATCCAGGTCCAGGCTGGCATCGGGGAAGCCGGCAATGACGAAGTTGTAGAACTCGCCGGCGGTGCCGCGGCGCAGCAGCATGCCGGTATCGCCCGTCGCGGCGCCGACCATGGTCACGTTGGCGAATTTCGGCTGGGAGCGCGGGAGCGTATCGGCATTGGCGCCCAGATTGTCGCCTTCGATGCCGCGGCTGTCGTCGTTGACCTCCGGATTGGCGCCGGACTGGATCACCAGACCGAACTGCACCCGGCCCTGCCAGCCGTCGGTCCAGTCGAAACTATCGTCGCCCGTGGCGGTGGCGACCAGATAGCGGCCGTTCACCGTGCCGCCGAACCACTCGAACGCATCGTCGGAGGAGCCGTGGACGTGCACATACTCCACCACGGTGCCGGAGCCGACACCCTGGAAGGCGATGCCGTTCAGCTCGTCCGTCGGGCTCTCGCGATAACCGGGGTAGCGCACCTGCACGAAGCGCAGCGTACCGCTGTTGTCGGTCGGGTTGTTGCCGCCGAACAGGCCGGAATCCACCTCGCCCTGGCGCTCGAACCCGCCGCCGGCAACGGCCGTGCCGTTGTTGATCGGGGCACGGCCGTTGATGATCAGGCCGCCCCACTCGCCCGTGTTCGGGTCTTCGGCGATCAGGCCGCTCCAGGCCGCGCGGCCGGTGCGGCCAAGCTCGTCGGCATAGCCCAGATCCTCGGCGCTGGTCATGACGATCGGCTCGAACCGAGTGCCCTCGGCCTCGATCCGGGAGCCGCGGCTGATGATCAGCGCGGACTGGGCATCACGGCCGTAGATCGTGGTGCCGGGCTCGATGGTCAGGATGGCCGGGTCGCCGCCATTGCCGTTGGCGCCGGTATCCTCGCCGATGAACACCACGCCGTTGAGCTGCCAGGTGGTATCCGCCGTCAGGGTGATGTTGTCGGTGATGACACCGGCGTCCAGGGCGCAGTGCGTCTCGCTGCCGACCGTTGTCTCCGTCGCGAATTCCGGGCAGGCAGCCGGCGGGGGCGGCGGGGAAGCCGGCGGCGAGGTCGGCGGCGGCGGGGGCGGAAGCGGCACTCCCGGATTCGGGCCGGTATCGCCGGCGGAAGCCAAATCGGTGGATGCGTCGCACCCGACCAGAACCGTGGTGGCGAGGGCCGCCATCATCAAGTTCCGAACCGTGAAATTCCTCATTAAGAAAACCCCCTGGTCTAGCCATCGCCAGCCCGGCCTTTGCCGAACCGTGACACGGACGCCCTCTCGGCCCTTCCCCTGGGCAGGGTTGGTCCGAGCAGGCATTGCTGATGTCGCCATCCGGCAGCGCGGATGGCGTGGAACCGGCGCGGCACCCTGGCGCCGCACGTGAAGGGGCTTGTGCCGATGATCTGTTACATTTTTTGGGACAGCCCGCCCAAAGACTTAACCATATCGGTGTGAACTACGCCGTATCGACGGCTGAATGGGCGCAGGCCAAAGTCTGCTCAAGGAGAACAGGTGAAGGCGTCGGGACGGAGCAATGAATGGGTCGCTCCATTTTGGATGGAAATGCCAAGCCTTGAAGAAGGCAAAGCATCCATTTCAAGCTCGTGCGGATCGCCAGATCACTTGCAGGACCTTCACATATTTTTCGCAGAATCTTCACATTAGAAAATTTTCGCTCTTCCTTTGTAGACTCTATTGCCGATCGCGCATGCGCTGCTGCATCCTGCCCCCTTATTTCAGAGAGCAAAGGTGCGAACGTGGCGTGGTCGGCCGCAGCGAGCAATCCAGCCGAAAGATCGTCGAACCAGAGTCGCAAGGGCGTCGGCCCGATCCTCGTAACCAGTCGTGCGGGTATCGCGGATATGGTTACGCAGGCGGCCCACGACGCCGACCTGGATGTCCGCCACATCCGATCTGGAGACCAGTTGCTGGGAGAGCTGGTATCCAGCTCGAGCCCGTGTCTCTTGGTTCTGGACATGGACAGTGTTGAACCAGCCATCGCCAAGCTGGCGGTCGAAGTCGTGCGCCGGTTTAGCGGGCGCTTATTTCATTTTCTGTTCCTCGGCACAGGGGCCCTGGCGCCAAGGGTGACTTTGTCCGGGCTCCCGCCCAGCACGTATGATGTTGTCGGTGAGCCAATCCGGCAGAGCAACCTGACGAGCCTGCTGGCGCACGCGGCGTTCCGGCTGGATAGCGACTTGGGAACGAGGGAACCGAGCGATGCAGCCGGTTTGATTACCCGGGCACTACGAGATGCGCAGCGCCTGATCACATCGGTCGAGGCTCTGCATTGTCTGGCAGGCACGTCTGCAGAGCAACGGGACCAGAAGCGCACGCAGCTTGATCACCTAGCTGCGGTCATCAGGGCTCGGCGCGCCCGCGCGCGTCTTTTCGGCGAGGAACTCTTCGCTGACCCGGCTTGGGACATGCTACTGGACTTATTCGACCATCATTTGCGCGGCCAGAAGGTGACCGTGTCCAGCCTGTGTATTGCCGCCGCCGTTCCGCAGACCACAGCCCTGCGCCGGTTGGATGAGATGATCAAGGCCAAGTTGGTCATGAAGGAACGCGATCCTGCCGACGGCCGTCGCATTTTCGTGCGCCTCAGTTCGGGTGCGGCAGAGAAGATGCAGGTGCTGCTTGACCAGTATGGACTTCTGTCCTGAAAGGTAAGTTATCTCCGCGTCCCGGCCAGCTTGGCGAAAGGGGCGGCGTTGCACTGACATTCATCCCGGACCACCAACGTGGGGCAGGTCACCACGGCGAACCCGTCCTGAACCGCCACGGAATACCGTTCGGCACCCGCCGGTCGCCGATCCGCGGCGCTCCGCGCGGCTGGTCCAGCCCTCCCTCTAAGGCTGGTCGGTTCCATGGGGCCTGCCGGTACAATTCCTGCTCGCCCTGTCCGCCGCTATTCTGATCACACCCACCCTCTACGGGTTGGTTCTCGGTCGCGGGATGGCGCCCAAAACGGACAGGAAGATCCTGGCGAGCGTCTGGAGCGCTATCGCGCTTCTGGAGGAGTCCCCGCCCCTGCTGGCTGTCGGACCTGAACGGCTGCGGCCCAGAGGCCATTACATGGCACAACGATTCACGACCCTGATGATCTGGTCAGGGCTTTGACGGCGGTATGCGGTTTCAGACCTGTATCCGGACCATATCACGCGCCGGATCACATGCGGGACGCGCGGTCGCCATCCGGGGAGAACCACGGCCAAGCTGTCGCAATCAGGGTCTCCGGGCTGGACCGGCTGGTCCGTAGGCCGAGAACAGTCCGGGCTGCGCCGGCATCGGCCACGAGCTGCACTGGATCTCCCGGACGCTGCGGCTTGAGCAGCCGCGGTATCGTCCGCCGGGTGACCTGTTCCGCGGCCTCGATCATCGCCAGAACCGATGTGCCGCGTCCGGTGCCCAGGTTGAAGGCGTGGAAGCCGGCTGCCCCACTCAGATATTTCAAGGCAGCAACATGGGCGTCAGCAAGATCGCTTACATGGATGTAGTCCCGGATGGGCGTGCCATCCGGTGTCGGCAGTGCGGTTCCAAATATCTCCACCGCTGGCAGCCGGCCGGCTGCAGCCATCAGAATTCGCGGGATCAGGTGCGGTTCGGGATCGTGATCCTCTCCGAGCTCGCCATCCGGGTCGGCTCCGGCCGCATTGAAGTAGCGCAGGCAGACGGCTCTCAGCGCATAGGCCGCAACATGGTCGCCGATCATCCATTCAACCGCCAACTTCGTCCGACCGTAGGGATTGCACGGCCGCTGGGGCGTGGCTTCGTTAATCAGGCTGTCATGATTTCCGTAGGTGGCGCAGGTACTGGAGAAAACCAGTGCTTCGATCCCTGAGAGCCGCATCGCCTCGAGCAGTGTGGCGCTCCCTTGTACGTTGTTGCGCCAGTAGCTGGCCGGGTCCGCAACGGACTCCCCCACATAAGCGGACGCGGCGAAGTGCATGACAGCAGCTGGACGCCAGGTCCGGATCACCTCCTGAAGCCGTGGCAAATCCTTCAGGTCGCCATATTCGAAGGGCCCCCAGCGCACCGCAGAGCGATGCCCCGTCGAGAGGTTGTCAAAGGTCACAGGCACATATCCTGCTGCGGCCAGAGCCTTGCAGGCATGACTTCCGATATAACCGGCGCCACCGGTGACCAATACCGTTGTCATGCTCCAATCACCCCAACTGATTTGACATAGCTTTGACGGCTTGAGGATGTCCAAGTCTGTCGGCGAAGTAGTCCACGGTGCGCCGCAGCCCCTCCTCCAGCGACACTCTCGGCTCCCACTCCAGCATCGTGCGGGCGCGGGTGATGTCCGGGCAGCGCTGGATCGGGTCGTCCACCGGCAAGGGCTCGAACACGATGGGGCTGGAGCTGCCGAGATAGTCGCGGATCTTTTCCGCCAGCTCCAGCACGCGGGTCTCCACCGGATTGCCGAGATTGATCGGGCCGGTCACCTCGTCCGGGGCGTTCATCAGGCGGATCATGCCCTCGATCAGATCGTCCACATAGCAGAAGGACCGGGTCTGCGAGCCGTCGCCATAGATGGTGATCGGCTCCCCCTGCAGGGCCTGGACGATGAAGTTCGACACCACGCGCCCGTCCGCCGGGTGCATGCGGGGCCCATAGGTATTGAAGATGCGCATCACCCGGATGCGCAGATCGTGCTGACGGTGATAGTCGAAGAACAGGGTCTCGGCACAGCGCTTGCCCTCGTCATAGCAGGCGCGCGGACCGATCGGGTTCACATTGCCGCGATAATCCTCGGTCTGCGGATGCACCGTGGGATCGCCATACACCTCCGAGGTGGAGGCCTGGAGGATCTTGGCCCCGGTGCGCTTCGCCAGTCCCAGCATGTTGATGGCGCCGTGCACGCTGACCTTGGCCGTCTGGACGGGGTCGTGCTGATAGTGCACCGGGCTGGCCGGGCAGGCGAGATTGTAGATCTCGTCCACCTCCACATAGATCGGGAAGGTGATGTCGTGGCGCATCACCTCGAAATGCGGGTTCTGCAGCAGATGGGAGATGTTGGCGCGGTTGCCGGTGAAGAAGTTGTCGACGCAGAGAACCTCATGCCCCTGCCCGAGCAGCCGCTCGCAGAGATGCGAGCCTAGAAATCCGGCTCCCCCCGTCACCAGACTGCGAATGGGCCGCAGGGTTGCGCGCCTTGGTTTCGCCATTGGTGCCCCTCTCCAGTCCAATCAGTTCGCGTCCTGGGGAACGCTGGTCGAACAGACAGTCTGAAGCGAGCACTTTTCCGAATAGGCGGCGAAGCCAGAAGCGCGGCGTCAATCCCCGATGTGGATGTCAGATGCACTGCAAGGCAATCTTCCTTTGCAGCGGCACAATCGCCTCGGAGGCAGTTCCGCGCCTGCATTGCTTACCCCTGTTTGCCCGTATCGCCATTTGCCTATATTTCCGGGAGCACTGGAGCTAGCGCGCTTCCCCGGTCGGCTTTTCAGATCGGCCTCCCTAGTGTGGCCCTGTCCAGAGCCGACAGGTTCTGACTACAGCGGCAGATAGTGGTTCAGACGCATGAAGAACAGCGCCACGATCCTGGTCACAGGCGTACATGGCTTTACAGGTGGCCACCTTGCCCGGCGGTTGGCCGGCGACGCCCATTGCGTCAAGGGTCTCGTCCGCAAGCCTGCCGATGCCGAGGCGCTGAAACGTCACGGGATCGAGCCGGTGCTCGGTGATCTCAGCGATCCCGAATCCATCCGCGATATCTGCCGGGGCGTCGACACCGTCTATCACATCGCCGCCCTGTACCGGCAGGAAGGCGATCCCGCCCCGTTCTTCAAGGTCAATGCCGAGGGCGTCCGGCACCTGCTGGAGTCGGCCGAGCGGCACAATGTCAGCCGCTTCGTCCATTGCAGCACCGTTGGCGTGCATGGCGACATCAAGAGCCCGCCGGCGGATGAAAACGCGCCGCTGGCGCCGGGCGACCACTATCAGGTTTCCAAACTGGAGGGTGAGAAGATCGCCCGCGCCTTCATGGAGGCGGGCCGGCTGCCCATTTCCATCTTCCGGCCGGCCCCGATCTACGGGCCGGGCGACCTGCGGCTCTTGAAGATGTTCCGGGCGGTCAAGCGCCGCCGCTTTCCCATGATCGGCAGCGGCAAGCCCTATTACCACATGGTCTATATCGATGATTTGGTGGACGGGATCATCCGTTGCGGCACCCTGCCCCAGGCGGTCGGCGGCACCTACATCCTGGCCGGTCCCGATTGCGTCAATATGAACGAGCTGGTGCGCATCATCGCCGCCGAGTTCGGCACAACCCCGCTGGGTGTCCACATCCCCGTCGCCCCGGTCAAACTGGCTGGCGCGCTGTGCGAAGCCGTATGCCGGCCCTTCGGAATCGACCCGCCGCTGCACCGGCGTCGGGTCTCCTTCTTCGAGAAGAGCCGCTCCTTCGACATCTCCAAGGCCAAGGCCGAGATCGGTTATGAGCCGAAAGTGTCGATCCGTGAGGGCGTCCACCGCACCGCAATGTGGTATGCAACCCAAGGGCTTCTGTAATGGCCGTTCCCCGTCCGACTCCACTCGCCTCCCTGTCAGACCACAAACCAGTCCAGTCCTCGACGCCCTGGCTCGACGAGGCTGGCCTGGCGGGCGAGGAACCAGGAGCTTCGACTCCACCATGAACCCGGCATGGCGATAGTGGAACCTGCTGCCACCATTTGAGCCCGCTCGAGGCGCATAGCCCCCTCCCGCAGCTGCTGCATTGACCTGTCGCTGCTTGCCTCCGCGCCCGGGCCGCCATGTCCAGAGGAGACGGTTCATGAGAATTCTTTGCTTCGCCCCCCAGCCTTTCTTCCAGGACCGCGGCACCCCGATCCGGTTCAAGGCCATGGTCGACGCCCTGGTGGCGCATGGCCATCAGGTGGATGTCCTGACCTTCCATGAGGGCGAGGATGTCGACATCGGCGGTGGCCGCATCTTCCGCATCCCCGCCCTGCCCGGCCTCAGCAACATAAGGCCGAGCTTTTCCCTGAAGAAGGTGATCTGCGATCTGCTGATGCTGGTCCGGGCGGTGCCGATCCTGGTCCGCACGCGATACGACGTGATCCATGCCGTCGAGGAGTCGGCCTATCTGGCGCGGCTCCTCAAAATCGTGTTCCGGGTGCCCTTCGTCTATGACATGCACTCCTCCGTTGCCCAGCAGATGGTGGAGAAGTTCCCCGGCCTCTCGCGCCTGTCCTGGGCTTTGAACGCAGCGGAACGCGGTCTGATCAAGAGTTCAGCCGGCGTTGTCGCGGTCTGCCGCGATGTCGAGCTCTATGTGCGGCAAGCCCGGCCGGATGCCCATGTCGTGCGTCTGGAAGATATCAGCTTCGTGGGCGACACCCCGGCGGCGCCGGTTGCGCCACTGGACGTGCCTGGACCGGTGGTGATGTATGTCGGTAATCTTGAACATTATCAGGGCGTCGGCCTTCTGCTGGAGGCGTTCACCCGGGCGGTCAAGCAGGGAGCGCCCGGCACCCTGGTGATCGTCGGCGGCTTGCCGGAGGATGTGCTCGACTACCGGCGCCGGGCGGCAGACAGCGGGATCGCCGACCGTGTCCGCTTCCTCGGCCAGCGGCCGGTTACGGAACTGGCGGGCCATCTGGAGCAGGCCGACATCCTGGTTTCCCCACGCACACACGGCGTCAATACGCCGATGAAGATCTACAACTACCTGGGATCGGGTCGGGCCGTGCTGGCCACGCGCCTGCCGACCCACACCCAGGTGCTGGATGATTCCATCGCGTGTTTGGTGCCGCCGGAGCCCCAAGCTATGGCCGAGGGGCTGATGCGACTGATCACGGATGCGGAGATGCGGGGGCGGCTGGGGGCGGCGGCGCGCGAACGTGCCCTGGCCGAGCATACGTTCGAAGCCTTCAGCCGGAAACTGACCGCCTTCTACGCCCATATCGACAGCGCTGCGCCCTCCAAGGTGCAGCTTGAAGGGGCCGGAACAAACCTGAATTCCGCCTTGGTCTTCGCGTCTGCAATTCCGTGGTGACTCTGCCCGACCAGGAAACGATCCGCTTCTGTTAGCCTAGCAAATATGTCGAGCAGCGCGAAGATGTGGTGAGACAAAAGCCACATCCGCGCGCCTCAACTGAGGTTCTCCGTTGAATTCGTGCGTCTGCTCATAGAAGCCGAACAGAAAATATCCACGCTCTTCCAGCCAGTCCTGGAACGCGCGGAGTCCCACATGGCGCTCGTTGAGCGGATGAAGGCCAGCCTCAACTTGAATGATATCGATGCCGGCTCTGCTTATCAAATTCTCGCCGCCACGCAGCACATCCAGGTCATGCCCCTCCGTGTCGATCTTGAGAAGCGTGATGTGATCTATAGCATAAGACCTGCAGAATGAGTCCAATGTCTGGACACGGACATGGTGCACCTCCATACCGTCCAGATTCTCTCCCTCTTGTGCCAGGTGTGAGATCAGATTTTTGAGGACAAAGAGGCGCTCATCGGCGCGAGCCCCGAGCGCCACCTTGTGGCAGCTGATCCGGGGAACATCGGTTGTGGCAGAGACAAGCTGCTCGAAAATGCCATTGCCTGGTTCAAAGCTGTAAATGGACGCTCCTGGAAACTGCTGAGCAAACCGAAGCGCCGACTGCCCCACATTGCCGCCGATATCAAAGATTACCTCGACTTTCAGATCGGGAAGCCATCGGGCGATATCATGCGCCAGATCAAATCCCGCCGGCAGCTGTCCCATCGCCCGGAAATCGAGCCACCGTTCCAAAAGGCGGGTAATGCGCTGCCTCATCGCTGTTCTACTGAGTTTCTTTGATGGCCGGATATCAGCACTGAACCGCGCCTGGCAGCAAGACGCGCATTGGGGTGGCCTTGCGAGCAAGCCCCCTTCAGAATCCACGCCGTCAAGGTTCTTCGATTACAGAAGTGCTGGAGCACGCTGGCTGTCACCCGCCTGGGGGACGGGACAAGTGCGAGCCGAAGCCAGCACTGATTCGGATGGTCCCCGCCAGCGCGCTTTAGCACCACACAGGAGGCCAGCATGCTGCCGATGCTCGGCCAACGCCGATGGGCCGCCTTGTTGTCCGCCGCAACCGGCCAAGTTCGACACACCGGGGCGGGTGCCGAGCGCGCCGATGCGCCCGTCCGTTCAGATGAGGATCCCGAGCCGCTTGCGCTCGCGTGCCGGCGGCAGCACGACCCTCTGTTCCTTTCGCCTGTCGGCGCTGCTGCGCTTGCTCGGCCTCCTCGGCGGCGAGGAAGCCGACGGTGATGCAGTCCCGCTTGCCGTAGTAGATCACCGCTCTCCACGGACGATAACCGTATAGGCTCAGAGTCTGCCCGCAGACCGCCAGAGCCGGCGGTCTGCGGGCCGATCCGGGCCTCATGATCCGAAGCCCGAGGACCGTTGCTCTTGGGGCAAGAACAACCTGAGTTCGCAACCTGTCAAGTGAGCATCCAATCGGTGCCAGCCACCAGATCCGTGACGCCCAGAACCGTGACCTTGCCCGTGTTCGTCGTAAAGACCGTGTCGTCGCCGACAACGGCCGCCCTGACCCCCTGTGCACCCGTAAGGAAGTGCAACTTGTCTACGCCTTTCTCAAAGCCGCTGACCGTGTCGTTGCCGTTGGAACCATAGAAGTTTGCGTGCTGAACACCGGTTCCGAAGTCGTAGAGGTCGTCGCCCGATACTCCGCCAGGGCTTCGGTCGTCGATGGTGAGGCCGCTATGTGCATTCACCGTATCGTTGCCACTGCCGCCCCTGAGGATCGATGTCTCACCCGCACCGGTCCCCGCGAAGTTGAAGGTGTCGTCTCCGTCGAGCCCGTTCAGCAAGAGCTTTTGCGTCGTGGCCTCCACAGTGATCACATTGGCCTGACCATCCCCGTTGACCGTCAGCGTGCGAGCGGCGTTGGGGGATGTCACACCTTTCAGGGTGATGTTCTCCACGTTCTCGATCGGCTTGCCGGCATAGGGCGTGCTCTGGACCGTTCCCCCGAGGGTGATCACATTTGCCCCGCTGCCAAGAGCGAAGGAGTTGAACACCACGGTATCGATGCCGTCGCCGCCGTTGATGGGGAAGAAGTCCGTCTGGCTGGATGTGCTGTTGCTGGTTGCGATGATCGTCTCATCGCCAGCATCCATCCCATGGACGTTGATGGTGATCGTCGCCGGCGCACTGTCCTCCTTTCCGTCATTTACCTTGTACGCAAAGGTGACCGGCAGCACTTCCCCGCGGGCAACGTCAATCATCCCGGGATTGCCCTCAAAGCGGAAGGTCTGCCCATCGGGATTGAGTGTCACCGTGCCCTGCTCGGGTTGGGAGACGATGGCGTAGGTGACGCCGGTCTCCGCATCCGAACCGAAGCCAGTGACATCCACGCTCAGATCATCCTCCCAAATGTCCACTGTCACCGGGCTGGCGGTCGGCGCTGTATTGACCTGCTCATCGTTGTCGATGACTGACACCAGCGGATCGTAAGGGGCCGCGAGGCCATCATAGAGTGGATCATCACTCGTCGCCGGTGAGAAGAACACGGAGTGCGCGTGTGTGCCCTCATAGTCCGGATCGTCCTCAGCCGTTACGGTGAGATCCTGGACATGGTTCCAGTTCTCGGGCGTGAAAGTGAGTGTTCGCTGCGACAGCGCAAGGCCGGGATCGGCGCCAACCTGGATGGTCACATCCGCCGTTGGTTTGCGGGTCAGGACAATGCCGATCGTGTCGGTTTTGCCGCCCTCCGCCACTTCCGTGCCGCCAGCCTCAGAGAGCAGGATTCCGGCATCACCCGTGGGCTCCTCCGCGTCACCGCCTGTCCCCGGAGGCGTACCTTCCGCCGTCCAGTGCGTACCGAACTCCAGGCCTGTGACATTCTTCACGGTCACGGTACCGGTGGTGCCGCCTTGGTTGATGGTGAAGACCGTATCGCCGGCGTTTTCCGCCACCATCACATTGCTGGCCTGAATCCCGGCTGCTGCGAAGTTCAGAACGTCGGAAGGTACTGTTGCATTCCCGACGCTGTATTTCGTGACGGTATCGTTGCCGTTATCGGCTCCGAACAGCAGTTCCTGCTTGAACAACCCGGTCCCGAGATCATAGGTGTCATCGCCCGATGCTCCGCTGGCAACCCGGTCATCAATGGTGGCCCCGTTCGCCACCGTGACCTTGTCGTTGCCAGCACCGCCGCTGATCACCGAATTCATGGCTTCCGATGCGGCGCCGGTCGTGCCGGTAAAGCTGATCGTGTCATTGCCATCGCCTCCGTTGATGTCGGTTTTACGGGTGGTTCTGGTCACGGTCAGGATGTTGTCCCCGGCATCCCCGTTGATGGTCAGCGTCCGGCCGGAAGGCCCTTGGATATTCTCGAACGAGAGATTCTCGATGTTCGAGATGGTCTTCCCAGCGAAGGGCGTTCCCACGATGGTTCCGCCGAGGCTGATCGAAGCGTTGGCAACGGAGCCGCCCAGCAACTGCGTTGTGCCCGTTGGGATGATCGGGAACAGCAGGGTATCGTTCCCCTCGCCGCCGACGAAGCTCGAGGCCTCCGTTGTCGCGACAATGGTCTGGTCAGTTGGCGTCACAATGACCGGCTCATCATTGTCGATGATGCTGCCCGATGCGGATCCGGATTGCTGGTTGATTGTGTAGCTGGCATCCGGCTTCAGCGTCACGTCAATCGTCTCGTTCGCCTCATCGTCTGTGTCATTGGCGGTCTCGACCGTCACAGTTGTCGTGTCCTGGCCGGCCACGAACGTCACGGTGCCGGAAGGCGACGTGAAGTCGGATCCAGCTGTGGCCGTGCCGCCCAAGCTGTATGACACGTCCAAAGCCGCGTCCGTGCTGCCCGACCGGGTGAAGGTGTAGGTGAGGGTTTCGCCTTCCGTCACGCCATTCGCCGGGCCGCTGACACTGACCTCCGGCGGCACAGGCTCTTCGGCAACCGGTTCATCGTTGTCGAGAACCGTTCCCGTCGCCGTATAGGGATCATCGTAGAGGTAGAGATCGCTCGGCTTAACCGTCAGGGTGCCGAAATCCTCGCTGCCCTCGACAAGCGTGTCATCCTTCAGAACGAAGGTCAGGGTCGCGGTCTGCGACGTGCCCTTGAAACCCTCATATCCGCCCGCTTCGCCATTCCACTTGATGGCCTCAATATCATCCGGGCTGATCGTTCCGCCCGTACGTTCCCAGAGGATTGGCAGGTCACCGCTGGCTTCCGAGCGATGGAAGGTGAAGCTCATCTCTCCGCCTTCCGTGGCATCGCCGCCGAGATTGGCCACGGTCACGTAGGGAATCGGAGCGGGTTCGCCTGGACCGTCGGTGATGGCGACCGGCAGGTCATCCGGCATGAGACCGTCATAGTCCGGGTCGGTGCTCATCGTATAGAAGGTCACCACATCGGAGTGCGGCCCCTCCGTCTCATATTCATCATCCGCCTTGACGGTGATGGTCTGCGGGACATTCCAGTTGGCTGAGGTGAAGACCAGTTCCGAGGAGCCCCCGTTCGGGCCGAGTGCGGTAAGCTGGTTGCCCGTTGCAACCTGCACCGTGACATCGGCCGTAGGTTGGGTCGCCAGGGCCACCGTAAATGTGTCGGTGGCGCTGCCTTCGGTCACGGCGGTCGACCCGCCGGTCTGCGTGATGACAACGCCAGCCGGAAGGAGTTCCCCGTCATCATTTAGGATCGTGCCTGTGCCTTCACCATCCACAATGGTTGCGGCGGTTTCACCGTTCGCATTCGTCACGCTTAGGATCTTTACCGTAAAGGTCTCGTCAGATTCGGGAAGAGCATCCTCAATCGTCGCGACGTTAAATCCACGATCTGTTATGTTTCTAGCAATCGTGAGGGTGCGCGCTCCTACAGGAACATCGCCCCTGGAGGTTGTGCCATGCTCGATCTGATAGGTGACCGTCAGGGGTTCCGGGACCGGTTCAGACAAGATCAGCCGGAAATTGGCATTGCCGCCCTCAGAGGCCGACGCGTCGCTGATGGAGAGGGTCGGAAGAACCCGAGCGGGAGGAGCGTCAAGCAGGTCCGTGGGCATCGTGTCCGAAGCGCCGATCCTGTAGTCCGCGCCTGGCGCGATCGCCACTTCGATCGTCTCGACAGGTTCGGCCTCATTATCCGTTGCGGTCTGGATGTCGAGGGTTGCCGTGGCGGCCCCCGCCGCGAACGTCACCTTGTCCGGAGCCGCCATGTAGTCCTGGCCCGACACTGCAGAGCCAATCACAGTGATGGCGATGTCGAGGGCTGATGTTGTGTTGCCCGTGCGGGTGAAGGTGTAGGTGGCCACGCCGCCTTCGACCACTTCACCAGTGCCGGAGAGGATGTTGATCTCAGGAAGCGCGGGGGCCTCGTCGACCGGCTTTACCGTGATCGTGGCGGTGGCGACGTTGCTGTCCGCTTTTCCATCACTGGCCTTATAGGTGAAGGTCACCTCACCGTTGAAGTCCGGTGCCGGCGTGAAGCTATAGGTGCCATCTTGCTTGAAGACCAGCGTGCCCTGATCCTCATCCGGGCCGTCCACCAGATTGTAAGTCAGCGTGTCGCCATCCTCGTCCGTCGCGGTGACCCTGCCGCTGATGACGGTATCCTCGTCGCCTTTGGCCGAGGCGTTCTGCGCCACCGGAGCACTGTTGACCGCGTCCACGGTGATCGCGACCGTCGCGACATTGCTGTCGGCCGTTCCGTCAGTGGCCTTGTAGGTGAAGCTGGCCTCGCCGCTGAAGCCTTTGACCGGCGAGAAGCTATAGGTGCCGTCCGGGTCGAGGTTGAGCGTGCCCTTGGAGAGATCAATCCCCTCGACCAGCTCATAGGTCAGCGTGTCGCCGTCCCGGTCGGTAGCCGAGACTTTCCCCTCAATGCGCGCCGCATCCTCCACGCCGGAAACGGACCCGTCCTTCGCCACCGGCGCATCATTGACAGACATGACGTTGATCGTCGCGGTCTGGGGCGCGCTCTCGAGCGTGCCGTCCTTGGCCACGAACTGGAACGTCACCTCGCCGTTGAAGTCCTTCGCCGGGACGAAACTGTATGTGCCGTCCGCATTGAAGGTCAGCCCCTCTGGGGTATCGCCATGGACTGCATAGCTCAGCGTGTCACCGTCCTCGTCCACCGCGGTGACCTTGCCCCTGATGACCGTATCCTCATCGCCGTTTACCGAGCTGAACTCAGCCACCGGCGCTGTGTTGACGGGAGCTTCGTCAACCGGGTTCACGGTAATCGTGACGGCCGCGACGTTGCTGTCCACCGTTCCGTCATTGGCCTTGTAGGTGAAGATCACCTCGCCATTGTAGTCCGGTGCCGGCGTGAAGCTGTAGGTGCCGTCCGGCTTGAAGTCGAGCGTACCCTGGTCCGGCTTTGGCTGTTCCACCACCTTGTAGGTCAGGGCGTCCGTGTCGGCATCCGTGGCTGCCACCTTGCCGGTGATGATGGTGTCCTCGTCGCCTTCCGCGGCAACGGCTGCAGCCACCGGGGCCGTGTTGTTGTCCGGCGTGAAGGTGATGGCGCTGGCGCCATCCGAGGAGGAAACCGTGAAGTCGTTGGGATCAAGCTTCGACCCGTCCAGCCCGTCGCCTTCGAGCCTGACCGTTGCATCGACTGAGCCATTCGCGTCCGTGTCGAGGTGAAGGATCGCCGAGCCGGCCGTGACGTCCAGGATCCGCAGAGACGGCGCTCCCTCGACCACGATCCGGTCATTGGTGCTGAAGCCGGTGATGTTGGCGCCGTCGAGTTCATCGGCTGTGCCGGTGACGCTGTCAGACCCGCCTTTTGACAGATTTACGTTTTTCTCCTCGGCACTGCCGAGGCTGAAGTTGTTGTTCCCGGCATTGTCCTGGATGTTGAGGGCGCCGCTTCCTTCCATCTGGAAGTTCTCGATCCCCTCTTTCAGGATGAACGGGCTGCTGGCTGAGCCCACGGGACCGCTGCCGGTGTAGACCACCGTATCCACCTGGTCCGTGCCCACAACCTTATCGAGGCCGGCTGGATCGGATACGGTCTGGACGCCCCCATTGGCCTTGCCTGTGACAATCACTGTTGCCGTAGAGGTCGCTGTGCCGCCATGGCCGTCGGAGATCTTGTAGGTGATCACCACCTCGGCCGTTTCATCCGGAGCGAGGCTGTCATAGGCGCCGGCGGGGTCATATTTGATCGTGCCGTCCGGATTGACGCTCGCGGTGCCCTGCCCCTTGCTCACCTCTGCCGAGGTGACGGAAAGACTGTCCGTCGCATCCTTGTCCGTGTCGTTCTGCAGCACCGCGATGTCGATTGCTGCGGACTCGTCGGTCTTGGCCGTGTCCTTCACGGCCACGGGACCGTCATTGGTGCCCTTGATGGTGACCGTCAGGGTCGATGTGGCGACAGAATTGCCCTTACCTGTGGCGACATAAGTGAAGGTCTCGGCTAGGGTCTCATCCACCCCGAGGGCCTGTACGGCGGCGTCCCTGTTGTTCAGGGTATAGACCCACTTACCATCCTGGCCGATGGCTAGCACACCATGCTCACCCTTGACCGCAGCCGCCTTCAGCGATGTTGAGAGCTTCTGCCCGTTGACCGATGCGACCTTGAGGCCAGAGGCATCATTGGAAAGCACATTGCCGGAGACCAGGGCAAGCCGTGCATCCTCGCTGATCGCCGATGCATCGGGATTGGCCGTTGCCGTCGGCGGGGTCGGGTTGGGGGGCGTGACCGGAGGTGTCGCCGGCTTCGCGACGCCGATCAGGTCGGACTGGGCGATGCTGGTGACGCCCTTGAGGTCGATGCGCATGTCGGCGGCGCCATTGCCGTCGAGATCGACGAACAGAGAGGCCGTGGATCCCGTGGCGCTGTACCAGGCCGAAGGGGTTCCCCCACCCAACGCGGCTTGCCCGCCCCAGCCGATCTTGCCCAGGGCTGAGAGGTCGATCCGGTCGCCCTCGCGGGCGTTGAAGTCGGTGATGAGGTCGTGCCTGCCCTCTTCGTTTACCGAGTCCGCCGCTGTCTTGTAGGTAAAGGTGTCCTTGCCACGTCCGCCGGATTGTACATCGGCGCCACCGCCGCCGATGACCAGGTCATCGCCGTTGCCTGCCTTGATTGTCTCGGACAGGTCGGTGCCGTAGATCGTGTCCTTGCCGTTGCCGCCCTCGACATTGATGGATTTGACCACCTGCGCCTTTTGAGTGGGTGAATAAGACTTGGACGAGAGGTCCCGATAGGGGTTCTTGCTGGTGTCCTGCGCCACCGCGCCGTTGCTGAAGGTAAACTTGATCAGGCCGTCGTCATAGAGTTCGCGAAGCACCCGGCCCAGGGACTGATTGGTCCCGAAAGCGGTGAGAATTTCTCCCCAGCTGATGTCGCTGCCATTGCTGACGGGCGAGGACCCGTCGCGGTTCGAGTCCAGGTGACGAAGATCAATCGTAGCCATAACCAAAGATTCCCCTTGCCTCAGCCAAGTGCACCAGGACAGCCGTATAAACCTGTCCCTGTCAGAGAGGACGGCGAGCGCAAGAAAGACCCGATGTGGAGCAAGGGCCGGAGCTTTCCCAGCCTATGTAAGATCCAACTGCCTGGAAGTTTCCAATGCTGGAGCCTGGGCCGAGATGAGCGTCCAACTGCCGCTGTTCCGGCCTTTCTCCGCTGTGTACCTCTGCTATTCCAGACGAGGCAGAAGAGATTTTCTTCTCAGCCCAATGCGGATTAATACGGATGAGGTGCCGGTACCGCCGGCATGGCTTCATCACGACGGGAAATCGGCATCTCAATGGGCCTCGCCGGCATTCTGCCTGATCCAGCTCCACCGGCTAGGATTCCGCCCGAGGCGTTTAGAGCTCATACACAAACGGATGCCGGTCTGCTGAGGCGGGCATTGTTGGCGGACTATGGATGAAGTCCGCTTTGCGCCAACCCCCGTTATCGGTCGATCGCTGCCCCCAGAGCTCCGTCCGCCGACCCCTCCGGCTGCATTGGGAGAACAGCGACACAGACCAAGCTGCAAGGGAGACAGCGCATCGAGGGCTTCGATCCCGGGTACCGAAGCCCTCACGCGCAGACGCACAAGGCCTCAGACCTGCGCAAGTCCACCATCGACGAACACCCCGCCGCCGGTCATGAAGCTGCTGTCCGAGGATGCCAGGAACGCGGCCACCGCCCCCGTCTCCGCCGGGTCGCCCATGCGCCCGGGGGGCGTCGTGCGGCCGAGCGCATCCATCCCCATGCCCGCGGGCTGATTGCTGAGGGGCAGGAACGAACGTTCTACGGTCCAACCAGGATTCCATTCCAGGCGAGTGTCACAGGCCTTGCGAACGGTCCCAATAACGCAGTGCAGCTTGGGCGGGGTCACGATCGGCGCCGCCCGTGACCTTGCTCTTCTTCTCCAATCCCACGCGCGAGATCAGTCACTCGCGCACCGTTTCAGGTGGGGTCAAACATCGGAACCGATCGACACCGGAGTCCGGCATCCGCAGCCGTTGGCTTCTCGTCGGGGCGCAAGGTCAGGACTCGCACGCCATCGCCCGTTACAGCGACCGTGTGTTCGAACTGGGCGGACAGTTTCCCATCCATCGTCACCACGGTCCAACCGTCCGCCTCCGTCCGCACCGTGCGCCGTCCCTGATTGAGCATTGGCTCGATGGTGAAGACCATGCCTTCCTTGAGGGTGATGCCCGTCCCAGGCCGCCCGAAGTGAAGCACCTCCGGCGCCTCATGCATCTCGCGCCCGATACCGTGACCGCAATATTCCCGCACGACCGAATAGCCGTTGCGCTTGGCATGCCGCTCGATGGCATGACCGACATCACCCAGTCTCGCGCCGGGGCGCACGGCACCGATGCCCTTCCACATCGCCTCGTAGGTCACCTGAACCAGGCGCCTTGCCGATGGAGCGACCGTTCCAATGAGGTAGGTCTTGCTGGAGTCCGCGATATAGCCGTGCTTTTCCAGCGTGATATCGAAGTTGACGATGTCGCCGTCTTTCAGGATTTCTCCGTCCGATGGAACGCCGTGGCAGACAACCTCGTTCCTGGAGCAGTTAAGCACATAGCCATAGCCATACTGGCCCTTGCTGGCCGGGCGTGCATCCAGGTGCTCGACAATAAAATCCTCAACCAGGCGGTTCACCTGCATCGTCGACAGACCGGCAAGTGGGACCGCGTCGAGATGGGCGAATACCAAGGCAAGCAGCCGTCCGGCTTCGGCCAGAAGCTCGATCTCCTCAGGCGTCTTCGTCACGTTCAGGCAGCCTTCAGGTCCTTGGCATCGACCCCGGCTTGCCGCAGCTCGCGCGCGACGATCGCATGGAAGGTGAGGTCGGGGTTCAGCTCGCAGAGCATGCCGATCCTGATCCAGAAGGCCGCCTGGGCGTTTATCGATCGGCAGGACACTTTGCATGCCTTGCGCAGTTGATCGTGCAGCTCATCATCGATGTTCACGATACCCATGTGATCCCCATATACGATTCATATATGGAGCATACATGGAATAGATAGACCGAGGCAAGCCCACCGCCACCATCTGCTGGGCCGCCGCTCCCACGCTTGGTGATCGCGTTGAGGCGTTCGGCGGTGATGTTGGGAGCAGCCGGGCCGCCATTCTTGCACGCCGGCAGCTACCCTATCGCTTTCGGTGATTCCGGCCGCCAGCGCTTTTCAGTAATCAGCTCCAGCAAGCCCCACGCGCCATTGCCCGATCAAGCAAGCTGTTCACCGAAGCCGCTGGCCAGGTCGCACGGCCAATTCGCATCTTCTCCCGCATGGCTTCCAGCAGCGCCGCGACAGAGCGGAATGACAGGGCCAGGTTCGCGCGCAATATCGGCCACGAGCGCCATCAGGCGATCATCGGCCGCTTTGGTTGGCAACAATGGCCCCTGCCCTGAGAACAGCCCGTCGCTCAGCCAGAAACAGCCCTGATCCATAACAGATCTCCCTTCGGAGACCTTGAACCACATTGCATCCGGCGTCCACTTTATGGGTCCCGGCTCTAGGCCGGCACAGAGGGCCGTTCTGTTACAAGGCCGGACGGCGGACGCATGAGGCCGACGTCACAAATCCCCTCCGCAGCGAAGGAGCGAGATGTTGACGGCGCCTTCCACCTCTCCACCTTTCCGCACGCGCGCCTCGCTCCGCTGCGACCTGCAAGCCCTTGGAATCGGGAGCGGCGACATGGTCATGGTCCACGCAGCCATGAGCCGGGTGGGACGGCTGCTGAACGGGCCGGATGCGCTGATCGGGGCCCTTCTCGACGCAGTCGGCCCCTCCGGCACCATCCTCGCCTATACGGATTGGGACGCCGCCTATGACGAGTTGCTGGACGGGAACGGCTGCGTTCCGCCCGAATGGCGCGACCACATCCCGCCCTTCGACCCCGCGGTCTCCCGGGCGAGCCGCGACAATGGCATTCTGGCCGAGTTCATCCGCACCACATCTGGGGCCAGACGGAGCGGCAATCCGGGCGCCTCCGTGGCCGCGATCGGGGCCTATGCCGACCGGCTGGTCTCGGCCCATCCGCTTGACTATGGCTATGGGGAAGACTCGCCGCTGGCGCGGTTGGTGGAGGCCGGCGGCAAGGTGCTGATGGTGGGCGCCCCGCTCGACACCATCACGCTTCTTCACCATGCCGAACATCTGGCCCGTATTCCGGGCAAGCGCATCCGCCGCTATGAGGTGCCCTTCGCCATGCCCCGAGGCGTGCTATGGCGCATGATCGAAGAGTTCGAAACAGCGGAGCCGGTCGTGCCCGGCCTGACCGACGACTATTTCGCCCAGATCGTGCGCGCGTTCCTGGCGGGCAGAGACGGAACGCAAGGCTTGGTCGGCGCCGCGCCCTCAGTCCTCGTCGATGCGGCGTCGATCTGCGCCTTTGCGGTCGAATGGTTAGAGCGGCAGGTCGGTGGCTGGGTCCCATGATGTGGTCCGACACTGCGGGCGGCCGGACGGGAACGGCCGCGCCGGTCGCACTCAAATGTGCCCATTCTTGTACAGACAGGTGACACGGCAGAACGCGTACAGTATCAATCCGAAAGAATCGGCCGTTTACATGCGGAGCTACACCGCTATTCCGTGATCTCGCGGTGGAACGACCTGCCGAACACAACTGAGTCCTTTCAGACATACTTCGGCAACAGGGGCAGGATAGACCCTCTCATCTCCATGGCGTGCCGATCCGCGCCCGATATGGAATGAGGATCATCATGAAACGACAGCTGCTCACAACGGCGCTGACCGCGGCCATCCTGGCTGTTGCCGGCCACATTCCCATGCCCGTAGCGGCCCGGGAACCAGCCTGCCACGCGACGAAGACCACGGAATTGAAGCAGTTCACGGGCAATACACGTCCCCGTGAAGGAAAGGGCGATGCCGAAGTTCCCCTATGGGACAACCTGCTGGGCCATCCCTTCCCGACCTCGACCCAGGTGAAGGAGGCGCAGCGCTACATCGACCAGGCGATCATGCTGACCTTCGGCTTCAACCACGCCGAGGCGGCGCGCAGCTTCCGGGCCGCCCAGGCCCTCGATCCGTCCTGCGCCATCTGCTACTGGGGCGAGGCGCTGGTGCTCGGCCCCAATATCAACGCCCCTATGGACCCGTCGGCCAATGAACCGGCGCTGGCCGCCCTGGGCCGGGCGAAGGCGCTGGCCGCAAAGGCCCCCCCCCGCGAGCAGGCGTTGATCGCGGCGTTGGACAAGCGCTATGCGCCGGCGGAGTCCGGACTTGGCCGTGCCGAGCTGGACAGGGCCTATGCGGATGCAATGGAAGATGTGGCCGCCCGTTTTCCGGATGAGGATATCGCTGTACTCTATGCGGAATCCCTGATGGATCTCAGCCCCTGGGATTACTGGACCGACGGAGGCGCCAAGCCGAAGAACCGCGGGGCCGACATAGTGGCCACGCTGGAGCGGGTGCTGAGGCGCAATCCGGACCATCCTGGGGCCATCCACTTGTACATCCACGCGGTGGAAGCCTCGGACCGGCCGGAGCGGGCAGAACCCTATGCCGACCGGCTTGCCGGGATGAAAATCGGGGCGGGTCATCTGGTCCATATGCCGTCGCACATCTATTACCGGATCGGCCGGTACCAGGATGCGCTTGTCGCCAACCGCCGGGCCGTTGCCACGGATGAGAACTTCTTCGCCAAGGTGGCGCCGGAGGGCCTCTATGCCGGCGGGTACTACCCGCACAACATCCACTTCCTGCTGGTTTCGGCGCAGATGGCCGGCGACGGTGCAACAGCCATCGCAGCGGCGGAAAAGCTGAGCCGTACCGTTTCCGACACGCTGGCCCGTGCGGCACCCGCCTTCGTGCAGCCGATCAAGGCCGCGCCCCTTTTCGCCCATGCGCAGTTCAGCGCCCCGGACGCCGTCCTGGCCCTGCCGCGGCCGTCCGGCGATTTCCCCTTCGTCGATGCGATCTGGCACTATGCGCGCGGCGTCGCCCAAGCCGCCTTGGGCGATGTGGAGGCCGCGCAGCAGGAGCGTGACGCGATCGCCAGGATCGCCCGGACCGCCGATCTGTCCGGGTTGGTGGAGGGCGGCGTTCCGGCCCAGGAGGTTCTCGGCATCGCGGCCAATATCCTGGACGGACGGATCGCACAGGCGGAGGGCGACTGGCCGGCGGCGGTCAGCGCCTTCAGGCAGGCGAAGTCGCTCGAGGACCAGCTCCCCTACATGGAGCCGCGGCACTGGTACTATCCCGTCGGCCAGTCGCTGGCGGCAGCGCTGATGAAGACCGGCGATCTGGCCGGAGCCGAGGCGGCATTCCAGGACAGCCTGCGCCTGGCGCCCGGCAATGGTTGGGCCCTCTACGGCTTGGCCGAGCTCTACCGCGTCCGCGGAAACCTGACGGAGGCCCAGGAGATCGAGAGCCGGCTGAAACGAGCCTGGGTTGGCAACCGGTCGCTGTTGCGTCTGGAGCGTCTGTAGCCACCGGCCCCGGTGAGGCGCACGCATCGGGGCCGGTTTCCGACGGGAGCGCGACCTGAAGGCCGTAGGCCAGGCTGACCGGCTGTCCGGACCAGGGCAGGCTCGCGGCACCAGCGCTGCCCCTAGCCAGGGGCGGAACCCTAGTCCCCGGCATAGGCCTCGGCATCCGCCAGCTCCAGGAGCCGGGACGCGGATTGAGCCGGTGCGTTCTGGCTGTTCGAGGATGCGTGATCCAGCACTGCCATTGCGGCGGTACGGATGGCCATATCCTGGAAGTCTTTCAGCAGGTCATTGACGCGATCCATGGGGCTGCCTTCTTTTCATTTGTCGTTCTCCGAGCGCTTGCAAGGACTCCTGCGACTTCTCAATCCATCTGCATTCATTAGATGTTGATGAAACACTCACATCTGAAGCAGAGGACGCTGCTTGCACAAAGGCAGCGAGGTAACCACGCCAGGAGGTCTCGCGCTTATCTGATCCATGTCTTTATACAAAATCGAAAGTGTTACAAATAGGCCTAGTGGCCTATGTGGCCATGTCCCGCCAAGGCCTTCAGGAGGCGACCTGTCGATCAGCTGTCATAAAGCTGCGCTACGCTGAGCGGCCCCAAGTTCCGGACGGGTGGACCGGCTGGGCCGGCCATGTCAGCTCAGGAGGACGATCAGATGCAGACCGGCTACGTTCGGACATATGAACGCATCGCGCCGCTCTATGATGTGCTGGACAAGGGATATGAGGTTCTCTGGAAGCGCCGGCTCCGGACGGCCGCCTTCGCCGGCATCTCCGGAACGATCCTGGATGCCGGGGCCGGAACGGGATGCAACATCCCCTTCTATCCCCATGGTGCGCGGATGGTGGCCGTGGACGCCAGCCCGGCCATGCTGGACCGGGCGCAACGGCGCGCCGCGCGGCTGAACCGGGAGGTCGAGTTCCAGGTCCTGGATCTGACGGACACGGGCCTTCCCGATGCCAGTTTCGACCATGCCGTCGCGACCTTCGTGTTCTGCGTGCTGCCCGACGAATTGACCCTGCCGGCTTTGCAGGAACTGGCACGCATCGTGAAGCCGGGCGGCACCATCCGCATCCTCGATTACACCCTGTCCCGGCGCGCCGCGGCACGCGTCTGGATGCGGCTGGTCGCGCCCTGGCTGCAGTTCGCCTTCGCCGCCCGCTACACGGCCCGGTTCGAGGAGCTGCTGCCCGCCGCCCGGTTGGAGGTGAGCGAAAGCAGGTTCGTCTTCGGCGACTCCGTGAAGTTCCTGGCGGCCCGCAGAACCGACGGGACCCAGGATGCCGGCCTGCCCGGATTGCACCCGGCATGAGCGCTTAAAATTCCGGGCGGGATCGACCCGCTTCCCGGCGCTCCTCAGCAGCGCTGGAAAATGCGGCGACACCCTGGATCAGGCGTCGCCGCATGTCGCGACAGGCCGGCTCCCCTCCCCGCTCAGGCCACGATCCGGACGTCGGCGGCGATCCGGGCCGGGTTCTGCTCGCTGGCCGGCCGCGCGTGACGGCTTGCCAGCAGCAGATAGACACAGGGCAGCACGAACAGGGTGAAGACCGTGCCGATGGCCATGCCCGACACCAGCATGATGCCGATGCTGTTGCGGGCCTCGGCGCCGGGGCCGCTGACCAGCACCAGCGGGAAGTGCCCCACCACCGTGGCGGCCGTGGTCATCAGCACGGGCCGCAACCGGGTCAACGCCGCCTGACGCACCGCCTCCAGCTTGGACAGCCCCTGCTCCTGCAGATGGTTGGCGAACTCCACCACCAGGATGCCGTTCTTGGCGATCAGTCCGACCAGTGTGATCAGACCGACCTGGCTGTAGATGTTGATCGTGGTCGCCCCCAGGAACGGGAAGACCAGCGCCCCCGACAGCGCCAGCGGCACCGATCCCGCCAGCACCACCAGCGGATCGCGGAAGGAGCCGAACTGTGCCGCCAGCACCAGATAGATCAGGACCAGCGCGAAGCCCAGCGTGCCGAGCAGCGTGCTGCCCTCCTGTTTGATCTGCCGGGATTCGCCGGCATAGTCGACGGAATATCCGGGCGGCAGGATCTGCTGCGCCGCCGCCTCCATCGTCTCCAGCGCCTGCGCCTTGGTGACGCCGGGCACGACGCCGCCATAGACGCGGAAGCTGTCCGCCTGCTGGAAGCGCGCCAGGCTGCGCGGGGCCACCTGGGTTTCCAGCCGGATCAGGCTGGACAAGGGCACCTGCGCGCCGGACGGCGTCCGCACCTTCATGTCCAGGAGCTGGTCGGCCGCGGCCCTGGCATCCCGCCCCACCTGCGGCACCACCTTGTAGGCGCGCCCCTCATAGTTGAAGCGGTTCACATAGTTGCCGGCCAGCAGCGTGCCGAGCTGCCGCCCGACCTCCGCAAGGTCGAGGCCGAGATCGGCCACCCGCTCCCGGTCCACCACGATCTTCACCTGGGGCATGTCCACCTTCAGGTCGGTGTCGGCGAACATGAACTGCCCGCTCTGGAACGCCGCCCCGACGAGCTGACCGGCATAGCCGGCCATCTGCTCCGCCGTGCCTGTGCCTTTGACCACCAGCTCGACATCGTAATTGCCGGCCCCCGGCAGGCTGGGGAACAGCACGGGGAAGACCTGGATGCCGGCGATCTGCGACATGGCCCCGAAGTAATCGGGAAGCTGCTCCATGGCGCTGCGCTCCCGCTCGCGCCAGTCCTTCAGCTCGATGCCGCCGAAGGCATTGGTGGGGAACACCACCTGCCAGATCTGGCCGGAATCGGGCAGCCCCGCCGCCCGGTCCACCACCTCGTTCATCTGACCGCTGGTATAGGCCAGGGTGGCGTCGGGGGCGGAGGAGACGAACAGGCCCACCATGCCCTGATCCTCCACCGGGGCCAGCTCCTTCGGCGACATGGTGTAGAAGGGCACGGCCAGCACCAGCACGAAGACGCCGGACACCAGCACCTGCGGGCGGTTGCGCAGAACCCAGTCCAGGGCAACGGCGTATCCGGCCTGGACCCGGTCGAAGCCGTGCCCGACCTTGCGGGTAAACCATCCCTCCTTGCCGCCTTCCGGCGCCACCCAGGAACTCATGATCGGCGACAGGGTGATCGCCACCACGCCCGACATGATGACGGCGATGGCGAGCGTGAAGGCGAACTCCTTGAACAGCACGCCGGTCAGGCCGGAGAGGAAGCCGATGGGCGCATAAACGGCGGCAAGCGTGATGGTCATGGCCACGATCGGCCCGAAGAGCTGCCGTGCGCTGGCCAGGGCGGCCTGGGTGCGGCCCATGCCCTCCCGCATGAAGCGGGCGACGTTCTCGACCACGACGATGGCGTCGTCCACCACCAGCCCGACCGCCAGCACGATGGCCAGCAGCGTCAGCAGGTTCAGGGAGAAGCCCATGGCCAGCATGGCGCCCGCCGCCCCGATCAGCGAGACCGGAATGGCCACCAGCGGCACCAGGGCGGTGCGGATGGAGCCGAGGAACAGGAAGACCACCAAACCGACGATCAGGACCGTCTCGGTCAGGGTCTTGCCGATCTCCTTCAGCGCATCCTCCATATAGACCGTGCCGTCATAGGCCATCTTGATCTCGACGCCGGCCGGCAAGGCCGGCGCGATCTCCGCCAGCGCCTCGCGCAGGGCATAGCCGACGCTGATCTCGTTGGAGCCGGGCAGCGGCCAGACGGAGAGGTAGATGGCGTCCTGCTTGTCCAGCCGCACATCGGCCGAGGGCTCCTCCGCCCCGAGCTCCACCGTGGCGATATCGGACAGGCGGATGATGGCGTCCCGGCTCTCCCGCACGATCAGGCGTTCGAATTCGGCCGGCGTCTTCAGGTCCGTGTCGGTCAGCAGGTCCACCTGCACGGACCGGCCCTTCGCCTGCCCGACCGCGGCGATGTAGTTGTTGCGGGTCAGTGCCGCCTGCACGTCGTCCGGGCTGATCCCGAACGCGGCCATGCGGGCCTCGTCCAGCCAGATGCGCATCGCCTGGGGACGCGCCCCTTCCAGCCCGACCCGCTGCACCCCCGGCAGGGTGGTCAGGCGCGGCTGCACTTCGCGCGACAGATAGTCCGTCAGCCGCGGCAGGTCCATGGAGCTGGCCGTGACGCTGACATAGAAGGTGGCATAGGGCCGGTCGGCCCGCTGGATTTCAACCGTCGGCGGCTCGGACTCGGCCGGCAGCTCGTTGCGGATCTGGTCCAGGCGGTTGCCGACCTCGGCCAGCGCCACGGTGCTGGGATGGTTCAGCTTCAGGCGCACGGTAACGGTGCTGGCCCCGGCGACGCTGGAGCTTTCCACATAATCCACCCCGGCGATGGAGGAGACGGCCCGCTCCACCGGCGTGGTGATGAAGCCGCGGATCACGTCCGCGGGCGCTCCTACATAGACGGTGGTGACGATAATGGAGGAGCTTTCGATGCGCGGGAACTGCTGTACCGGCAGCTCCTGCGCCGCGCGCCAGCCGACGAGCACCACCACCAGATTGATCACCAGGGCAAGGACCGGGTGTTTGATGAAGATATCGACGAATCTCATGGCCGGCCCCTCTTAGCGGGACGCCGTCTGGGCCGGCAGGCCCGCCGCGGCGGCGGCAATGTTCACCGCCAGCCCTTCACGCAGCTTGAAGGAGCCGTTGGCGGCGATGGTCTGGCCGGGTTCAAGCCCGCTCAGCACCACCGCCTCCTCCCCCTGGACCGGGCCGAGGCGGACGAATTGCTGCTTCGCGCGCATGACGCCGTCCTGCTGGGCCAGCAGGAAGACGTGGTCGCCATAAGGCGCCCGGCGCACGGCGGTCAGCGGAATGAACAGGGCCTGCTGCGGATCGGCGGTCGCGGCGGTGACGTCCACGAAGCTGCCGGGCAGCACCTTGTCGCCCATGCCTTCCAGCACGGCGCGGAAGCGGATGGACCGGCTGCCATCATCCACGGCGGCATCATGCGCCACGATCCGGGCCGGCGCTCCGCCGGCGGGAAGCGCGCTGCCGGACACGGTCACGCTGCTGCCGGGCCCCAGCCGGGCCGCCACATCCTGCGGAAAGGCGAAGTCGACATAGGCGTCCGGATCGGCGCCTTGCAGCAGGGCGACCGGGGTGCCTTCGGACAGATAGGCCCCGGGCTGCAAATCGCGGATGCCGACGCGGGCCCGGAAGGGCGCAACCAGGGTCTTCTTGGTGATCCGGACCTCCAGCGTGGAGACCCTGGCGCGGGCGGACGCAAGCGTGGCGCGGGCGGCATCCAGATCGGCGGCGCTGCCGGCCTGGGTGGCGGCAAGCCGCTCCCGCCGCTCCAGCGTCAGCCGGGCCAGTTCCGCATCCGCCTTCGCCGCGGCCAGCTCGGCCTCCTCCTCCCGCGTGTCGAGCCGGACCAGGATCTGCCCCTGCTCGACCACCGCGCCGGACTCGAACCCGACCTCCACCACGGTGCCGGCCAACTCGTTGCGCAGCTCCACCCTGCGCAGGGCCGCGGCGGTGCCGACCGCGCGCGAGCTTGCCGACCATGTGCCCAGCCGTGGCTGAATGGCCATGACCGTTTCCATCGGCTCCGGCATGGCGGCGGCCTCCGCGATGGCAGCCGAAATCTGAAAATATTTGAAGCCGCCGAGACCGCCGGCCGCGATCACGATGCCGGCCGCAACCGCTGCCCAGGATTTCGCACTCATGATTGTTTCCCTCATGCCGTCGGGGCAGCCATTCGTCCGCCCGTGCGTCTACTCCAGCCACGTTTCCGTCATGTTGCAGCCAAGCGTCACAATGGCCTCGCATCGAGAAAAAGCACCAGTGCCGGTTCTATTCCGATGTCGGATGCGTTCATTGCCATGGATCGGCTCCGACCACAAGTGCTCAATCCACGCTCCGGTTCGACCTTGTCGGCAGGCCGCGCAGCAAAGCCTCGCATCCGCTTTTCTCCTCTTCCGCCGTCCGGACCTGCTGCCGGTGCTGCTGCCCCTGCCCCAAGGACGCGCGAGCGTGGCTGCCCCCGACAGGGGAGAGCGGATTTTCTCAATTGGGCATCTGCTGTCATTGCCCCGGTCCCTCGGTGCGTTGCCGCCATGGAAGTCCCGTGGTACGACCTCAACTTAACTTGAGGTCAAGAGGCAAAGCGCATGCGCGGGAGCGACGCAGATCCGGTCGCCAGGGATCTTTCCGTCGGCGAGGTTGCGGAGCGCAGCGGCGTCGCCGTATCCACGCTTCATTTCTATGAGGCCAAGGGTCTGATCTCGAGCAGCCGGAACCGCGGCAACCAGCGCCGCTACGGGCGCGACGTGCTGCGCCGGGTCGCCGTGATCAAGGCCGCGCAACGCGCGGGCATCCCGCTCGCCTCCATCCGCCATGCCCTGGCAAGCCTTCCGGAAGGGCGCACGCCGACGGCGGAGGATTGGAGCCGCCTCTCTGCCGGATGGAAGGCAGAGCTGGACCAGCGTATCGACGCCCTGACGAAGCTCCGCGATCATTTGAGCGATTGCATCGGATGCGGTTGCCTCTCCCTGTCCGCCTGCCCGCTGCGGAACCCGCAGGACATGCTTTTCAAACGCGGGCCCGGGCCGCAGCTCCTGGAGCTTGGCGGCGGGGAGGAATAAGGTCCCGGCAGGCCGGTCGGGTCCGATCAGGCCGTGAGATTTCGCGGATGCGAGCATGCAATCCGCCCTCCCCGCGTGTTCAGTGCGGGGTGCAATGCGCTACGCTCCGTAGCGCCTCTGCTGCAATGCATGAACTCGGATGGGGAGCCTTTGAATGCTGGGCCTGTTCGGCATCATCCTTTCCCTTGGTCTGCTGATGTATCTTGCCTACCGGGGGATCACCGTGCTGGTGCTGGCGCCGTTGCTGGCGACGCTGGCGGTTTTGATCGGCGGCGATGCGCCCCTGTTGGCGACCTACACCCAGATTTTCATGCAGTCCGCCGGCGCCTATGTGACGACCTTCTTTCCCCTGTTCCTGCTTGGCGCGGTCTTCGGGAAGCTGATGGACGACAGCAAGTTCGCCGCCGCCATCGCGCGCTGGATCGTCACCCATACGGGGGCGGAGCGGGCGATCCTGGCCGTGGTGCTGTCCTGCGGCATGCTCACCTATGGCGGCGTGTCGCTGTTCGTGGTGGCCTTCGCCGTCTTCCCCATCGCCGTGGCCCTGTTCCGGGAGGCCGGCGTGCCGAAGCGGCTCATTCCCGGCACCATCGCCCTGGGCTCCTTCACCTTCACCATGACGGCCCTGCCCGGAACGCCGGCCATCCAGAACCTGATCCCGATGCCCTATTTCGGAACGGACGCCTTCGCCGCTCCCGGTCTCGGCATCATCGCCGGACTGATCATGTTCGGGCTGGGCACCGCTTGGCTGAGCTTCCGGCATCACCGCGCCAATGCCGCAGGCGAGGGTTTCGATGAAGCCTCGGCCGGCAGCCTCGCCCCGGGGGAGCGGCCGGCGGCCAAGGCGTTCCAGCCCCCTGTCGAGGGGGACCGGCCGCTCCCCAGCGCGGCACTCGCCTTCCTTCCCATCTTCCTGGTGGTCGGGCTGAACTACCTGCTGAGCAATGTGGTGATTCCGGCCATGGACACGGGCTATCTGGCCCAGCCGGAATATGGGGAAACGACGGTGGACCGGGTCAAGGGCACCTGGGCCATCATCATCGCTCTCACCGTGTCCTGCTTCACGATCCTGGCCTTGACTTGGCGCAGGCTGGACGCGCGGGAGGCCGTGAACCGGGGCGCCATCGGCTCGTTGCTGCCGATCTTCAACACGGCGTCGGAGGTCGGGTATGGCGCGGTGATCGCCTCTCTGGCGGCCTTCATCGTCCTGCGCGACGCCGTGCTCGGCCTGTCGCCGGACAATCCGTTGATCTCCCTCGCGGTGGCCGTCAATGTTCTGGCCGGCATCACCGGGTCCGCGTCCGGCGGCATGAGCATCGCGCTGCAGACCCTGGGCGATACCTATGCCGCCATGGCCCAGTCCGCCGGGATCAGCGCCGAGCTGATGCACCGCGTCACCGCGATCTCCTCCGGCGGCTTCGACGCCCTACCCCATTGCGGCGCCGTGATCACGCTGCTGAGCATCTGCGGCCTGACGCATCGCCAATCCTATCCGGACATCTTCGTGGTGGCGATCGCCATCCCGATCTTCGCGCTGGTCACGGTGATCGTCCTGGGCTCCCTGTTCGGAAGCTTCTGACAAGCCTCAACCGCCCGGGGCGCCCCATCGACCGTGATCCGATCCCGCAACGGTTCCGGATTTCAGTCAGGGTTTTCTCTAAGGCGACCTCCGAAGCGTCTCTGCCCGCTGGCCGGAATCGGCGCGAAAATGGCGCCGGCGCATCCGGCGCCCCGGGGAGGCAGAGATGCCCGTCTTCATCATCGACGAAAACGACCACCAGCTTCTGATCGGCGGCAGGAATGGGACTCTCGACGGACGCAGCCGCGCGCGGGGGCAGGATCTCGACCTGGACGACCGTGACACGCTCGGCTTCGGTCGGCTGGTGGGCGACGCCCGTCGCCTTCCGGACAGGGCGCGCGGCGGTAACGATCTGAGGGACTTCGGATCACCTTCGACGAGAACCCGATCCTGCTGGTCGGCGTCGAAAATCGCTCGGCGCGGGATGTCGTTCTGGATTGGCGCTGAGCCGACGGAAGACAGTCGCGACGTCGGCGGGCGGGTGCGACCGCGTCCGCGCCTGACAAGCCCGAATATCCAGGACCAGGCCACACCGCAGGCTTGGCGGGCCAGCCACCTTCGACCTAGTGCTGCCGCTCAGCGTTTCCAGCCAGACCAGGGCTGCTCCGGCCATTGATTTCACGCTGTTGCACAGGCGCTGCAACAACGGAGTAGCCGTGCCGTTGCTCAGAGGAGATGTGAAATACGGCCAGGACGCCTGCAGAACGCACCCAGGCTCGCGGGCGCTCTCCATCAGGTGCAAGCCGATGCCGAGGATGATGTCATGCGGGAAGTGAGCCGGGGGGAGCACGGATTTGGGAAAAGGTCCGGTTTTCGCCCTCTGACGCCCTCGGAGGCCGCCTTCGTCTCCGCTCTCACCCAGCGGCAGGTTCGTCGCATGCGTAACGCCTCCATCATCGAACCCGGACAGACCGACGCGCCCCTGTACACCCTTCACCAGGGCTGGGCCTTCCGCTACGTGCCCTTCGCCGACGGCTCGCGGCAGATCGTCGAATTCCTGCTGCCCGGCGATCTGGTCGGGCTTCCGGCCGCATTCCTTCCGCGCATGATCTACGGGGTCGAGGCGCTGACCCGGGTGGAGCTCTCCTTGCACAGCCGCGAGACCGTGGACCGGATCTTCGCGGAGCAGCCGGACCTCGCCAAGGCGCTGGTGCGCGGACTGATCGATGATCGGCGGCGCTCCGACTTCCGGCTCGCGGTGCTCGGGCAGAAGCAGGGTCCGCACAGGATCGCCTACCTTCTGCTGGAGCTGTGGGAGCGGCTTGAGCGCATCGGGCTCGTGAATGGAACCACCTGCGAGATGCCGCTGCGCCGCCGCCACTGGGCCGATGCCGCCGGCATGTCCGGGACCCACGTGGCCCGATCGCTGGACTGGCTCCGCGACCACGGCCTGGCGGAGGTGCACGACGGCGCCGCCGACATTCTGGACCGGGACGGGCTGGCCAGCCTCTCCGGCTACATTCACCTCGACGCCGCGCCACAGCGCCTCCTGCTGCTCTGACCCGCCGGTCGGAACCGAGGGCTGCTGACGCCCAAGGGTGCACGCACCCTGGCTTTTCAGCACATATGTGCAGATTTCCTGTGACAATCTGTGGCCGCTCCGGTTGGCAGCGGTGAAGCAGCCGACGAACCCCACCGTGCCCTGATCCAATCGGGCCGGACAGGCGGCCCTGTGCCGAAGGGCAGGCTGCATCTGCGGAGAACAGAGAGGATCGGCCTATGAACGACCCGCTTGTTTCCGACGTGACCGCAGCGTTGCCGGAACTCCAGCGCTATGCTCTACGCCTAACCCGGAATCCCGACGATGCCCAGGATCTGGTCCAGGACTGCATGGTCCGCGCCCTGTCCAAGCTCCATCTGTTCGAGCGGGGCACGAATCTCGATGCCTGGCTGACCACCATCCTGCGCAATCTGTTCATGAACCGCTGCAAGGCCGCCCGGCGCTGCGCCGAGGTCGAGCTCGACCACGAGACCCCGGTCGCGGCGGGGCAGGAGCATCAGGTCGAGCTTCGCGAGGTCGGGCATGCCTTCAACCGTCTGACGGCGGAGCAGAAATTCCTGGTGCGCCGCTGTGGCGTGGAGGGCAGGTCCTACAAGGCCGTCGCCGCCCAGCTCGGCGTCAGCATGGGCACCATCCGGTCCAGGCTGAACCGGGCCAGATCCCGGCTGAAGGAACTCGCAGCAGCGCCCCGGCGGGGGCCCCGACCCCATGCTCTCCGGACTCCGGACCCGGCCAGGGTCGCTCCGGCGCGTCCCGCTCCCCAGCCGGCGCCGGCCCTGCCGAAACGCCCCGTGCGGATCGCCGCCTCTGCGCTGCGCCGCGCCCGGCCGCCGGCCTGCCTGCGTCCAGCACCACCCCGGAGCGGACCAGGCGAATGCCGCCGCAACGCAGGCGCTCCTGCGCCGCAGAACAGACGTCCCGTCCAGAGATTCCGAAGGTCCGGCGCGGGCGTGTCCGCGCTCCGAAAGCAGCGGGCCGCATCGGTCCGCCCACGGCATCGAAGCCGTTCCGGCGCGGAAGAGGACGATCGCGCCCGCCGAGGCCGGGCTATCGCTTGGTCGCTGCCGGCCCCCATCGATCTCCTGCCCATCCCGCCTCCCCGATGAATGCAAGCCGACTCTCTGGAAGGCTGCCCCGAGACAGGGCCCGATCAGGATGGGGAGTCCGATCCCTCACGACGTCCAGCCATCTGCGCCTGTGCTTGAGGCGTCTGTCGGGGCGTTGGCATTCTGAAGCGGGCCGCGTCCGCAACCTGCCGGGTTCGACTTCGGAGAAGACATGACGGTTCCTGCCGCCGCAGCCCTGGCCCTTTTTATCATCGTTCACCTGTTCGTCGGCAAGCTCCGCTTCCTGCACGGCGTCCCGCGCAGCCGATGGCTCTCCATGGCGGGCGGCGTCGCGGTCGCCTATGTGTTCCTGCACGTCCTGCCGGAACTCGGAACCCACCAGAACAGGGTCGAGGCGGAGGTCGGCGCGGGCCTGCTGGAAACCGAAATCTATCTCATGGCCCTGCTCGGGCTGGTGTCCTTCTACGGGCTGGAGCGGCATGTCCGCGGCTCGCGCGCCCAGATGCGCGCGCGCGGTGGGGAGGACCATCCGGAAGCGGGCGTCTTCTGGCTGCATATCGGGTCCTTTTCCCTCTACAACCTCCTCATCGGCTATCTTCTCCTGCACAGGGAGGAAACCGGGATCTGGTCGCTCGCCCTCTATGCCGTGGCGATGGCGCTGCATTTCGTGACCAATGATTACGGCCTGCGGGAGGACTATAAGTCGGCCTACGACCGCATCGCCCGCTGGCTCCTCTCCGGCGCGGTGGCCGCAGGCTGGCTGCTCGGCCTGATCCTGACGGTGTCGGACATCGCGGTCGGCCTGCTCTTCGCCTTCCTGTCCGGCGGGGTGGTGCTCAACGTCCTGAAGGAGGAGCTTCCCGAAGAGCGCCAGAGCCGCTTTCTGCCCTTTCTGGCGGGACTGACCGGCTATGCCGCGGTGCTGATCATGGCGGGCTGAGCAGGGCCGGAACGGCGCGGCGGCGTGCCCTCGCCCGCCAACCTCTCCGCGCTCGACACAGACAGAAGAAAACGGGCGGCCCGTTGACCGGGCCGCCCGCCTTCATTCGATCAGTGCGCCTCTAGGTGCGCCTTACTGCTCGCCCATGCCGACCATGTTCTCGCCGAGCTGGTCGCGGTTGAACTCCGGCATCGCCTCGATCTGCTCCTTGGTCAGGCTCACCGAGACGCTGCCCTCGCCCGGATTGTAGTTCGCCTCCTGCCAGGGGATCATCACCTGGCGGCCGCCGATGCCGAGGAAGCCGCCGACTTCAACGACGATGGCCTGGATATCGCCGCTCGTGCGGTCCACCAGCAGATCGTTGATATCGCCGATCTCTTCCCCGTTCGGACCCATGACGGACTGGCCCATCAGGTTCTCGGCCTGCGCCAGACCGGCGGACTGCCCGGCTGACTGGCTGGGTGCAGCGGCGGGATCGGCAGTGGCCGTCCGGGTCTCCTCCATGCCCGCCGGACCGATCGGCTGCGCCTGCCGGGTCTCGGTCTCGCGCTCCGGCTCCGCGCCCCCGACCTGGGCGGTCTGCTGTTCCTCGTCCGGACGCAGGACGGTGACCTCCGTCTCGCCCTCGCGCACCACGTCGACCTCGGCCTTGCCCTGCTGCTGGACGGTGACGTCCGGCTTGGCCTGGTTGACACTCACTTCCGGCTCGGGCTGCCGCACCGCCACGTCGGGGGCCTGCTGCTGCACCGTGACGTTCGGTGCGGGCTGCAGCACGGTCACATCCGGCGAGGGCTGCTGCACCTGGATCTCCGCCGCCTCCGCACCATCCGCCTGGGCGCTCTGCTGCTGGCCCTGCTGATTGGACCCGCTCTGGGACTGGGCGGTCTGGACCTGCCGCATCTGGGTTTCAAGGTCCGTGATGGCCTGGACGGCGGCCTGCTTGTCCTGGTTCTCGGCCGCCTGCTCCAGCGCCTCCTCGGCGCTGTCGATCCGGCTGGTCAACTGCTGGAGCTGTTGCTTGTCCAGCTGGCTGCTTTCCAGCGCCTGACGGATTTCGGACAGGGTGGCCTTGGCCTGGGTCACCGGCTGCTGCAGGCTATCAGCCTTGGCCGTCTCCAGGCTGCTGCGGACCTGCTGCAGCTTCTGCGCCTGCTGCTGGACCTGCTGGGTCTGGCCGGCCTGCTGCCCCTGGCTGGCCTGGGGCGGCTGCTGGCCGGACTGCTGAGCCTGGGCGATTGAGGCGGTGCCAAGCACGAGCGCGACGGCCGTGCCCAGCCAAAGTGAGTTCCGCATGGAGCTCCTCCACTGTGTCGGGTTGGTCTTGCGGTGATGCTGTGTCACCTGCGCCACCAACTGATCAGTCCCTGGGCGGTTCCCAAAAATGTCCTACTCGATCTGCCCAACGTTTGTAGCACCTTCTTCAAATGCAGGCAGGGCGCTGATCTCGGCGGCCGGATGCGAGACCACAATATTTTCGTTCAGCCGCGTCACCGACATTTCACGCCACGGGATCGCGACCCGCTTGTTCTCCAGCGCGACAAGCACATGCGCCGCGCCCTCGCTGTCCACCAGGATATCCTCGACCTCGCCCAGCGGTTCTCCGCCCAGGGTCTGCACCTGCTTGCCGATGACCTTGGCCAGCCCGACCGGGGCGTCGGTGTTGGCGGCGCGGGCATAGGCCGGCTGGCCGGGATAGGGCTCGCGGTCGGCGTCCAGCGCTTCGGGCGGAAGCTGTGCTGCGCCCGGCGCAGGGGTGGACGGTTCTGTATCCTGCGTCTGGGCAATAGCGGCTGGCGCGGCCAGGAGCAGCACCAGCGTCGAGGCGATTGAAAGGCAATGGCGCATTCCGATCCTCCGGAAGTGGATTGGTTTAAACGGGTGATGATCACCCTTCACGCGCCCAACCACCCGACGCGGCACCCGTTGCCGAAATTGTCGGCATAGCGGCCGGAGACGGTGTCCTTGCAGGTCGGAAACGGGCCGGGACGCGCCCTGTTCTATATGCACACCCCATGAGGATGGAGAGAACCGTGCCCCCGAGACTGCTGGCCCTTGCCGTGCTGACCGCTGTCTGTGCTGCGCCCGCCTCGGCGCAGAACCTGCCCAATTCCGGCAGCCAGGGCATGCCGGGAGGCCTCGGGGCGGCCGCATCCCAGGCCGCGCAAGCGCTTGGGTCCGCCGCCAAGGACAAGATGATGATCAAGGACCTGCTCGGCGCGCAGGTCACTGGCCCCGGCGGACAGGTGATCGGTACCGTCGACAATCTGGCGGTGGTGCCCGGCGGGCGCATCGTGGCGGCCCTGATCTCGACCAAGGACAAGAACACCGGCCGGCTGGCCGTGCCCTTTGCCGCGGCGAAGCTGTCTGCCACCGCGGGTAAGATGGGTCTGCAGCTGCCGATGACGTTATCGGAGCTGCAGAGCAACAAGGACATACAGGCGCTCACCCAGACCGTTACCGGCATGGCGGGCGGCAGTCCCTGAGCGCTGGCCGTTACGGGTTCCGTGCCGGAAAACCCTGAAACAGGTCTTCTTGGGTGGTGTTGTGCGGGCCGTCCAAGCCTGGACCGACAAGCCAGAAGCAACGAGGAGACACACCATGCGAACCCTGATCGTTCCGGCCGTGGCCCTTGCCATGTCCGTTTCGTCGGTGGCCCTGGCACAAGGCCAGCAGGGCGGCTCCCCCCAGGGCGGCAGCCCGCAGCAGAGCGGCCAGACTGCCGGCCAGTCCGGCGGCCAGCAGTCTCAGCAGGCATCGACCCGCAGCTACAAGGAAGTCGAGGAGGCCCTGAAGCAGGCCGGCATCCAGGATGTCCGCACCCTGAACGCGGCCTATCTCGTCAGCGCCGTGACCAAGGACGGGGAGCAGGTCACCTTCGTCGTCGATCCGCCGGCCGCCAGCGCTGGGGCCCAGTCCGGCAACGGCAGCCAGCAGGGCAACGCGTCCGGCCAGCAGAGCGGGAACCAGCAGAGCAGTGGCGGCCAGCAGGGCGGCGCGTCCGGTCAGCAGATGGCCCTGCGCGGTCAGCAGCAGGTCATCGATGATCTGAAAAAGGCTGGCTTCACCAAGGTGCAGATCCTCGATGCCGCCTATCTGGCCACCGGCAAGACCAAGAACAATGACGAGATCACGATGATGATCGATCCGACCTCGTCTGGCGGTTCCGGCCAGAGCGCATCGTCGCAGTAAGAAACATAGGTAGAGCCGGACTGCCCGGCCACTGCCACATCGCCCCGCCCGGTGCCCGCACCGCGGCGGGGTTTTTTCGTCTCTGCAGCCCGACTGCTCCGCAGCTGTCATTTATACGGCGACAGTCCCTGACCCAGGGCGTTGGCCTAAGAACCCCCGCCAGAGGGGGCATGGCAGCGACACTGGGGAGGAGTCGACATGGTCCGTCTCGTGCTTGTGCAGGATGATGAATGCACCGCTTCGGCGCTCCAGGATGCGCTATCGGCGCTTGGCCATAGGCCGGTCGCGGCCTGCCAAGAGCCGGAGGCTGCCCTGGAGGTGGAGCGGCACGGCCCTGGGCTTGTCGTGGTGGAGTGCGGACGGGAGAAGGCGCTGGACGGCGTTATCAGGGCCATCCGGCTGTCCCGACTTGGATACCCGCTGCTTGCCATTTCCGCTTACGGCAAGCTGGGACCACTTCTTCGGGACTACGGGATTCATCATCTGCGGATTCCCTATTCCGTCGGGAAACTCCAGCATGCCGTCGTGCAGGCCTGTGCCTCGCCGCCGAACACGGCGGATTCCGATACATACCCGCATTTCGGTCGCGCACGCCTTTTCCGGGCTTGAGGCCGGCTACCGGGTTGCCGTCTCGTCGGTTTGGCCGGCCAATGTGCGCTCACACACCCGCTCTTCCGCCAGTTTGGTCCAAAGGGACGCGTTGACGTCGATGTTGGGATTGGTGAGAGGTCCGGTGGCGTCCACCGGAACCGTCATGTCCAGCAGCTTCCGGTTCTTTGGGCGGGGCACGATCCTGACATCCATGGTTTCTTTTGCCAGATTGACCTGCCCCTTGCCGCGCACGACCATTTCCGGGGTCACGAACACCATGGTTTCCGGATCAATGGTGCCGTTCACGATGTCGAAGGAGCCGACCACGCAATCGATGGGCCTGGCCTCCCCGCCAGAGAACAGGAAGCCCAGAGCTTCCCCGATATTCACGGCCATGGCATCGATGAGCCTGGTGGTGAACTTGCCGTCCGTTACATAGAAGCGCATCGATCCGCCGAGAGTCTCGGAAACCATCTGCAATGTCGGACCCGCCGAGGTGAGATCGACCGTCCCGTGCATCAGGCCCTGCACCTCACCAGGGATCGGCAGTGCGGCCAGGGCCGCTTTCATGCTGACGGCATCCAGATCGGCTTTCAGCCCGACCGTCGGCGGCGTTTCCTGAGCATCGGCGGTGAAGCTGCCTTTCACGCGCCCCTCCGCAACCGCGACGGTGAAAGGATCGACTTGCAGCCTGCCATCCTTCAGCCTGGCCTCAAACTGTCCGCCGCCGACCGGGAACCCAAGGCCGGTGACCTCTGCAATGTCCACCGTGACGTCGGCATTCGCCGCCTTCAGCGTTTCGAACGGGATCGGAGCGGGAGGAATAAGCTGCTGATCGCCCGCTTCCCCCGAGCCGCCGCCCGATGCCGGGATCGCCTTCTGCAAGGGGCTCCAGGCGAGGCGTGGGATCGAGAGATCGGCCCGGACCATCGGCACCGGCCCCTGGAAATCCGCCGATGCCGTGCCGTTCATCTGGGTTTCGCCAAACCTTGCCTGAAGATTCCGGGCGGCCACCCGCTGAGCCTCAAGCTGTAGATCGGCGCTGGCCTGCACTGGCGTGGCGCCGACCTCGCCGTTCAGCTTCACGGGCATGCTGTCCGCGTCGGCGTCCCGCTCCGCCGAGAGGGTAAGGGTGAGCGGCTCCTCGCCGAGCTGGCCGTCCACGCTGCCCTGGAACGAACCGGCCAAGTTGGCCAGCAGCGCCGCCATGGATTGGCCCTTGCTGCGCACATCGGCGTTTCCCTGCATTTGGCCGTCCAACGCCTGCATCCTGATCGGCAGAAGCTCGACCGGAAGGCTCTGTGCTGTCGCAGTGAGCTGGATCGCCGGCGGGATCGCCGTCGCGTCCACCTCCATCGTTCCGGTCAGGTTGCCCTGATCCGTTTCCACCCGCATGGGATCGATCCGGAGAACCCCTTTCGCCAGTCGGATGGAGGCGCTGGCCGCTTGCAGCGGCAGGGCGGAACCCAGTATCCGCTCGGCCCGCAGCATCAGCTCTGCGTTCACCGCCTCCAGCCAGTGAAAGGGAAGGTCCTGCGGCCCGTTGCCCTGCCCGCCCCCGCCGTTTCCGATGTTCAAGCCGCGGAGCTGATCAGCGGCGAGCGTGATGGCGACAAGCTTGCCGCTGACCATCGGCTTGGGGCCGGAGCGGTCCAGGGTCAAAGCGCCCGTCAGCTCGCTTTCGCCAAGCCGGGCCTGGAGGTTTTCCGCACGCCACTGCTGCGGGCCGGTCGTGATCTGCGCTGCGGCATGGAACGGGGGCGTGGAACGGATCGACAGGCCGGCCAGGGACAGCAGCGGCTTGAGGTCCTTGCCGTCGACAAGAAGGTCGAAGCTGGCTGACGGCGTCTGGAACAGGTCCTGAATTCTACCGGACATTCTCGCCTGCACCGGTCCTGTCAGCGCTTGCGCCTCGACCGGCACGTCGCCCTGGCGCAGCTCATCCAGCGTGCCGGTATGTCCGCTGAAGCTGAAGCTCTGCAGGGGCTGCTGCCCGGCCTCGATCCTGCCCTCTCCCTCGAAGCTGACGGGCTCGTTCGCGGATGGCGCGGCGACGCGCAGCCCCTCCAGCCGGACCATCTGAACCGCATCCAGCATGGCATCGCAATACGTCAGGCTTCCGTCGACGACCAGGAGTTCCTGAAGCCCGTAGAGAGGCGCTGAGGTCTGCGATTGCGGCTGCTGTCCGGCGGACAGCAGCCCCTGCCAGTTCGCCCTGCCGTTCCCGTTCACTTCCAGGAAAGCGGCCGGCGCCTGCACCTCCAGCCTGGGCACCTGTACTTCGGGCGGGAAAATACCGGTGATTTCGACGGCGGCTTCGATCCGCTCCGCCCTGGCAAGCCAGGGCTGCTCTGCCCATTCGGGATTTCCAAGGGCCAGGTTCGTCAGCTCAAACCTCGCCGGCATCCCCCAGTCCAGCACGCGAATGCGTCCAAGCTGGACATCACGGCTCAGCACCATGCCGGCGGCAGTCTCCGCGGCGCTGGCGAGAACACGGCCATTCACGGTGGCCGTGGCCAGCACCAGGGCAGTCAGCCCGGCCGGAACGACAATCAGGCCCAGAAGAATGGCGAGCAAGGCTTTCAAAGCTGCCTCCGCGGTCCAGGATCGGTCGCGCCGCAACCGGCTGGCCTGTGGAGCCGTGCTCCCGGCCAGCGGATCGCGAAGCAAGAAGCCAGGGAACGATGCCATGGCCCGATCATCCCTGGCGCGGGCTCCGGCCCTGCCCGGCTGCAAACCGATCCCGCAGCCGGGCAGGGCCGGAAGCGGCATCAGTTCCGCTGCTGCTGGGGACGCCGCGGATCATCCGTTGCGCCGGGCGCATCGGTGCCGTCGATGGGGCCGGTGGATGCGTCCGCCTGTGCCCCGCCGCTCAGCGCGGATTCCGGCGCCGGCCGGACGGCCACCGCCTGATAGCTGTTCCCCTGCACCCGGTAGCTCACCCGCACCGGATCGCCCTTGGAAATGCTGTTGGGATCGATGTTGCGGGCCAACTGGAAGGAACTGCCATTCTCCAGTGTCAGGGTGCGGTTCTGCCGGTCGATGGATCGCACCGTGCCCAGCACCAGCCGCCGGATGCGGCTCGGCTGCGCGGCATCCTGCTGCTGCGCCCCCTGACCGGCCTCCGCATTCTGCTGCTGCCCGGAGGCGGCGGCCGACGCCGCCGGAGCCTCGACATAGCGGTCAAGCCCCTGCCGGCCGGACTGGCCGCCCAACTGCGGCTGGGCTGAGGCCTGCTGACCCGACCGGTTGGACTGTGCCGCCTGCGGGTTGCCGCCGGACCCACGATAGGCTTCCGGGCCGTAGCCGCGCTGACCGCCAGCCTGGGCCTGCCGGTTCTGTGCGGCGCTGCCGCGGTTCTGGTTCTGATCCTGCGGCATCGCGACAACGCCCACCACCATCGCGTCGGGCGCCAGGACGAAGGACTGGCCGTCCGACGCCAGCTCGACATCCTGATAGGCAATGGGGACAAAGCCGGTGCCAAGCGGCGGCGTGTTCCGGGTCAGCCGGTTCGCACTGGACTGCTGAAGCGCCAGCAGATAGGAGACGGCCCCCCGTTCGATGTCGATCATCACCGACTGGATTTCGCCGATCCGGGTGCCGTCAGGCGTGGTGATGGCAAGGCCCTGCATCTGGTCCACCGTCGTGACCGCCGGCGGCGTCAGCATGCCGACCACGCCGTGGCCGATCACCATCTGCGAGGATGCGCCGCCCTGCCCGCCGGACCCGCCGCCCGGTGCGGGCGCGTAGTATTCGACCAGCCGGGCCATCACCCGCGGGCTGGTGATGCGGGAGATTTCCGCATCCGTAAGGGTCGGCACCTGGCGGGCGACCTGCATGGGCACCTGCGCCACGATCTCGCCCGTTCCGCCCTGTGTGACGTCGATGGCGTGCCAGGGCATGGCCAGCAGCGGCGCGCCGCTTTGCTGCCCGTCTTGCTGGCCGCCCTGGTTTCCGGCCGGACCGGCCCCCTCCTGACCCTCCTGGTTCTGGCCGGACAGGGCTGGGACGCGGATCAGCAGCGTGGCGATGCTGCCCGTTTCCGGATCGACCACGATGTAGTCCACCCGACCGAGATCCTGGTCGTCGGCGGTCACCACATTCTTGCGGATCAGCTGCGTTGCGGAGACCATCCGGGCGGCGGGATTGCCGCCGGACGCCTGCCGGTCCCGACCGGCCGGGTGATGCTGATGGTGGGGATGGTGCGGTCCGCCCGGACCCTGCTGCGCCAGGGCCGGCGCGGAAAGGGCAAGGCCCATGGCCGTTGCGATCATCAGTGATTTCATGGGTTCGCTCCATTGGTTCGGTGGCAGCCGGCCATAGCGCGTGGCGCCAGAGATCGGCCCGGCCGCGACAAGTCGAAGGATGCGCCTCCGTGGAGCGGAGGCGCTTTGGGACCGGCCCGCTTACAAGGCGCCCTCATCCTCGCCGAACAGGCTGTCATTCTCGCCGAGCATGCCGCTGTCGTCGCCGAACAGCCCGTCGCTGTCGTAGCCGGCGGTGTTCCATTCGTCGGCGCTGATCAGCCCGTCGGCGTTCATGTCCCAGTCGCCGAAGAGACCGGCTTCCTCGACACCGCTAGTGAACTCGTCCTCATCCAGCCAGCCGCTGGCATCGGCATCCCAATCGGCAAAATGATCCTCGCCATCGAACAGCGTGTCCGCATCCGACTCGTACTCCGCTTGGGTCAGGCGGTTGTCGCTGTTGCGGTCCATGCTGTCGTAAAGCGCCGTCCCGATTTCCTGATACCGGGCGGCCTGCGTGCCGCCGCCAGTTCCACCTGACGCCAGCGCGGTGCGGAACTCGCCCTGCGAAACCGTGGCGTCGCCATTCTGGTCGATCCGGGCGAACAGGCCGGACTGCCGGATCGCGCGGCGGAACTCGCCGCGGGAAATCGTGCCGTCCTTGTTGGGGTCCCAGGTCTGGACGTCCAGATTGATGCCCTGCTCCCCGAAGGCCCGGTCCGCCGCGCGGTTCCATTCCCGGACGCTGAGGCTTTTATCGCCATTACTGTCCCAGCGGGCGAACAGGGCATTGGTCATCTCACGGCGGTTCAGCCGAGAGTCCCCATCCATGTCGAAGGAGGCGAGGTTGAACGAGCCACCGCCCTGATTGGCTGCCTGCTGACGATTCTGCTGGTTCTGCCGGTTGGAGGCCTGCTGGGCGCTTCCGCCCTGGCGGCTTGCCGGTCGGTTGACGTCGTAGCCGCGCCCCTCGTAATTGACGGCGTTGGCCTGCAGGATCACGCGCTGGCTGCCCACGGTGACCGGACGGCCGCGCACGGCAAGCTCGGTGCCCTCGCGCAGGCGGATGCCGATCCGCTCGGTGCCGAGATCGACCACGGTGCGCTGCCCGTTCCGGGTTTCGAGCAGAACCAGAACGGCCTGCTTGTCGGAGTTGCGCAGGTTGACGCGCTTGGCATCGACGATGGTGCCGCGCACCTGGCGGTATTCCATCGAACTCTGCTGCGTCTGCTGTGCCTGCTGCCTGCCCTGCTGGGGCGGCGGCTGGGTCTGCTGGGCCGCGGCGGTGCCGGTAAGCGCCAGGGCGGAGACGGCTGCGGCGAGCGCCAGCCGGTTCGCGATTCTGGTCATGAGACAAATTCCTTGGATTTGGTGAAGCGGACACGGCGGGATCGGTTAGAACCAGTCGTCCCACTCGCTGTCTTCGAACGTGTTATCGTAGTATCCGGCGTAGGAGTCCTGCCGCCAGAACTCCCGCTCTTCCTCGCCAAGGGCGATCTGATCTTCCTGTTCAGCGCCCTCGCCGATCTCCGAACGGTCCCGCGGATCGGAGAGTGCGGCCGCACCCTCATTGTCAAGGCCGTAGTCCTCGTAATTCTCGAGGTCGGCGAAGCCGCCTTCCTCATAGGCCTCCTCATCCTCCCACCACTGGGCGGAAGCGGCGTACGGGGCGGCGATGAGCCACAGGGCGGCCAGGGCCGCGGCTCCTTTGCCGAAATGGTTGCGCCATTCAGCCATTCTCGGGTCCTCCTGTTCTATTCAGTGACCTCCGGCGATGGCAGGCCAACTTCGGTGCGGCAGGTGTGTCGCAGAGAAAAGGCGGTGGACTTCCACTTCCGAGTGCGCGGCGCGCCCTGCCGCTGGAACGAACAAGGGGCTTCCGCCGCCTGTGAAATCGCGAAACAGGCTGAACCCGATCCGGTTGAACCAGGGACTCATCCCCGGACAGCAAGAGATCGACATGCTGACCCGATGCCAGACCACAGCCGTTCTTTTCCTTGTCCCGGCCCCAGTCGGAGCTCTGGCGCAGGCTGATCAGGTTGCCGTTGGCGAGCCGCCCCGCGAAGCCCTGCAAAGGGCGCGGGCGGAAGTCGCTTCGGCCATGCAGCTACTCTCCCAGGCGGACGGACCTGAGCAGCGAGATGCCGTGGCGGCCGCGATGAGGAATGCCATCGACGCGCGAAGGGCCATGGAGCAGGCCGTCACCAGCGGAAAGGCGCTGGCCTCGCCACCCGATACGGCGACGGATCGCCTGCACCGGGCCATCGACAAGGTAAGTGAGGTCGAGCGCAGCCTGAGGCAGCTCAACCCTCCGATCGCCGATGTCGGTCTGGATGCGGCGCGCGCCCATCTGGCGGAAGCGGCATCCGCCATCGACGCGGTGGAGGGGCGGCTGGCGCCCTTCGACGAATGAAAGCCGGCCCGGACACCTCCGGGTGTCCGGGCGCAACGAATAATCCTACTCCGGCCCGGGGCCGCCCTCTTCCACAGGCTCGGCGGCAACGGGCGGCGGCTCCGAATCCCCCGGGGTGCGTGGCGAGGTTCCCGCTTCGGCGGCATTGTTGCCGGGCGAAACGGCGGGGCCGGCCGTATCCGTATCCGGGGCGCGGGTGCCCTGCATCGTCGGGGCCGGCGCCAGGCTCCTCTGCACCTCGGGCGAGGTCAGGCCCCTTCTCTCGGCCTCATTGGGATCGCCGGGGCCGGATTCACGGTCGCTGGTGTCCCAGTTTCCAAGGGATTCCGGCCAGTTGGGCGAATCCTTGCCGCCGGGTTCATTCTGATCATGAGTCTGCGCCGGGCGCTCAGTGTCGTAGGCCGGCGCGTCCTGCGCCATCGCGGCTGTTCCCGCCATTAGCATGGCCGGGATGATCAGCGAGGCGGCAGTCATTCTGGTCGCGTGGCGACGGGGTCGCATCGGTTTTCTCCACCAGTCTGTTGGCTGGCCGGCCAAGGATCGGGATCAACAGGCCGCGTCCGCCATCGTCGCGGAAACAGGCCGGTCCTGCCGACCCCGACCGGCCAAACCGCTTAGTCGCTACGCGCGACAATGGTCCCGCTCATGGGATCGATGATCACTGTCTGCTCTTCGCCCTCGGGCGAGGTGACTTCTGCAACATAAGTTTCGCCGTCACGCCGGAAATTGCTCACCTTCGAATAGCCGAGCTGGCTGAACCGGTTCAGCAGCGTTGTCTGCATCAGGGCCAGACGTTGCCGCGCCGGGCCGTTGCGCGCCTCCAAGTTCGGGACGTCGTCGATCTCTACCAGGACCCTGCCCTGGCCGACGCCGGCCGGCTGCTCCCCGATGGCTGCATCCTGCTCCAGACCGGGCAGCTGGCCGGTTGCAGGCATTCCACTGCTAGGGGACTGCGCCACCGCAATGGGCGGGGCCAGGGTCAGCATGAGGCTGGTCACGAGTAATCCTATCCGCATGGTATGCTCCTTTCCCTGCGGGTCGGCTGGCCCGACCGCTTGGCCGTGCGCCAGCCGCCGTGAAGAGGTGTCAGCCGCCGCCGCTCATGGTGCTGAGGTCGCGGACCGGCGGGGCGGTGTCCTCGTCCTCGAGTACGTCAAGCTGCGCGCCGGACGGGTTGGCCTCGATGCCGTAAGGGCTGACCTCCGCATCCGCATCGGTTGCCCCCGGTGTGCCGCGCGGAGCACGGTCCATCCCCCCGGCGGCGACCTCCTCATCCGCACCGGCACTCAGCGTGATCTGGCCGTTGCGGGCCTGACGGAACTCGGTGCCGCTGATGCCGCCGCTGCGGTCGGCGTCGATCTGCCTGAACAGGCCGGACTGCCGCATCGCCGTGCGGAATTCACTGCGGCTGATCCGGTCGTTGCCATCCGGGTCCCAGGCCTGGACGGAGAGGTTGATGTCGCCTTCGCCGAATATCCGGTCCATGCCGCGGTCCCATTCGGCCACGCTCAGCACGCCGTTCTTGTCCCGGTCGAACCGGTCGTACAGCGCCCGGCTGATCTCGGCGGTACTGAACTGGGCGTCGTTGTTGGCGTCGTAGGGGCCAAGACGGAGGTTGCCCTGCTTCTGGTTGCCACCGCTCTGCTGGCTCGCAGTCTGCTGGCGGTTCCGCTGCTGGTTCGGCTGCTGATTGCGCTGGCTATCAGACGCCTGCTGCCGGTTGCTCCCACCCTGCTGCCTCGATGCTTGCTGCTGGCGGTTCTGCTGCTTGGCAGTCTGCTGGCCGGACGGGGCTGTTGACGTCCGTTGCATCGCCGGCCGGTTGACGTCCAAGGTCCGGCCCTCATATCGGACCGCATTGGCCTGCAGCACGACCCTCTGGTCACCTATGGTGACTTGGCGGCCACGGACGGCCAACTGACTCCCTTGGCGCAGGGACACCGGCACGTCGGTGCCCAGATCCACGACAGCGCGGTTGCCCTGGCCGGTTTCCAGCAACACCAGCGTTGCACGCTGGTTCTGCCCACGCAGCTTGACCTTGCGAACCTCCTGAATGGTGCCGCGGAGCTGCTGATATTCCATTGGCATCTGCTGCGTCTGGGATTGGCCCGGCTGTTGCGGCTGAGCCTGCTGGGACTGCGGGTTCTGGGAACCCTGCTGGTTCGACTGCGCGGTTGCAGCGCCGGTCAGCGCTATGGCGGACACGGCGGCGGCAAGCGCCAGGCGGATGGAAACACGGGTCATGACGACTCACTCCTTTTCTGATCGTGTCAGGGGAATCCGGGGCGATCGAAGCCGGCTAAAACCAGTCCCCCCACTCGCCGGTCTCGAAATCCTCCTCGTAGTAGCCGCCATAGGAATCCTCATCGCCGAACTCGGCGTCGTTCTCGCCCAGCCAGCCATCCTCCTCGTCGCCTAGGGCGATCTCGTCATCGCCTCCGAAGGCTTCGCCGGTATCAAGGGCGCCCTCATCCTGGAACAGGCCGTCCTCCTCATCCCCGGCCCAACCGGAGCCGAAGTTCTGTTCACCCTCGGCGAACGCCCCCTCATCCTCCCACCACTGGGCGGAGGCGGATTGCGGCACGGCGATGAGCCAGATTGCGGTAAGAGCCGCAGCGCCGGTTCTCTTCAGATCCAATCTCCAGCCATTCATTTCTCAGTTCTCCTCTCGTTGGGGACAGTGTCGGGCTGCTCAGCCTGCCCCCCCAACGACGCTCATTCCGGGTTGTCGCCGGGAATATTTTTGCCGGCCGCGCTCGAACCGACCTGGACTGCCGCTGTTGTGGCGAATGGACGGGCTTTACTGGAGGAGAGGAGGCGCAACACTGGCGTGGCGCTGATCTCCGGTGCCGTGCTCACGGTCGCCGGCTTCGATAGCGTCCGCTGGTCTCAGCCGCAGACCGACGGCGGCCGGTGCGGCGGCAATCCGGTCTCCTGACCAGGACCCGAAGGAAACAGGCACCGCCCTTCCCCTGGGGAGAGCGGCGGAAACTCCTGCTGAAAGGATGATCCCATGACACACAGGCTCACTTGGCCGCTATCGGCCTTGCTAGTCCTCGCCGCAGCGCCAGCGCTTGCGCAGACGGCGGATCGGGACCGGCATCAGGAAGGCATCGTGACCGACTCCACGGCAGCGACAAGCGCCATCACCAAGACGGAGGACACGCCCGTCATCGAACAGAACGAGGAAGACCGGGACGGCGATATGATCGGCGAGGGCCGTGACATCGATGTAGTCAGGGAGACGCCCGATCCCGACCCTGTGCCAAGGGCCGGTAACCCGCAGGACCCGAATGCCGCCCTGGCTGTCCGTGGCGCCGCGCCGGACGTGGAGCCTGGAGACGGCGCGACACGCATGTTCCCAGGGCAGATCGCACCGACCAACATGGGCCCGACCGGCTCCGGCCGCATCCTCGCTGCGGATCTCAAGGACTACACGGTGCGCCTTGTCGACGGGCAGGAGGTCGGCGCGGTCGAGACGCTGATCATCGATCTGCAAAGCGGCCGGGTGGAGCAGGTGGTCGTATCGACGGCGGATGGTCTGCTCGGTATCGGTGACGCCCGCGTCGAGCTTCCCTTCAGCGAGATTTCAGCTGTCGATACCTCCGGCAGGCAACTCGGCGTGAATATCAGTCGCGAGCAGCTCGAGAGCCTGGAAGCAGCCTCGGCCAACCGGGAGTGACCCTGGCTCCGGCGCTGGCGATTAATCTGCAAGGATGGCGATACGGACACGGCGGGAAGCCGTTCGGCGGCATGCGCCAGCCACAACCGGTCCGGATCAGCTGGCGGATCGCCTCCGTCACCTCCCGCAGGCTGGTCACGCAGCCACAGCTCTCTAGGCCTTCGTGTTCTGTGCCGGAGAGCTGCGGGACCGGCTCAGGCGGCTAGACGTTCCGAATCGGCGTCGGGGACCCTCTGCCTGCCCGCAGCGCGTCGACGCTCCAGGCGCCGCCGCCGGCGAATGCGAGATAGAGGAACACAAAGCAGTAAAGGATGGCGGCGTCGCCGCCGTTGAGGACTGGAAAGAAGCTGCGCGGCGCGTGTCCGATCCAATAGGCAAAGGCCATTTCGCCCGAGAGAATGAAGGCCACCGGCCGGGTGAACAGGCCGAGCGCCAAGAACGCGCCGCCAACCAGTTCCAGCGCGCCCGCGATCCAGGACAGCGAGAGAAGTGCGGGCGGGTTTTCGGTCGGCGGGAAGCC
>NZ_CP030127.1:1067500-1184037 GCF_003568845.1 Indioceanicola profundi | reverse complement strand
GCGGCATCTGCACGCCGTCCAACAGAAGGGCGACAGTCAGGAGGGGGACCGCCAGGAACATCATCCCGATTGCCGTCCGGACCGGCCAGGAAGGAAGTCGGTACGGCCCATGGAGGGCGGCGGCGAGGCCGAGCGTGAAGAAGAAGAGAATGCTGGGGCGGAGTATCACCACCCCGCGCAGATCGGCCGCATAGTAAACGAAGGCCAGCGCCAGAGCCGCCGGTGCGCTCCAGCGGACCAGCCGGATCAGCAAGGGGGACAGCAACGCGCAGACGAACAGATCCCGCAGGAACGCCAGGGGCGTCATCTGTGGCCAGTTCGTCAGCGCGATGCTGGCATCGAGCAGTTGCCGCACTACCTGGAATGCCGAGCCGCTGGGAAGGTCCGCCGGCTTGCCGGCCAGGGTCTGGTATCCGGTCATCAACGCCAGCGCCGCCAGGTTCCAGATGGCCATGGGCAGCAGAAGCGTCCGGGCCTTGCGGCCGATCAGGACGGAATGGCTCTCCCCCTTGCTGAGCATGACCAGCAGGAATCCTGAAACGGCGCTGAGCAGGGCGACGCTCGACCGTCCGAATGCCTCCACCACATAGAACCGCATTACGTCCCAGGTGCGGACGCCATATTGGGCGAGGTCCAGCGCCGATTCCCACGGATGCACATGCACGTAAGTCATCAGGAAGATACAGAGCACGCGTGCGATCTTGATGGTCTCGCTCTGCTCCTTGGTGAGGGAGGGGGTCCTGATGGTGCTGTTCGTCGTCATTCCAGTCCTGACGCTTGACGGCGTGGCGCCCTGCCACAAGCAGTCGGCGGGAGGACCCCGCCCGGCCTGTCCCGCGGGCGCAAGAAGGCCGGTCCTTGAGAACCAGCCTGCCGCATAGGAACACGGAACCGCTCATTGCGGGGCGGTTGAATGGGGGCACGTCGATTGCCGTCAGGCCGCTTCGAGGGCTACCCCGACTGCGGTGCAAAATGTAAACATAGCCGAGAGGGGGTGGGGAGGCGCGATTGCAGGCTGTAGTCCTTGCACCGCCCAGGAAGACTGATAACGCCCCCGCAGCATTGTTCGGTCGGGCTTCAGCCGGCCCATGGAGCTGCGGGAACGCCCTTTATTCCTGGCTGCACCGCGAAAAGGCTGCCGGCCAGCGGTTGCCGTTCCAGTTCCTGCACGGAAAGTCCCTTCCGGGCACTGGTGATATACAGGGTGCCGAGATCCGGTCCGCCGAACGCGCAGGATGTCACCTGTGTCACCGGCAACGGAATGGACCTGTCCAGCGTGCCGTCGGCGCGGTATCTGCTGACACGCGATGCACCCCACCGTGCGATCCACAGACCGTTCTCCGCATCTACGGTCATGCCGTCCGGTGTACCGTCCTCCTCCGCGAACTGAAGGAAGACGGACTTGGCTCCGATGCTGCCGTCCGGCTGGACAGGGGCAGTCCAGACGGTTCGTCGGGCCGAGTCGGTCAGGAAAACAGTGCGGCCGTCGGCGCTGAAGGCAGGGCCGTTGCCGACCGCGTATCCAGTATCCACCCGGTAGCAGCGCCGATCCGGGTCCAGCCGCCAGAACGAGCCGGTCGGTTCCTTCTCGGCGTCATCCATGCTGCCGGTCCAGAGCCGGCCAAGGGGATCGCACTTGCCATCGTTGAAACGGTTACCTGGTCGGTCTGCTTCCGGATGGCCCAGGAACTCCAGTGAAAGCATGTCCTGCTTCATGCGGATCAGATGGAAACCGGACCGTAAGGCCGCCAATAGACGCCCCGGCCCTGCAGGCGCGACGCAGCCGATGGCCGAGGAAAGACGCCATTCCCGACGGGTGCCGCTGTCAGGCTGGAGGGCGAAAAGGCGGCAGCCCTTGATGTCGATCCAGTAGAGCGTTGCGGTCGCCCCGTCCCACACCGGGCCTTCGCCGAGCTGCGCTTCTGCCGCCCAGACGCATGTCACCGTTTCCACGAGACCTCCTCGGATCGGGGGGCTGCCGCGGTGCGGCGGACCTCTGGCTGCCTCCGTGCCGATTCGAGCAGGAGCTTGGCCGGTTGCTCGCAAAGGGCGGGCGGCGGTATGGATAATATTGGTGCAATACAAACTCCGGTGAACGCCAGGAGGGGCGTAAAGTTCCGCTGGAGACCGGTAGCTGTGGCTATGAGAACACGCCTGTCATTGGACAGTGCTGATACCCGCAATATCGGTTGCTAATCAGCCGGCCGTTCGTACGCTCTAAGCTCAGCCCGGTGCGACCAACCGTTTGGTCTGTCTGGGCCGAGTGCCAAGAACAAAAGCAGTAATCCCACCAGCACTGTTGCCCAGAGGTTCGGTCATGAAAAGGACAATGGTCGCAGCCATCGCGCTGCTCGCCGGAATGAATGCGGCGCATGCGCAGGATGTGCGCGGTATCCCTGTTACCGAGCGCGCGCGGCCCGACTTCGATGCGCTGGGCATCCGCGCCGGCGCCTTCCTGGTGAAGCCGTCGCTCACCCTGACCGGCGCTTACGACGACAACATCTTCGCCGAGGATGAGGAAACCGTGGACGATCTCGTCGCGGTCTTCCTGCCGAGCCTGATCGTACAGTCGGACTGGAACAGCCATTACCTCCGCCTCCGCTCCGCCGCGGAGATCGGCCGCCATGCCGATTTCACCAGCGAGGATTACGAGGATTTCAACATCGGCGCCGATTCCCGGTTGGACATCACCCGCGGGGACTCGATCAATTCCACGCTGGAATACCGGCGGGAACATGATGAGCGCGGTTCGCCCAACGATGTGGGCGGGCGTGAGCCGACGGAATACGATCTGGTCTACGGCCTGCTGGGTTATTCCCGCACCGGCCGCCGTGTCACGCTGCGAGTCCAGGGCAGCTTCAACGACTACGATTTCAAGGACGTGCCGGGCGTCGGCACCACCATCGTTGACCAGGATTTCCGCGACCGTATCGAATACAACGTCGCTTCCCGCGTAGGGTACGAGTTCCGCCCGGATACAAGCATCTTTGTTCAGGGCGCCCTGAACTGGCGCGAATACGACAACAACGTCCGGAATTCCGACGGTTACCGGCTTGATGCCGGTTTCTCCTTCGACCTTGGTGGCGTGACCACGGGTGAGCTGTTCGCCGGCTACCGCCAGCAGAAGTACGACAATCCGCTGTTCCAGAACGAGGACGGCTTCACCTACGGCGGCAATATCCTCTGGAACCCGACGTCGCTGACCTCGGTGCAGTTCCGGCTGATCAACGAGGTGAATGAGTCCACGGAGACCGGCGCCTCGGCCTACATCTCGTCCGGCGCTTCGATCCAGGTGGACCATGAGCTGCTGCGGAATGTTCTGATCGGCGGTCTGGTCGGCTACACCGAGAACGACTACCGGGGTATCGAGCGGATGGAGGATGTCTGGAATCTCGGCGCCACCGCGGACTACCTGCTGAACCGCAATCTCCGGGTCGGGGTCGGATACCGGTACATCACGCGCGACTCCACCACCGCCAACGAGGACTATACCCGCAACGTGGTGACCTTGTCCCTGCGCGGCTCCTTCTGATACGTCGCTCCCGGCCTCGCCCGGCAGCAAGACCCCGGCCGGAACCAACGGCCGGGGTTTTTCTATGCTGGATATCGGCGGGCTGCGCCGTTGCGCGCCGGCGGTCGATGCATATCTGGTAGGTATCTCCAACCCGCAGTCCCCAACCAGTTCCGGAGTGGTTCATGGCAACCCTGTTCGTCGCCCGCAGCGCCAATCTCAGCGCCTGGGCCTCCGACGTCGGGCTCAGCAAACACGTCTTCAAGGTCGGCATTACCGAGGAGCCGGTGGCGGACGTCATCGCCCGCGGCTGGGCGGGGGAGACCGACTGGACCCTGGTCAAGAAGCAGGACGGAGTCGATCTGGACGAAGAGGCGGCGATCCAGCGTCTGGCCGGGCGGGAGAAGATGATCGACCCCGGATATTATCCCCGCCTGAAAGGCGCCACCGGCATCTTCAAGGTGGTGCCCGACAATGTGACCCGCCATATCCTCCTGGGCCGTGCCCTGGCCGGGGAGAGCGAGCGGACGCCGATCAAGATCAAGGTCGCCGACTTCGCAACCTATCTGATGAAGAATGCGGGCGGTTGATCCAGGGGCTGCCGGGGTGCGCGCGTGGGTCGCACCCCGGATTGACCGACATCAAGGCCCTGCTGGTCGGCGGCCGCTAGGAAGAGCGCCTGTCCAATCCTGACCAGGAGCTTCGAGCCATGGCCGCCCCCATCGACCGCACCGGCGCGGATACCCCCGCCGACATCTTCAAGACCCTCGGCTTCTCCGTGATCGGCCTGGTGGGCCTACTGGCTTTCGCCGCGGTGATTCTGTTCCATCCCGGCTGGATCGTTCCGGTGGCGCTGCTGCTGACCGCCCTTGCGCTGGCGGCAGTCGTCGGCACGACCCGGATGTAGGATCATTCCCGATCCGGAACGATTGCGCGGCGTAAGGCTTTGTTTACTACGAAAGGGTTCACTCTCTCGACGCATGCCGCCTTGGCGTGGTAGTCACCTACTCTGTTCGGGCGCGCCCGGACTCCAGACCAGGATGCGTCGATGTCCAGCCCTGCAGTTGCCTTTCGCCTAACCGTTGCGGCCGCGCTGTTGGGGGCTGGCTGGCTGGCCATCCCCCTGTCCGCGTCCGCCCAGACCGTCTTGCCGGAGCATGCGCCCCTGCCGCTGCCCCCGGACCCTGCGGAGTGGCAGTCGGGCGCTGGGCGCGCACCGGAAATCCGCGCCCAGCTCAGCCCCCACCGCCAGACCGTCCTGTCCAGCGAACTGGCCGGCAAGATCGTCGAGCTGCCGGTGAAGGAAGGTGAGCGGTTCAAGAGCGGGCAGGTGCTGGTGGCGCTGGACTGCGCCGAGCACAAGGCCCGCCTCGACCGCGCCCGCGCCCAGGAGGATGCGGCCGGCAAGAAGCTGGAGATCATCGGTCGGCTGGAAAAGCTGAACTCGGTCAGCCGGATCGAGATGGACGACGCCCTGGCCCAGCTCGCCATGTCCAAGGCGGAAACGGCGCTGAACCAGGTCTATGTCAGCCGTTGCGCCATCCTCGCCCCTTTCGCCGGCCGCGTCGCTGCCAAGCATGTCCAGCGCTATCAGTTCGTCAGCGAGGGCGAGAAGCTGCTGGAGCTGATCGACGACGGCGAGCTTGAGCTGGAGATGATCGTCCCCTCCCACTGGCTCACCTGGCTGGCGCCGGGTCAGACGTTCCAGGTGCGGGTGGATGAGATCGGCCGCTCCTACCCGGCGGAGGTCACGCGCCTCGGCGCCCGCATCGATCCGATCAGCCAGTCGGTCAAGGTCTTCGGCCGCATCGCCGGCAACCAGGACGGGCTGCTGGCAGGGATGAGCGGCAGCGTGGAAATGCCGGTCCCCGTTCCCGCCGTGGCGGGCGCTTCCGCTGGCGGAGGCTCCGGCCGATGAACCAGCCCATGCAGATGCGGGACCGCCAGCTCATGGCAATGTCCGCGCTGATCCAGCTCGAAAAGCGCGTCCGCGCCGCGGCCACGCCGGACGAGCTGGCCTTCCTGATGGTCAACGACACCCACATGATGGTGGCCTACCGTCAGGCCGCCCTGTGGCGGGCGGATGAGCAGCGGCTACAGGCCCTGTCCGGCCTCGCCGTGCCGGATCGCGACGCGCCCTTCACCCACTGGATCACGCGCCTGTTCCGGACCCGCGCCGACGGCGAGGCCGGCCGGCGCATCCACCCCCTCTCCGCCGCCGTGATGGAGACGGAGGAGGACGGCGAGACCTGGAAGGAACATCTGCCGCCCCACGGCCTGTGGCTGCCGCTCTCCCGGCCCGACGGCACGCTCCAGGGCGTTCTGCTGCTGGCGCGGGATGAGCCCTGGGCGGATCACGAGCGCAGCCTGCTTGAGTTGGTGGCCGACGCCTACGCCCATGCCTGGGCGGCGCTGGTGCGCCGGCAGGCCCGCCGCTCCGTCTTCACGCGCAAGCGCCGCCTGCTGGCGGGGGCCGCCGTCGCGGTGGTTCTGGCCATGCTCATTCCCGTCCGCCAGTCGGCCCTGGCCCCGGCGGAGGTGGTGGCGCGCGATCCCGTTCTGATCAGAGCGCCCATCCAAGGCGTGGTGGAGGAGATCAAGGTCCGCCCCAATCAGTCCGTCGCCGCCGGCGAGCTGCTGGCCACGATGGACGGGCGGGAGATGTCCAGCCGCCTGGACGTGGCCCGCCAGCAGCTCGCCGTCGCCGATGCCGAGCTGAGGCAGGCCCAGCAATCCGCCGTGTTCGATGAGAAGAGCCGGGCGCAGATGGCCGTGCTCCAGGGGCGGCGGGAGCAGCATGCGGCCGAGGTCGCCTATATCCAGCAGCTTCTGGAGCGCATCCGCCTGACCGCCCCGCGCGACGGCGTCGCCATCTTCGACGATCCCGGCGACTGGGCCGGCCGCCCCGTTTCGCTGGGCGAGCGGATCATGATGGTGGCCGATCCCAAGGATGCGGAGCTGGAGATCCATTTGCCGGTGGCGGACGCCATCACCTTGGAATCCGGGGCAGAGATCCTGCTGTTCCTGAACATCGACGCCTCAGCGCCGGTACCGGCCGTGCTGGAACGGGCCGGCTACCGGGCGGCGCAGACGCCGGACGGCATCATGGCCTATCGCCTGCGCGCCCGTTTCGAGCGGGCGGATGAGCGGCTGCGCGTCGGCCTCAAGGGCACAGCCAAGGTCTATGGCGAGCGCACCATCCTGTTCCTCTATCTGATGCGCCGTCCTCTGGCAGCGATGCGGCTATGGCTGGGGCTCTAGCCGTCGCCAACGGGGGCCGCGGCGGCGGCCCCATGACGCCGATGGTGCGGCTGGCCCCGTTGCGGGACGAGCTCGTGCTACACAAGGGGCCGCGCGGGCGCGACGGAGCGCCCACCTGGACCCTGGAGGACCCGGCCCGCAACCGCTTCTTCCGCATCGGCTGGGCCGAGGTGGAGATGCTGGCCCGCTGGGAGAAGGGCGATCCGGCCGCTATTGCCGGCGCGGTGAGCGCCGCCACTCCGCTGGACCTCACCGGTGAGGATGTGGAGGAGTTCGCCCGTTTCCTGATGCAGGCCAACCTGCTCCAGGTCCGCGGGGCGGAGGCCAATGGCCGGCTCTACGCCCAGATCCAGGCCATGCGGATGGGACCGGCCAAGTGGCTGCTGAAGAATTATCTCTTCATGCGCATCCCGCTGGTGCGGCCGGAGCGGTTCCTGAACGCAACCATGCGCTATGTGGAGCCGCTCTACAGCCGGAACTTTCTTCTGCTGACGCTTCTGGTCGGACTGACCGGCCTTTTCCTGGTGGCCCGGCAGTGGGACGTGTTCCTGAACACCTTCCTGCATTTCTTCTCGCTGGAGGGGGCTGCCCTGTCCGGGCTGGCGCTGCTCACCGCCAAAGTGCTGCATGAACTCGGGCATGCCTACACGGCCAAGCGCTTCGGCTGCCGGGTGCCCACCATGGGTGTGGCGCTGATGGTGATGTGGCCGGTGCTCTATACCGACACCTCGGCCGCCTGGACGCTGCCCGACCGGACCAAGCGCCTGGCCATCGGGGCCGCCGGCATGGCGGCCGAGGTGGCGCTGGCCTGCTACATGACGCTGTTGTGGAGCTTTCTGCCCGACGGTCCGGTGCGGAGCGCCGCCTTCCTGCTGGCGACCACCACCTGGATACTGACCCTGGCCGTGAACCTGAACCCGTTCATGCGCTTCGACGGTTATTTCCTGACCACGGATGCGCTGGACGTCGCCAACCTGCAGGAGCGGTCCTTCCGGCTGGGCCGCTGGTGGCTGCGGGAGCAGCTGTTCGGCTTCGGAGAGCCAAAGCCGGAAGTGTTCGAGCCGAAGATGGAGCGCATCCTGATCGGCTATGCGCTGGGCACCTGGGTCTACCGCTTCTTCCTGTTCCTGGGCATCGCCCTGCTTGTCTATCACCTGTTCTTCAAGGTGCTGGGCATCTTCCTGATGATTGTGGAACTGGCTTGGTTCATCGGCATGCCGATCTGGAACGAAATGAAGGAATGGGCCAAGCGGCGGGATGCCTACCGCTTGAACCTGAACACCACGCTCACCCTGTCCGGCGCTGTTCTGCTGCTGGGGCTGGGGCTGTTCCCCTGGAAGGGCAGCGTGCACGCCCCGGCCTTGCTGCGGGCGGAGAACCAGGCCCAGATTTTCGTGCCCACCGGCGCCCAACTGGCCGAGGTGCTGGTGCAGCAGGGCGACCGGGTCGAGGCCGGCCAGCCGCTGTTCCGCTTCGCCGCCCCCGACCTCGCCTTCGAGCTGGCGCAGGTGGAGCGGCAGATTGCCGTGCTCCGCTGGCAGAGCAACTTCCACGCCATGGTCAATGAGATCACGGCCAACCGTCAGGTGACCTGGCAGGAGCTGGAAACCGCGATCGCCAAGCGCGCCGGGCTCAGGCAGGACGCCGACAGGCTCAGTGTGGCGGCTCCCTTCGCCGGGCGTCTGATGGAAAGGGTGCCCGAGCTGGCGCCGGGCGCCTGGATGCCGCAGGGCGAATGGCTTGCCACCCTGGTCTCCCCCGACAGCGCCATGGTGGAGGCTTATGTGCCGGAAGCCGATCTGCGCCGCTTGGCCGTGGGCGGCGAAGCCGTCTTCTATCCGGAAGAGGCGGCGCGGCCATCGCTCCGCCTGAGGGTCACCGACATCGCCCAGACCGCGACCCGCCGTCTTGGTTCGGCCAAGGAGCTTTCCTCCACCTATGGCGGCGGGCTGGCCGCCGTTCCGGACAAGGACGGCATGCCGGTGCCGGAGATGGCCGTCTATCGTGTGCTCCTCACCCCGGTTGAGATGAACAATGCGCCGGATCTGGCTGTCCGGGGCACGGTGGCGCTGGAGGGTGAGCGGCAAAGTCTGGCCGTTGCCGCCTGGCGGTCCTTCATGGCCGTGCTGGTGCGCGAAAGCGGGTTCTGAGCCCTTCCGTCGAACTTTGGGGAACCCCGCCACGGCCTTGGCTATTGGCGGTGGAAACGGCGCTCGGATCAAAGGGGGAAGCAGGACATCATGCGGCCGGCGGTCATCCTGATCCTGGTTCTGGTCGTCTTCATCGCCGGGATCGGCTATTGGGGCTTCCATCTCACGGCCGGTCTGGGCGGGTTGCCGGCCGGCGGGCAGGGGGCGATCCTGGCGCTGGCGCTGGGCGCCCTGGTGATGATCGGATTGTTCCTGCTTCTGATGCGGCGACAGCACCGTCGCGACCGCCGCGGCGATTGATGCAATCCGGCAGCCATCGCAAGACTTCGTCCCGGTGCATACGGCACGGGAGTTGACCCTGTCGGCGGCTGCGGCTTATCGTTCAGCCGTGATTTTCCCTTATGGGTCAAATTGATGCGTCTGGGATTCCTGCTGGCGATCCTGTTTCTGGTCCTGGCCCAGTTCCAGGCCATGGCGGCGGAACGCCGGGTGCTCACCCTCGCTTACGATGTGAATGAGAGCTGGCCCTGGCATCTGGGCACCTACACGGTGCCGGATGCCATGCCCGGACTGTCTCTCGAATATATAAGTGAAGCCGCGCGGCGGCTGGATGTGGATGTCCGCTTCATCCGCGCTCCCTTCCGCCGTGCCCTCGCCATGCTCAAGGGCGGGGAGGTGGATGGCGTGTTCGAGGCCAGCTTCCGGCCGGAGCGGCAGGAATATGGCGTCTATCCCCTGACCGCACAGGGGGAGCCAGACGCGTCCCGGAGCATGTTCGTCCAGTCCTACGTCTTTTATGTGCGGCGGGGCGAGCGTCGCTTTGGTTGGAACGGTGACAAGATCGATGGGTTGGACGGAATGGTCGGGGTGCTTCGCAATACCTCCGTCGCCGACGATCTGACGGACAGGGGCTATCCGGTTTTCGAAGTGGGCGACAACCTCCGCGCCATGGAAATGACTGCCGCCAGCCGGTTGGATGCCGTGCTGCTCCTGGATCGGATCGGCAAGGCGGTATTCCACCGCCATCCGGAACTGGCAGATGCTCTCCAGACTCTGGACCTGCCCTGGGAGCGGAAGCCCTATTACCTGATGCTTTCCCATGCCCTGGCGGCGCAGGAGCCCGCCTTTGCGGCCAGGCTCTGGGTCGAACTGGCGCGTGTGGCCCATTCGCCCTTCGCGGAGGAGCGTCTTGCCGCCTATGAGAAAGCGCTCATGGCGAGCGGAAGAGGGGAGTCGGCCGCAAACCGGTAAGGCTGGCGGCCGGCTCCGGCATCAGGCCTGGGCGCTGGGCCGGGCGGCCACCTGGTCCCGCCAGCGGCGCACATTGTCCAGCCCCTCGGGCAGGGGAATGCCGCCGTACTTGCAGAAGAACTCCACCGTGGTGAAGGCGGTGATGTCGGCGATGCTGAAGCGGTCGCCGGCGATGAACTCGTGCCGCGCCAGATCCTCGTCCAACAGGGCCAGCCGCTGCTCCGCGATCGGCTTCTGGGCGGCGGCGAACTCGGGCACCTGATGCTCCAGCGCCGCCATCTTGGGATGGCTATGGCGGAACACCGATGCCATGGGCAGCAGCAGCTCGAACTCGATCCGCCGCTGCCACATCTCGATCAGAGCCTGCTCCTTGGGCGTGGTGCCCATCAGGGGCGGTTCCGGCTGGATGCCCTCGATGTAGCGGCAGATGGCGACGCTCTCCAGGATCACCGTGCCGTCATCCAGCTCCAGCGCCGGAACGCGGGTGTTCGGGGCCAGCTTCCGGTAGGTCTCCGTCTTGTGCTCCCCCTTGCCAATGATGATCGGCACCTTTGGAATGTCCATGCCCTTCTCGGCCAGGAACATGCGGACACGGCGCGGCGTGGGGGCAATGGGGTCGTCATACAGGCGCAAGGATTTCCTCCCGTTATTATGATTTGTTCGGTCCTGGCAGGCCGGCTGCCTTACCGCACGATCATGCTCTGGCCCAGCTTCACCACCTGCTCGGCATTCTCGGCGCGGGGCGGGATGGTGATGCCCTTGGCGCAGGCGGGGCGGGCAGCGATGGCGTCGATCCAGCGGCGCAGGTTCGGCAGATCGTCGATCTCCACCCCCGACCAGTTGTGGGTCCGCACCCAGCACCAGTTGGCGATGTCAGCGATGCTGAAGTCGCCGGCCAGATACTCGTGATCCTTCAGCCGCCCGTCCAGCACGGTGAAAAGGCGCTTGGATTCCTTCTGGTACCGCTCAATGGCGGCCGGAATCTTCTCCGGGAAATAGCGGTGGAAGACGTTGGCCTGTCCCATCATCGGGCCGACGCCGCCCATCTGGAACATCAGCCACTGCATCACCAGCGTCCGCCCTCGCACATCCGTGGGCAGCAGCTTCCCGGTCTTCTCCGCCAGATACACCATGATGGCGCCGGACTCGAAGATGGGCAGCGGTTCGCCGCCGTCGGCAGGCGCATGGTCGATGATGGTCGGGATGCGGCCATTGGGGTTGATGGCCAGGAACCAGGGCTCCTTCTGCTCGGAATTGGTCAGGTCCAGGCGGCGGGCCTGGTAGTCCAGCCCCAGCTCCTCCAGCAGGCAACTGACCTTGTATCCGTTCGGCGTGGCGGCGGTGAACAGCTCGATCAATCCTGAATCCTTCCGTTGGGCAGCCTTGTTCCGATCCTGCGTCAGCCGCCGCATCCAGGGTGCAGCCGGCCCTCCGCTGTCGTCAACACCCGCGGCGGCCGTTCGCACTAGTGACAATAATCCTATTTTCCTGCGATGATCCCCCATGGCCCCGACGGGCCGCGGCTCTTGGGTTCCGTGAATTGCGCGTCGGCAGCCCGGCAGGCGATCCATGCTTGTGGGGATGGCACTGTCTCGTGAACGGGGTGTGGTCCAGGGGCGCACGCCATGGCGGAGGCGTTGCGTTTGGTGCGTTAACGAACGCAAGCCACTGACATCCATGGGGAAAATCGACTTTCTGATGATGCGTTAAGGGTTGCGTTAGGTGCGTTAAGCGTGGCCTTTGGTACGTTAAGCCGCCCCGGCCGGCATCCGTCCGAAGTGTCCGCGCCACATACGCGCCCGTTGCCGCCGGGGTGCCGCCGCGGCTACAGTTCTTTCCAACCAATCCAATAATTCTAACGGGAGGAATGCGATGTCGGAGGCTTCGGCACAGGTGTCGATGAGCGATGCCGAACGGAAGGTCCGGGTCGATCTGGCGGCGGCCTACCGGCTGGTGGCCCTGTTCGGCTGGGACGATCTGGTCTTCACCCACATCTCCGCCCGGGTGCCGGGGCCGGAGCATCACTTCCTGATCAACCCCTACGGCCTGCTGTTCGAGGAGATCACCGCCTCCAGCTTGGTCAAGGTGGACCTGGACGGACAGAAGGTGGGGGACAGCCCCTATCCGGTGAACCCCGCCGGCTTCACCATCCATTCCGCCGTGCACGAGGTGCGGGAGGATGCCGGCTGCGTCATGCATCTGCACACGCCGGATGGCACCGCGGTGGCGACGCTGGAGCAGGGGCTGCTGCCGCTGAACCAGACCGCCCAGCTCGCCATGGCGGACCTCGCCTACCATGATTACGAAGGCGTCGCGCTCGACCATGACGAGCGGCCGCGGCTGCAGCGGGACCTCGGCAGCAAGGGCACCATGCTGCTGCGCAACCACGGCACCCTCACGGTGGGGCCGACCGTGGCCCAGGCCTTCACCCGCATGTATTTCCTGGAACGCGCCTGCACTATGCAGGTCCGCACCCTGGCCATGCAGGCGGCGGCGGGCGGCGGGCTCTACCCCACGGCGGAACCGGTGATCGAGAAGAACATGCAGATCGGCAGGATGGGGCTGGGCCAGGTGGCCGATGCTCTGGTCTGGCCCGCACTGATCCGCAAGCTGGACCGGGTCGGCCCCGGCTACAAGGATTGAGGGCACGGAAAAGGGGCGGGCTTTCGGGCCCGCCCCCTCCTGGTCCGGTCGCGGTTCAGAACCGGAAGCCCACGCTGGCGCGGGCGCGGTCCTCATGCAGCTCCTGCCGGCCGATGTCGGTGGAGAGGTCGAGCCCGAAGCTCAAGCCCGCCCTCTCCATCCGCAGGCCGCCGCGGACCTCGCCCCAGCCCGTGTCGCGCAAGGCGGCCGGAAGGGCGAAGCTCTCCATCTCCACCGCCACGAAGCGCACACGGTAGGCCGGGTCCTGGCCCGACAGGTTGCGGACGAAGGCCGCCTCCACCTGCGGGGTCAAGGTCCAGCCGCTGACCGTCTCGACCACCCCGCCGAGACCGAAGCCGAGCCGCCCCTCCATCCGCGCCAGGGTCCGGGCATCCACGCGCAGCGCGGCATCGCCGCCCGCTTCCTCGAAGCCGTCGGTGTGCAGCCAGCTGTGCCGCAGCCCGGCCTTGGGCGTCAGGGTCAGGCCGCCGGGAACGATCAGGTTCACGCCCGTTTCCATCATGGTAGAAACGGTGCTGCCCTGGAACCGGCCTGCCACGTCATATGGCAACTCGCCGACGCCGAACTGCCGCCGGCTGTCGGCATCGTTCACCCCGGCGCTGGCCAGTGCCGCCACATAGGCCCCGCCGTCGAAGCGGTAGGCGCCGTAGAAGGCGGACTGCATGCTGCGGGTTTCGGCGGTGTTGTAGGCCTGGATGCCATAGGCGCTCTCGCCGCTGGCATAGGCGGTGGCGAAGCCCAGGGTCAGCCGCTCGCCGGCCCGCCGCTCCAGCCCCATGGCAAGATGCCAGCTCCGCTCGCCCTGGTCGTCCGTCATGGCCGCCTGACCCACGGTGGCGGAACGCCCCTGCTCCTGATATCCGCCGGAGACGAACCCGCTCATCCCGTCGGGCAGGGGAACCATCTGCGGAGCGCCGTAGGAGCCGCTGAAACCCATGCCGCCGATGCCGCGCGCCCGCTGTGCCGGGTGCAGCCCGGCATCGCCGCCAAGCGCCAGCACCTGGCCCACATCGCCCAGGACCTGCAGCCCATGCGCTCCGCCGGGGCTGCCCAGTAGGGCGAGCCGCCCGCTGAACAGGTCGGTGAAGCCACGGTTCTGCGCTTCGAACAGGGACAGCGCCCCGGTTAGGCCGCTCGGGGCCAGATTGTTGAACATCGCACCCAGCGCATTTCCGTCCAGCCAGTCCATCTCCCCATACAGGCCGTGCAGGTTGGCGTAGGAGCCATCGCGCAACCGGTCCAGGATATTGGCGAAGGCGAGCTGGAGGGGCGAACCCGACTTCAGCATCTGGGCCAGCGATCCGGCGCGAAGCTCCGCCACCACCGCATCGTCCGTGTAGCTCACCTTCGGGCGCAGCACGCCGGTGATGGCCAGGACGTTGTCGAAGCGGCCGTCCACCCCGCCTTCCGCGGTGAGTATCCTGTAGCTCTCGCCATGGCGCGGCGCCGCACCTTTGGCTTTGTTGAAGACCAGCGTTCCATCCAGTTCCGCCGTGCCCGCCGACCCGGCGGAGGCGTCAGCCAGGACCCTGAGCTGATCGGCCGCCCCGCGCTTCACGTCCAGGATCAAGGAGCTGGCATTGGACATGACCAGATTGCCCTGGACCGTCAACCGGCCGACATCGTCCCCGGCCGGGGCCACAGCTACGGCGCCCAGGGTCAGCCAGGGTGCTCGGAAGGTGCCTTTGCCGCTCAGGACGCCGCTGACCACCAGCGCCTCGCCCGTGTGCAGCTTGCCGTCCACATTGGTCCAGCCGCTGAGCTGGTTGAAATCGGACAGCACGCGCAGGCGGCCGCTGGAACGGATGTCCAGCCCGGCCGGGCCGTCCAGCGTCAGCCGGTCGATTGTGGCCGACCGGGACAGGCGCGTGGTGCCGCGCGCGTCCAGCGTGACGTCGTAGTAGCGGGCCTTGGTGCCCTTGGCCCGGTTCGGCTCCACATTGTTCGGGACGAAGCCGGTGCTGCCCGGTCCGCCGGAGATGACCAGGCTCTTGCCGGACCCCTTGGGTGGGCGCGGGCTGTCCTCGGCCAGATTGGCGCAGTCGTCGTAGTAGCAGATCTCGCCGAATTTCACTGTGTCGCCGCTGACGCCCAGGGCCGGCGTGTCCGGCAGGCCGGTGACCAGCTTCCCATTGCGGACCACCGTATAATTGGGGTCCATCTCCTGAACCCAGTGCTTGGGATCGAACCAGTCCCCGCTGCCCGATTTCGCCGCGGCATAGACATAGGGATTGTTCCGGACGACCTCGTCCCAGAACAGGAACAGGGGCTGGTAGAAGTTGTGGGTGCCGTAGGTGGAGAAGGGCTGCTCCGCGAAGAAACGGGAGCCGCCGGACAGTACGCCGGCCACGACCTTCCGGTGAAACAGCCTGTCCACGATCAGCGGGCCGCCGGAATCGCCGGGACCCGTGGTGCCCTCCCGCCTCAGGGCATCGCCGTTGAAGATGTCGAAGTCGTAGATGCTTTCCTGGCCCGAGCCGCGGCGCGGATCATCGAAGTCGGTCATGTAGAGCGACTGCTTGAACTCCGATTCCAGGCCGAAGATGGCCTGGTCACGGTCATCCAGGGAGCCAAGGACCGACAGCATGTTCTCCACCGCTCGCCGGCGGAAATTGCCGCTGGTGACCTCATTCTCCGCGTCGCCCACCGCGCCGTATCCAGACAGCGTCACATGGGTCTGGGCCGTGAGGGGGGAGAAGAGCATGGCCCAGGTCGGAATGCCGGTTGCATGCCTGTCCAGAGTAGCGATGGCCAGATCGGCCTGTAGGAAATTCAGCCCCTCGCCAAGTTCCAGCGAGCGCTCGTCGTACCAGACCTGGTTGACGTTATAGTAGGCTTGCTCCGGATTGCTCACATATAGTCCCGGTCCGCCGGCGCCGCCCAGCCACTGCCGGATGCCGGGAAGGGCATCGTCCTTGAAGAAGACGCCAATCCCGGTGCCCCCCTCGCCATAGCTGGATGCCGCAACGTCGTTCACGCAGTGGGCCGCGAAAATCACCATGCGCGGATTGACCAGCGTGCCGGTGCAGGTGCCTACGAAGCCACCGCCGGTATCCGTGATGACCTGACCGACGCCCGTGATCCCCAAATCCCGCACGCCGTTGGGCGGTGACGTTTCCGGGTCTAGGTCCGCCCGCGGGATGATGAAGCCGGCATTCACGGCCGCATCCGGAGCGGCCGCCGCGGCCATCGGCGCGGCCATAAGCGCTACACCCAGCGCGGTTGCCGAAACGCCGGACAACCATTCGATCCGCTGGGCCACGGAAATCGATCTGGACATTGAGCCTCCCCCTCAGAAAACGTTGTAGCGCTCTGCTTGCGGGGCGGCTGCATATTCTTGGTTGTCGTGCCGCCCCCGCAGTAACAATCAAAAAAGTATTTGCGAGGCGGCAAATCACCAACATCGAGATCGGTATCCGGAGAAGCAATTCCGAAATACCCACCCCGTTTAGGTCACACCGGAATGTGCCTTTACTTGAAAAGTTGCACCGATTTTTGAAGTAATAAGCGGCGCATTTCTACTGCAGCCGCGGGTGCCCACAACCCGTAGGGCCAGGGGACGGGTCGGGCATCCCGTTGTGCAGAACCGGGTTCAGCGCTGAAGCCGCTCCAGCGCCGCCCGGAACGGGTCGGGCAGGGCGATGGGCCGGCGGGTGTCGCGGCCCACATAGACGTGGATGAAGTGGCCGGCTGCGGCGGCCGTGGCCTCGCCCTTGCGGAAGATGCCGACCTCGTAGCGCACGCTGCTGGTGCCGATATGGGCCACGGCGATGCCGGCCTCCAGCTCGTCGGGAAAGGCGACGGAGGCGAAGTAGCGGCAGCCGGTCTCCACCACCAGCCCGATGACGGCGCCGTCATGGATGTCCAGCATGCCTTCCCGGATCAGGTACCCGTTCACCGCCGTGTCGAAATAGGCGTAATAGACCACGTTGTTCACATGGCCGTAGACGTCATTGTCCATCCAGCGGGTGTGGATGGGCATGAACGCACTGAACGTCTCCCGCCCCGGCGGCGGGGCCTTGGACATCAGAACGCCTCCCGGTAGATGGCCAGGGCATCCGCCTCCGCCACCTCCCGCGGGTTGTTCACCAGCAGACGGGTCTGGTTCATGGAATCGCGGGCCAGATGGGGCAGGTCTTCCTCCCCGATGCCGACATCGCGCAGGCGTAGCGGCACCTCCAGCTCGCGGGCCAGGGAAGCCATCAGTTCCGGCAGCGGCTGGCCGCTCTGCTTGACGTCGATCAGCGGAGCCAGCTCCGCATAGAGCCCGGCCGCCCCCTCCATGTTGAAGCGCAGCACATGCGGCAGCACCAGGCTGTTCGAAACACCGTGGGGAACATGGAACCGGGCCCCGACCGGATAGGCCAGGGCATGCACCGCCGCCACCGGCGCGTTCGCGAAGGCGATGCCGGCAAGGCAGGAGCCGAGCGCGGTATCGCTGCGCGCCTCCAGGTCCGATCCATCGGCCCAGGCACGGGGCAGGCCGCGGGCCAGCAGGATCAGCGCCTCGCGCGCCAGCGCGTCGGAGATCGGGTTCTTCTTGTGCCGGCTGGTATAGGCCTCGATGGCATGCACCATGGCGTCGATGCCGGTGGCGGCCGTGACCGGCTTCGGCAGGCCCAGCAGCAGCTCCGGGTCCAGCACGGCGGCATCGGGCAGCAGAACGGGGGAGACGACGCCCTTCTTCTCCGACTCGCCGGTTGTGACGATGGCGATGGGCGTCACCTCCGACCCGGTGCCGGCCGTGGTGGGCACCAGAACCAGCGGCAGACGGGGACCGGTGACCTGTCCCATCCCGTACATGGTGTCCAGCGTCTGGGGTGAGCCCGCCAGCACCGCCACCAGCTTCGCCACATCCATGGGGCTGCCGCCGCCGAAGCCCAGCACGCCATCCACCCCGGCGGCCAGGGCAGCATCCGCCGCGGCCTGGACCACATGAAAGGGCGGGTCGGCGACCACGGCGTCATACACGGTGGTCCGGATGCTGGCCCGCTCCAGCGCCGCCAGCGGCTCCTTCAGCAGGCCGGCCTTCACCACCCCGCGGTCGGTGACCACCAGCAAATGACGCGTGTCCAGCGGGCGCAGGATGGCGGCCAGATCGCGGGCGGCGCCCGGCCGTGCCGTCAGGCCGCGGGTGGTGGCGAAGCTCAGGTCCAGCGGCATGGGTCGGGTCCTCCGGGTCAGGCGGCGGCGCTCAGCTCGGCATAGCGGGCCAGATGGAAGTCGGCGTCGCCGAAGGTGCGGTCGATGGTGGTCAATCGCTTGAACAGATGGCCGGCGCTGTACTCCATGGTGATGCCGATGCCGCCATGCATCTGCACCGCCTGCTGCCCGATATGGCGGGCGGACTTGCCGATCTGCACCTTGGCGGCGGAGATGGCCTTGGCCCGCGCCAGCGCGTCAGGGCTGTCGGCGCGGTCGGCCGCCAGGATCGCCATGGACCGGGCCTGCTCATGGGCAATGTACATGTCCACCATATGGTGCTGCAAAACCTGGAAGCTGCCGATGGGCACGCCGAACTGGGTGCGGGTCTTCAGATAGTCCAGCGTCTGCTCGTTCAGTGCCTCCATGGCCCCGACCGCCTCCGCGCAGAGTGCCGCGATGCCGCGGTCCACGGCCTGCTCGATCAAGGGCAGGGCGCCGCCCTCCGCCCCCAGCAGGGCGGAGCGGGAAACCTTGACGCCTTGTAGTGAGACCTCGGCCGCGCGGGTGCCGTCCACCGTGGGATAGCCCCGCACCGAAAGCCCGTCCGCCTCCCGCGGCACCAGGAACAGGGACAGCCCGTCCCGCTCACCGGCGGCGCCGGCCGTGCGGGCGGAGACGATGAACAGGTCGGCGCAGTCGCCGCCCAGCACCACCGCCTTCTCGCCGGTCAGGGTGAAGCCGTCGCCCTCCGCCACCGCCCGCGTGGCGATGTAGGCCAGGGCATAGCGGCTCTTCGGCTCGCCATGACCGAAGGCCACGAACAGCCCGCCTTCCGCGATGCGCGGCAGCAGCTCCGCCTTCTGCTCCTGGGTGCCCGCGGCATTGATCAGCCCGGCGCCCAGCACGGCGGTGGGGATGAAGGGCTCCACCACCATGCCGCGGCCGAAGGCTTCCAGCACGATGGCGACATCCTGGAAGGTGCCGCCGATGCCGCCAAACTCCTCCGGCACCTCGATGGCCAGCAGTCCCAGCTCGGCGAAGGTCGCCCACATCCCGCGGGAGAAGCCGTCCGGCGACTTCAGGATCTTCGCCCGCTGCTCGAAGCCGTAGCGTTCGCGGATCAGCCGGTCGGCGGTATCGCGCAGCATCTGCTGCGTTTCGGTCAGGTTGAAGTCCATGGTGGTGTGCGCTCCCTCGTCCCTTGCCTGCTGCGGCTTTTTCTTCGTGCGTTGCCATGGGGGCTAAAGCCCCAGCTTCGCCTTCGCCAGGATGTTGCGCTGGATTTCGTTGGAGCCGCCGTAGATCGTGACCTTGCGGTAGTTGAAATAGTCCGGCGCCAGCGGGGCGGCGTAGTCCGGGCCGATGGGTTCTCCGTTCCAGCCCGGCTCCCGGGCTTCCGGATTGAAGGGCAGGGCGTAAGGACCGACCGCCTCCATCATCAGCTCGGTCAGGGTCTGCTGGATTTCGGAGCCCTTGATCTTCAGCATGTTGGCTTCCACCCCCGGTGCCTGGCCGGCCTTTTCGGCCGCGATCATGCGCAGATTGGTCAGTTCCAGCGCCGTCAGCTCGATCTCCAGGGCGGCAATCTTCGCCGCGAAGCCGGGGGTCCTGATCAAGGGCACGCCCTCCACGGTCTCTTCCGAGGCGATGTGCTTCAGCCGCTTCAGCTCCGCCTTGGAGCGGCCGATGCGGGCGATGCCGGTGCGCTCATGGCTCAGCAGGAACTTAGCATAGGTCCAGCCCTTGCCCGGCTCACCGACAATGGCGTCCTTCGGGATGCGCACATCGTCGAAGAACACCTCGTTGACCTCATGCTCCCCGTCGATGGTGATGATAGGGCGCACGGTGACGCCGGGGGTCGCCATGTCCATCAGGAACATGGAAATGCCCTTCTGGGGCTTCGCCGCCGGATCGGTGCGGGCCAGCACGAAGATCATGTTCGCGTGCTGGGCCATGGTGGTCCAGGTCTTCTGCCCGGTGATCACCCACTCATCCCCGTCCAGCACCGCCCTAGTGCGCAGCGAGGCGAGGTCGGAGCCGGAGCCGGGCTCGGAGAAGCCCTGGCACCACCAATCCTCCATGGTCAGGATGCGGGGCAGATAGCGCTGCTTCTGCGCTTCGCTGCCGAAGGCGATCAGCACGGGACCGATCATGCCGAGGCCGAAGGGGATCGCCGGGGGCGCGCCCTCCTCAGCAAGGATTTCCTCGAACAGGTGCTTCTGCACCGACGTCCACCTGGTTCCGCCATACTGCTCCGGCCAGGCTGGAGCACCCCAGCCGCGCTCCGCCAGCTTGGCCTGCCAGTTCACGAAATCCTGCTTTTCCAGCCGGATATGGTGCAGCACCCGGTGCCTGGTCTCCGGCGGCAGGTTGGCCCGCACCCACTGGCGGACCTCCTCGGCGAAGGCCAGCTCGTCGGCGGTGTAGTTCAGGTCCATGCGTTGCCTCCCGTAGCGCCGCTCTTTGATTTTCCTCGACCCTAGCCAGGGTTCGGCGGCGCGTCAATATCTGCGAAAATGTCTTTCGCTGTGCGAAATCACTTACCCCCGGTGGCCAGGGAGATGGTCTTGGCCAGCGCTGCCAGCCGCGGCCCCAGGTTCTCCACCAGCCGCTCCGGACTCAGCAGGTAGGAGGGGCCGCCGCAGTTGAAGGCCATGATGCCGGAGCCGTCTGCCGGGATGAAGGGCACGCCCACCGCATGCACGTCCCGCTGCCAGTCGCCCAGGGATACGGTGAAGCCGCGGGTCCGGTAATCCTCCACCGCCTGCTCGATCCCGGCGCGGATGCGGGGCCAGTCCTTGGGCTCCTTGGCGGCGATCTGGTCCATCAGTGGGGCGCGCTCCTCCTCCGGCAGGCCGGCCAGCAGGGCGCGGCCCATGGCGGTGGTGGCCAGCGGAATGCGGGAGCCGGTATCCAGGTGCAGCGTGATCGGCGCGCTGGACCGGCAATGCTCCACATACACCATGTCCAGCCGGTCGCGGCTGCCCAGCGAGACGGAGGCGTCGGCGTATTCCGCCAGCTCCTGCATATAGGGGCGGGCGATCTGCCGGACATTCATTCCGTGCAGCACGTGATAGCCCAGCGACAGCACCGGTGCGCCCAACTGGTATTTCCCCAGCCGCTCAAGGTAGGTGAGGTAACCCAACTGGGTCAGGGTGTAGGTGAGGCGGGAAACGGTGGGTTTCGGCAGGCCCGTATAGGCTGCGATCTCCTGGTTGCCCAGCAACGGCTCTGCCGGGGTGAAGGCCCGCAGAATCTCGAGGCCGCGGGCCAGTGCCACCACGAACTGCCGGTCGCCGCCGCCCTCGCCGGCCAAGTGTAAGTCCAACTCGTCCTCGGCGATCGCGGCGCCTCCGCCGCCGGTCTGCCCTGCCGTCCCCGTCCGTTTCCGCATCTCCATCCCCCGCCGGTCGCCCGCTTGCAATGACGATAGCCACCGATTAAGGTGCCTGCAAAACGCGGAATATCGTTTCGCATGGCGAAATCAAAGTCAATTCAGCATATAGGGGAGGAAGCGTATGGCCGGTCGTTTCGAGGTGCGCGGCGATGTCGGGATCATCTGGATCGACAACCCACCCGTCAACGCCATCAGCCACGCGGTGCGTCTGGTGCTGGTGGACGGGCTGAAGCAGGCGGCGGGGAACGATGCGGTCAAGGCCGCGGTGATCGCCTGCGAGGGCCGCACCTCCATGGCCGGCGCCGACATCACCGAGTTCGCCGGCGGCATGAAGGAGCCCGGCCTGCCGGAGGTGATCGCGGAGATGGACCGGTTCGGCAAGCCGCTGGTGGCCGCCATCCACGGCACCGCGCTTGGCGGCGGGTTCGAGGTGGCGCTGGGCTGTCACGCCCGCGTCGCCCTGGCCACCGCCAAGGTCGGCCTGCCGGAGGTGAAGCTGGGCATCCTGCCAGGGGCCGGCGGCACGCAGCGCCTGCCGCGGCTGGCGGGGGCGGAAGCGGCCCTGCCGGTGATGATCTCCGGCGATCCGATCTCGGCGGAGCAGGCGGCCGGGATGGGAGCGGTGGACAAGGTGGTGCAGGACAACCTGCTGGACGCCGCCATCGCCTATGCCCGTGAGTTGGTGGGTCAGGAACTCCGGCGGGTGCGCGACATGCCCATGCCGGCGGTGCCCGCCGGCTTCTTCGAGGAGGCGCGCAAGGCCACGGCCAAGCAGAAGCGCAACCTCTACTCCCCGCAGCGGATCGTGGATGCGGTGGAGGCGGCGGCCACGCTGCCCTTCGACGAGGGCATGGCGCGGGAGCGCGAGCTGTTCATGGATTGCCTGCGCAACCCCCAGGCCCGCGCCCTTCAGCATGTCTTCTTCGCCGAGCGCCAGATCGCCAAGATTCCGAATCTGGCTGCGGACGTGAAGCCGCGGGAGGTCCGGAAGGTGGCGGTGATCGGGGCCGGCACCATGGGCGGCGGCATTGCCATGAACTTCGCCAATGCCGGCATCCCGGTCACGATCCTGGAGATGAGCCAGGAGGCCGTCGACCGCGGCCTGGGCGTGATCCGGAAGAACTACGACGCCACCGCCGCCAAGGGCCGCATGACGGCGGAGCAGGTGGAGCAGCGCATGGGCCTGCTCACCCCCACCCTGTCCTATGACGATCTCGGCGATGCCGACCTGATCATCGAGGCTGTGTTCGAGACGCTGGAGGTCAAGCACAAGGTGTTCGAGCAGCTCGACCGCGTGGCGAAGCCGGGCGCGGTGCTGGCCTCCAACACCTCCTACCTCTCCATCGACACCATTGCCGGCTATACGAAGCGCCCCGCGGATGTGCTGGGCATGCATTTCTTCAGCCCGGCCAATGTGATGAAGCTGCTGGAGATCGTGCGCGGGGCGCAGACCGCGCCGGACGTGCTGGCCACGGCGCTGGACGTCGCCAAGAAGATCCGGAAGGTCGGCGTGGTCGCCGGCAACTGCCACGGCTTCATCGGCAACCGCATGCTGGAGGGCTATGCCCGCGAGGCGAATGTCCTGGTGCTGGAGGGAGCAACGCCGCAACAGGTCGACACCGCCCTGGTGAAGTTCGGCATGCCGATGGGCCTGTTCCAGATGATGGATCTCGCCGGTCTGGACATCGGCTACAAATCCCGCAAGGACCGCGATCCCGCCAGCCTGCACCCCTATGCCTACCGCATGTCGGACATGCTGGTAGAAGCCGGCCGGATGGGCCAGAAGACCCAGGCCGGCGTCTACGACTACGCCCCTGGCGACCGCACGCCGAAGCCCTCCGACATCACCGCCAAATTCATCCGGGAGGTGGTTGAGGAGGTCGGGCTGCCGCAGCGGAGCTTCACCGATGAGGAGATCATCGAGCGCTGCTTCCTGGCCCTGTTCAACATCGGCTGCGAGGTGCTGCGCGAGGGCATGGCCTACCGCGCCGGCGACATCGACATCGTCTATCTCTACGGCTACGGCTTCCCGGCCTATCGCGGCGGCCCGATGTTCTGGGCGGAGAACAGCATCGGCCTCGCCAACGCGCTGGACAAGATCCGCGGCTACGCCGCCGCCTATGGCGACCGCTGGTGGAAGCCGTCGCCGCTGCTGGAAAAGCTGGTCGCCGAGGGCAGGAGCCTGAAGGACGCCGTCTGAGCCGGCCAGCGCCCGCCCTTCCTCCGCATTCGGCGGAGGAAGGGCGGGAAAGCCAACGAACCGGGCGCCGAAGCCGCGCCCGCCGCTTTCAGGGAGGAACCACCCCATGCGTGAAGCCGTCATCGTCTCTACCGCCCGCACGCCGATCGGCAAGGCGTATCGCGGCGTCTTCAACGCCACCCCGTCCCCGACCCTGGCCGCGCACGCCATCCGCCATGCGGTGGAACGCGCCGGCATCGAAGGGGCGGAGGTGGATGATGTTGTCTTCGGCGCCGCCTTGCAGCAGGGCGTGCAGTCCCCGAACATCGCCCGGCTGGCGGCACTCCGCGCCGGCCTGCCGGTCACCGTGGCCGGCATGTCCATCGACCGCCAGTGCGCCAGCGGCCTGATGGCCATCGCCACGGCCGCCAAGCAGATCATCGTGGACGGCATGGGCATTGCCGTCGGCGGCGGCGTGGACAGCATCAGCCTGGTCCAGAACGAGAAGTTCCGGGTGGACCGCGACCCGTCGCTGGTGGAAATGCATCCGGCCATCTACATGCCGATGATCGACACGGCGGAAATGGTGGCCAAGCGCTACGGCATCAGCCGGGAGCGCCAGGACGAATATGCCCTGCAAAGCCAGCAGCGTACGGCCGCCGCGCAGGCCGCCGGCCGTTTCGATGCCGAAATCGTTCCGATGAGCACCACCATGGGGGTGATGGACAAACAGACCAAGGAAGTCGCCTTCAAGGAGGTGACCATCTCCAAGGATGAGGGCAACCGGCCCGATACCACGCTGGAAGGCCTCTCCAGCCTCAAGCCGGTGCGGGGCGACGACGCCTTCATCACGGCCGGCAATGCCAGCCAGCTCTCCGACGGCGCCTCGGCCTCCGTGCTGATGGAGGCGGGGGAGGCAGCCCGCCGCGGCTTGCAGCCGCTGGGCGTCTATCGCGGCATGGCCGTGGCCGGGCTGGAGCCGGACGAGATGGGCATCGGCCCGGTCTACGCCATCCCCAAGCTGCTGAAGACCCATGGGCTGAAGGTCGAGGATATCGGGCTCTGGGAGCTGAACGAGGCCTTCGCCGTGCAGGTGATCTACTGCCGCGACAAGCTGGGCATTCCCGACGACCGGCTGAACGTCAACGGCGGCGCCATCTCTGTCGGCCACCCCTACGGCATGTCCGGCGCCCGCCTCACCGGCCATGCCCTGATCGAGGGCAGGCGCCGCGGGGCCAAGTACGTGGTCGTCACCATGTGCGTCGGCGGCGGCATGGGGGCTGCCGGCCTGTTCGAGGTGGTGTGATCCTCACTGCGGGCGAGGGGCGTTCGGCCGTGAGGCGGCATGCCCCTTTTCTTTCCGACATGTCCGCCCGCATTGGATCAACGTCGCGGATACTGCACGGGTGAGGGCGGCAGGGCGTGGTAGAGGATCGCGACCAGCACAAGACAGAGGGCGCCAGGCGGCACGGTCTTGAGCAGCATCTCCGGCGGCGTTCCGCCGAGCAGCAGGATCGGTATGGCTCCAGCGGGCGGATGCGTCGTGCGGAACAAGGCCATGAGCAGCATTACGACCGCGACGCCTGACGCGGCGACCAGCCAATGCGGCGGGAGAAAAGCGCCGAACAGCAGGCAAGTCAGCGTGGCCAGAACATAGGCGACCAGAACATTGATCGGCTGGGCGAAGGGGCTTGCGGGCGCGCTGAAGAGGATGACGCTGGTTGCCCCGAACGGCGCAAGGAGGAGAGGCAGTTCCGTGGCGCCGGCGAGCCCGCCGATGGTGGCGATCGCCAATCCACCGCCGACGGCCTGCTTCGCCCCGACCAGGAAGGAAGAGGGGCGTTCCTCATGGCGTACAAGCAGGTAGCGGAAGCGGCGAGGCATCGGCAGGGCAGCGGGCTGCGGAAGAAGACAGGTGCTCGGGAATAGCGGTTCCACAGCGATGCCGCTATAGAAATTCACATCTCACGTTAACTGCATGTGGAATATTGGGCCTGCGGTGAATGCATACGGGCAGGCCGGACCTCCCCGCTGCGCTTAGCGGCGGGGAGGTCTGCCGGCAGCCTCGACGGGATGCGAGGCCGGCAGTTCCTCACCCGGATAGTCGGCAATCGGAATAGGTCCGCCGTTTTGTGCCACCGCATGCTTTTCGCCTGGGGGAAGGGCATCCTGGAACAGATCAATGCGTTTCCAGGCCGGGAAAGGCTGCGATCCGGCCGCATCGGGAACATGGGGCGACAGTTCCAGGCCGGCTGCGGCGAAACGATGGATATAGCGTCCGCAATTCACAAAGATCTGACTGGGACGGATACGTACCAGAAGATGCGCGCCGGGATAGGAGGCCAGAAGCGGGTCTCCCTCCACGATCCGGGCCGTGCCCTGCACACGCAAGCGGCGGGGGCGTTCGAAATCGATGAACAGCAATCCGACCTGCGGGCTGGCCTGGATGTTTCCCAACGACAGGAACATGCCGTTGCCGTCATAGCTGGGAAACGCGATCTCCCCATCCTCGGTGATCTGGACGAAGCCCGGTGCACCCCCCTTGTAGGACACGGTCGGTCGGCCATGCTCATCCACCGTGCTGAGGAACAGCAGCGGGCGGCTCTCGATGAAGGCGCGGTCGTCCGGCGTGAACTCCGCGTGCGCCAACTCCTCGAGACGGTCGGCCAGCCGGCGCGTTCCGTGCGCGTCCTGGAGCATGCGGTGGCTCGGACCATAGAGGTTGCTCATGACCACTCTTCCCGTAGGTGACGTGCCGACCGGGTCCATGGTTGCGTGAAATGAATGCCGTCACAAGGCTGCGGGGTCAGTAGCCCGAAGGGTTGGGCTGCATCTGACCCTGCCCGTACTGGATGGCCGGGCGTTCACTGTACGCTCCTGCGGGAAAGGCGGACGCCCAGCAGGCCGCAGACGGTTCCGAGGAACAGCACCGCCGTGCCGGCGGCGAACAGCGGCCAGTAGGCGCCTGTCACGGCGAACAAGGCGGACAAGGCATAGCCGCCGATAGCCTGGGCCAGGGCGAAGGCCGCAGTCATCCATCCCCAGGCGCGGACATGTCCGGCCGAACCAGCCATGCTGGCGGCGACGCCCGAAGCCAGGGTAACGCTGCCGGGCGTCAGCAGCCCCACGACGAAGGCCGACAGGATGAGGACCGGCAGGTCCGTCGCCAGCAGGGGAAGACCGACCGCCAGGGTCTTCAGCGCCAGCGCCAGGGCGAAGGCCGGGCCGAAGCCCATCCGGGCCGCCAGCCATCCTCCAACGACGGCGCCAAGCGCCGCTCCCGCGCCGAAAGCGGCCCAGACGATCCCGCCGACGGCTACGCCAAGATCCAGGCCGCGGGCAATGAAGTCGGACAGGAACAGCGTGTGCGGCACATAGCCGAACCCGTCGCCGGCATAGGCAAGGGTGAAGAGAACCAGCGGCAAAGGCATGGCGCGGACAGCATCCGCCGCCTGCCGGGGCGGTGCGGCAGCCCCGCGTGGCCAGCGCGACCAGGAGAACACCGTCAGCGCCAGGGCCAGCGCGGCCAGGGCCAGCCACGCGACCTCCAACCCGAATGGGGCCAGAGCCGGCACTCCGAAACCGGCGAACACCACGCCGAGACCGATGCCCGAAAAGACCACTCCGATGGCCCTGGGTTTTGCCGCCATGGGCACCGCGGCCAGCACCGTCGGCCCCGCCAGTACGATTATGACCGCGCCGGTGGCCCCGGCCAGCAGTCGCCAGCCAGCCAGCCAGGCGAACCCGCCGTTCCAGGCGCAGGCTGCAAGCGACACGACGGTCAGCAGCATGGCGGCGCGGAGGACACGGGCTGCCGGCCATAACCGGGACAAGGGCGCGGCGCAGAGGGCGCCGGCAAGATAGCCCAGCAGGTTCACGGCGCCGATATAGGCCGCCCCATCACCGCTCAACCAGCCTTGGCCCACCAGGGCGGGAAGCATGGGGGTATAGGCGAAGCGGGCGATGCCCAGCCCCAGCAGCGTGGCGGTCAGTCCGGCAAGGGCCGGCGTGAGCCAGTGCGCCGTTGGGGCGAAATTCCCGTCGGACGTGCCGGCCATCGTCCTGGGACGGGTCGTATCCGCGCACATTCCTCCACAGCCCCCGCCTTTTCGTCGCCCGTGTCAGGTTGGCACGCGATGGACATCATGGAAAACGAAACCTCGTCACATCAGGGATCGGTTTGCGTCGGCGGGCCTCATCACCCGTTCTGTCGGCAATCCCCGACACTCATTGGCTTTCCCTGCCGTGGGACAGGGCTTCGATGACCCGGCAGTCCGATACCGTGCCATGGCGGCACTGGCTGAGCATGCGCTCCAGTTCGGCTTGAAGGGAGCGCAGCCGGGCGATCTTCCCCCGGATTTCATCAAGGTGGGCCGAGGCGATGACGTCAGCCTCCTCGCACGACATGTCGGATCGGTCGGCCAGGCTCAGGAGACGCCGGACTTCGTCCAGCGAAAAGCCAAGCTCCCGGCCCCGCCGGATGAAGATCAGGCGGTCCAGGTCGCGCTGCGTGTAGACGCGCTGGTTCCCGGCGGTGCGAGCCGGTTCGGGCAGTATGCCGACCTGCTCATACCAGCGCACCGTCTGCACCTTGGTGCCGCTGCGCATGGCCAGATCGCCAATGCCGTATGTACCGCCCCGCATTGATTTTACCCTTGAACCTACAGCGACTGGAGGTCCTAGGTTTAGCACATTGAGGGCGGCGGCCGCATGCGCCGCGTCGCCAGGGCAGGAGTCGCACCATGCAGGATGAGACACGGATCGGACGGGCAGCGGACGGGGATTCCCGGACCCTCCGCTACCACGTGACCGGTATGGATTGTCCCAGTTGCGTCGCTAAGGTCGAGACGGCTCTGGGGCGGCTCAGCGGCGTCGAGGATATCAGCCTGAACTACCACTCGCAGATGCTCCGGTTCCGGCTGGACGAAGCCGCGACATCCAGGGACAGGGTCGACGGCGCCATCCGGAGCCTCGGCTTCGGCTTCGAGGACATGGACCTGCGGATCGTCCAGGAAGGGCAGGCGGATGCCGGGCTGGACTCCGCTGCCGCGGCGGAGCAAGCGTGGTTGGCCACCCCGAAGGCCAGACTGACCGGTTTCATCGGGCTGTTGGTCGGGATCGGCTTCCTGATGTCCTGGCTCGTCCCGGCCATTGAGGACCTTGCCCTCATGCCTGCCGCCCTGGTCGGCCTCGCCGTCTTTGGCCGCCGCGCCTTCCTGCTCGCCCGCCTGGGCACGCCATTCAGCATCGAGATGCTGATGTCCGTTGCCGCTGCCGGGGCGCTCGTGATTGGAGAGACGGCAGAGGCATCAGTCGTCATCCTGCTGTTCGCCGTGGGCGAGCTCCTGGAAGGAGTTGCGGCCGGTAGAGCAAGGTCCGGCATCAAGGCCCTGGCGGCCCTGGTCCCTCGCACCGCCCTGCTTGTCGATGGCGCAGTGGCGCGCGAGGTTCCCGCTTCGCGGTTGGAGGTGGGGCAGGTTGTCCTGGTTCGCCCCGGCGACCGGGTGCCTGCCGATGGCGAGGTCGTCGACGGCATGTCCGATATCGACGAGTCTCCGGTGACAGGCGAGTCTGTGCCGGTGCCGAAGCAGCCCGGCTCGCCTGTCTTCGCGGGCGGCATCAACGCCACCGGCGTGCTTCGCGTCCGGGTGACGCGGTCCGCAGCGGACAACACCATCGCCCGGATCATCCACATGGTCGAGGAGGCCCAGGCCAGCAAGGCGCCCACGGCCCGTTTCATCGAGCGCTTCAGCGCCCGCTACACGCCCTTCGTCATCATCGTAGCGTTGCTCACGATACTGCTGCCGCCGCTCGCCTTTGGGGCGGACTGGCAGACCTGGATCTATCGTGGCCTGGCCCTGCTGCTGATCGGCTGCCCCTGCGCGCTGGTCCTGTCCACCCCGGCCGCCATCACCTCCGGCATCGCGGCGGGCGCCCGGCGCGGGCTCCTCATCAAGGGCGGAGCCGCCCTGGAGGCGATCGGGAGGGTCCGGGCCGTGGCTTTCGACAAGACCGGAACCCTGACGGAGGGGCGGCCGCAGGTCACGGACCTCGTTCCGATAACCGGGACCGAGCGGACCCTGCTCGCACTGGCGGCAGCGGTGGAGAACGGCTCCAGCCATCCGCTCGCCCGGGCCATCCTGGCGCGGGCCGAGACCGACGGCGTGCCGCTGCGCCCTGCCCGTGACCAGAGGACTGTTCCAGGCAGGGCTGCGCAGGCCGTCGTCACCGGCCGATTGGTGGAGGTGGGCTCACCCCGGCATGCGGTCGAGAGGTGCGGACCCGACATACTCCCCGACGACCGTGTCGCCGCGCTGGAGGATGCTGGCAAGTCAGTTGCCGTAGTGATGACCGATGGGAAGCCGATCGGGTTGATCGGCATCCGCGACGAGCCGCGGGCCGACGCTGCGCAGGCGGTCTCATCCTTGGGCAATCTCGGCATCCGCAGCGTGATGCTGACCGGCGACAACGCCCGCACGGGCCGGGCCGTCGGCCGCGCCTTGGGAATAGAGGTGAAGGCCGGGCTCCTTCCCGAAGACAAGTTGCGGGAGGTTGCCGTTCTGAAGGCCGCTGCGCCCGTCGCCATGGTCGGGGACGGAATCAATGACGGTCCGGCGCTGGCGGCTGCCGATGTCGGCATTGCCATGGGCGGCGGTACGGATGTGGCGCTGGAGACCGCCGACGCAGCCCTGCTGGGCAACCGGGTCGGAGGCGTGGCGGATCTGGTGGCTCTTTCCCGGGCGACATTGGCGAACATCCGCCAGAACGTGGCGATGGCGCTGGGCCTCAAGGCCGTGTTTCTGGTCACCACGCTCTTCGGCATCACCGATCTCTGGCTCGCCATCCTGGCCGACACCGGCGCTACAGTCATTGTCACGCTCAATGCCTTGCGTCTGCTCCGCGCCGGTTCGCACCAGCCGGGCCGATGACGCTGGTCTGAGAGGGACCGGATGGGAAAGTCCGTCGCTGAACTCCGCCTGGTCCGGTTGAGCAACTCTCTCATTTGGAAGCAGCCCGGCAAGGCTGTTCCCAACAGGCCGCCCCTGTCCGACAGGTCCGGACAAGTACGGTCCAGCCTGTTCATCCGGATATGCCAGAAGCTATGGAATAGTGGCGGAATTACCGACCCGCTTGCGAAAAGCCACCGGGCATGATGCAGAACACCATCTGGGTCCCGGTGGACACGACCGTCGTGATCCGCGCCAAGTTCAAGCGGTGGGTGGGCAAGAGTGTCCTACACTGCCACATCCTGCCGCACGAGGACACCGGCATGATGCAGAACTCCCTGATTAAGCGGTCGGCGGCCAAGTAAGACCCTGGACGTTCGCCCGACAGGTGACCCTTCCGGGCGGGAGGGTCCGCCTGAAGCCGGCCGGAGTGGCGTTATTTTTCGCCCGGTGCGCTTCCGAGCAGGGTGCCGTACAGCTCCTTGTTACCGATCACGCCAACGGCCTTGCCGTCTTCCTGCATGACGATGGGTGCGCCGGTCTGGTTGCGGATCTGAATGGCCTCGCGCATGGTGATGTCCACTGGGGCGGCCACCACGGCCCGTTCCGGCAGGTCTTCGAGCTGCTCCGGGCCGGCATATTCCACAATCGGAACCGGTGCCCGGCCTTCCATGGAGGCGATGTGCGGCGCTCCGTCCGGATCAAGCTGCACGGTGGTCCGTGTCTCGGTCTCCGCCACAAGCGTGCCGTTCTTCAACTGCTTCAGCGCGTCCAGCGGCGTCATGATGGAGGCGCCGCGCAGCACATTGACCGGGTTCATGTGCGCGACGAATTCCTGCACATAGGCATTGACCGGGTTCAGCGCGATCTCCTCGGGCGTGCCAGTCTGGACGATGCGGCCGCTTTCCATGATGGCGATGCGGCTGCCGATCTTCATCGCCTCATCCAGGTCGTGGCTGACGAAGATGATGGTCTTCTTGAGTTGCTTCTGCAGGTCCAGCAACTCGTCCTGCAACTTGCTGCGGATCAGCGGGTCAAGCGCGGAGAAGGGCTCATCCATCAGCAGGATGGGCGCATCCATTGCAAAGGCGCGGGCCAGACCCACCCGCTGCTGCATGCCGCCGGACAGCTCATGGGCGTAGGCGTCCTTCCAGGCCTCCAGCCCGACCATGGCCAGCCGCTCCGCAACGATGATGTCGCGCTTGTGCTTGGGCATGCCCTGGAGCTCCAGGCCGAAGCCGACATTTTCGGCCACGGTCCGCCAGGGCAGCAGGGCGAACTGCTGGAACACCATGGCGATGCCGTGGCTGCGGAGCTGCTTGAGTTCCGCGGGCCGGCAGGACGACACATCGGTGGTCCGCCCGTTGGCGGTAACCAGCACCTGGCCCCGGCTCGGGCGGTTCAGCCCGTTCACGCAGCGCAGCAGCGTGGACTTGCCGGAGCCGGACAGGCCCATCAGCACGCAGATCTCGCCTTCCCGGATGTCCAGCGTGGCGCCCGCGACGCCGACCACCTGACCGGTACGCTCCTGGATCGCCGCGCGGTCCAGCCCCTGATCGAGCAGGCGGAGCGCCTCGGCCGGGTGGTTCCCGAACAGGACATCGACATTGCGAAACGCAACGGCCGTGCCGGATTCGGCAGGGCAGGCGGTGGACGGCTTGGTCATGGACGTCTCCGTTCGGGTTGCTTGCAGATGCGGTCCATGATGATGGCCAGCAGCACGATAGCCAGTCCCGCTTCGAATCCCATGCTGATGTTCACCGTGTTCAAGGCCCGGACCACAGGCTTGCCCAGCCCGCCGGCGCCCACCAGTGCGGCGATCACCACCATCGACAGGGAGAGCATGATGCACTGGGTCAGCCCGGCCATGATGGTGGGCATGGCGTGCGGCAGCTCGATCTTCCACAGAAGCTGGCTGCGCGACGCGCCGAAGCTCTCACCCGCTTCCAGCAAGGCCTTGGGCGTCGAGGTCACGCCCAGATAGGTCAGGCGGACGGGGGCCGCGATGGCGAAGATCACCGTGGAGATAAGCCCCGGCACGACCCCCAGCCCGAACAGGATCAGGGTGGGGATCAGGTACACAAAGGTTGGAACAGTCTGTGTCAGGTCCAGCATGGGGCGGAGAACCTGATACAGCCATGGCCGGTGCGCCGCCGCGATGCCAAGCGGAGTCCCGACCAGCATGCAGATTGTGGTCGCGAACAGTACCAGGGACAACGTTTCCATCGTCGCCTCCCAGTAGCCCAGATTTACGATCAGCAGGCAGGCCGGCACGATCAGCGCCACCAGCCGCCAGGACCGGTGCAGCAACCAGGCCAGCGCCGCTAAAATGGCGATGGCCGCCAGCGGATTGGTCCAGAGCAGCAGGTCCGTCAGCCCGTTGATGACGAAGCCCAGCCCGTCGGAGATGGCGTAGAAGACGAAGGCCGCGTGCTCGTTAAGCCAGTCCACCGCATCGCCCATCCAGCGGCCCAGCGGAATCTTGTGCTCGGCGAGCCAGGCAATGGGATCTGTCATGCGCCCGCTCCCGGAGCCGGAAGAGGGGAACGCTCATGGGCAGGCGCCGTCGCCAAGCGGCTATTATTCAAGAAACGCATCAATCACCCAACTTCTGCTTCACCGCCGCTGCCGCGTCGCCACCCTCGAAGGTGGTGACGCCGTCCAGCCAGGACAACGCCACCTCGGGATGACGCTTCAGCCAGGCCTCCGCAGCCTTGGTGGGCTCGACGCCGTCGTCGAGGATGGCGCCCATGATCTCGTTCTCCATGTCCAGCGTGAATTCGAGATTGTCCACGAAGCGCCCCGCATTGGGGCATTCCTCGCGGAATCCCTTGCGCACGTTGGTATGGACTTCGGCCCCGCCGAAATCAGGGCCGAATACCTCATCGCCGCCATCCAGATACATCAGATCGTGGCGGGCGTTCATCGGATGCGGCGCCCAGCCCAGGAAGACGACCCATTGCTTGCGGCGGGCCGAGCGGGATACCTGCGCCAGCATGCCCTGTTCCGAGCTCTCCACCAGTTCGAAGTCGCCCAGGCCGAACATGTCCTTCTGGATCATCTCCTGGATCAGGCGGTTGCCGTCGTTCCCCGGCTCGATACCGTAAATCCTGCCGTCCAGCTCATCCTCGAACTTCGAGATGTCCTGGAAGGTAGTGAGCCCGCCTTCCGCCACATAGCGCGGAACCGCCAACGTGTACTTGGCCCCGGTCAGATTGGCGCCCAGCGTTTCCACCGAGCCGTCCTCCAGATAGGGCCGGACATCGCCTTCCATGGTCGGCATCCAGTTGCCAAGGAAGACGTCCACATCGCCGTTCTTCATGCTGGCATAGGTCACCGGAACCGACAGCAGCTCCGTCTCCGGCTGATAGTTCAGCGCCTCCAGCACCACGGACGCGACGGCCGTTGTGGCGGTGATATCGGTCCAGCCGATATCGGAGAAAGTCACCGTCCGGCAGGCTTGGTCGTCGGCGGCAGCGGCCGGCAGCGCGCCAGTGGCGGCAGCCGCGGCCAGACAGCCGGCGAGGAGGGCGCGTCGGCTTGCAGCATTCTTCATCGTTCTTCTTCTCCTTCAACAGCGCGGCGGACAGGGCCCCGGGAGCCAACATTCCACCGTGCGGCACATCCCAGCAAGGGGCGCCGTCCTGTTCACCACAACTCCGTCCATCCCTCGAAACAGGCCAGAGCCCGGAAGGGATCATTGCTGCGGCGTTTCTTGATTGACTGTTCAATTAAAAAAAGACAGGCTGGAGCTGTCAACCATAAATGTCCCAACTCGTGGCAGAGTGCCGGAATGCCCAAAGTCGGCTTACAGCCAATCCGTAGACGCCAGTTGATCAGCGCGACTATCGAGGCGATCCACGCATATGGATATGATGAGACGACCATGGCCAGAATTGCGGCCAGGGCTGGCTTGTCCCCTGGAATCATTACGCATTATTTTGGTGGAAAGGATGAGTTGCTGGAAGCGACCATGCGGTCGCTGCTCACCGACTTTCAGCGTCTGGTCGTCAAGGGTTTGCAGGAGCGGACGGAGCCGATGGACCGCATCTCGGCCATCGTCTCCGCCAGTTTCGATGAAACCCAGTGCACGCCGCAGGTGGTGGCGGCCTGGCTCGCCTTCTGGGCCCAGGTGCCGCACCACCCCGGGCTGGCCCGGCTGCAACGCACCTACCGGCTGCGGTTGCATTCCAACCTGCGGCGCGAGTTGGGCCGGCTGGGGCTTCCGCCGGAGAGCCGGGAAGAGTTGGCAGAGCTGACCGGCGGACTGATCGACGGCATCTGGATGCGTTCGGCCCTGTCCGGAACCGGGCTGGACACCGTGCGCGCCCGCCGCACCGTGCTGGGAAGCCTGCGGCTGCATCTGGCGGCGCTGGGCGTGGGCTGACCGGGCCATCGTGCCCGATGGCATTGAACTTTCTGGATCGGAACGAAGTACAGGATGATTATGGACGCGCAGAAGCTCTTCATCGGCGGCCAGGCTGTCGATGCTGTCTCCGGCACGACCTTCGACACCCACAACCCCGCCACGGGTGAGCTTCTTGCCCGCATTCAGATCGCCGGTGCAGAGGATATTGAGCGCGCCGTCGCCGCGGCGCGCGAGGGATTTGCCGTCTGGTCGGCCATGACCGGCGCCGAACGCGGGCGCATCCTGCTGCGCGCAGCCCAGCTCTTGCGCGAGCGCAATGAGGAGCTGGCCCGGCTGGAAGCCCTGGATACCGGCCGCCCGATCCAGGAAACCAGCGTGGTCGATGTCACCTCCGGCGCGGACTGCCTGGAATATTACGGCGGCATGGCCGCTACCCTGACCGGCCAGCATATCCCGCTGGGCCCCAAGGCTTTCGCCTATACAAGCCGGGAGCCGTTGGGCATCTGCGCCGGCATCGGGGCCTGGAACTATCCCATCCAGATCGCCTGCTGGAAATCGGCACCGGCCCTGGCCTGCGGCAACGCCATGATCTTCAAGCCGGCCGAGATGACGCCCTTGTCGGCCATGAAGCTGGCGGAGATCTATGCCGAAGCCGGGCTGCCGGCGGGCGTCTTCAATGTGGTGCAGGGCTTCGCCGAGACCGGCCGCGCTTTGACCCGCCATCCCGGCATCGCCAAGGTGTCCCTGACCGGGGAGGTCGGCACCGGCAAGGCGGTGATGGCCGATGCGGCATCCACGCTAAAGCACGTCACCATGGAGCTGGGCGGCAAGTCGCCGCTGATCGTCTTCGACGACGCCAATCTGGATAATGCCGTCGGCGGCGCCATGCTGGGCAACTTCTACAGCCAGGGCGAGGTCTGCTCCAACGGCACCCGCGTCTTCGTGCATCGAAGCGTGATGGATGCTTTCCTGGAGAAGCTCGCGACCCGCACCGCCCGCATGGTGATCGGCGATCCGCTGCGCCCCGACACCCATGTCGGCCCGCTGATCTCCAGGGAGCATATGGAGAAGGTGCTGGGCTACATCGCCAAGGGCCGCGCCGAAGGGGCCCGACTGGTGGCCGGCGGGCACCGCGTCACCGATGGCGACTGCGCCCGCGGCTGGTTCGTCGCCCCCACCATCTTCGCTGACTGCACGGATGAGATGAGCATCGTGCGGGAGGAGATTTTCGGACCCGTGATGACCGTGCTGCCCTTCGATGATGAGCAGGAGGTGATCGCCCGCGCAAACGACACGCCCTTCGGGCTGGCGGCCGGCGTCTTCACCCGCGATCTCAGCCGCGGCCACCGCGTCGTTGCCCGGCTGGAGGCCGGCACCTGCTGGATCAACAGCTATAATCTGACGCCCATTGAGATGCCCTTCGGCGGCTACAAGCAGTCCGGCCTGGGCCGGGAGAACGGGCACGCCGCCATCGAACACTACACCCAGCTCAAGAGCGTCCATGTCGCGCTTGGCGATGTGGACTGCCCGTACTGAGCCGATGCCGGCCGGCCCGCCGGCCGGCCACCCGCAGATGACGAATCGAGAACGATGACCGATACATATGATTATGTGATCGTCGGCGCCGGCTCGGCCGGCTGCGTGCTTGCCAACCGCCTGACCGAGGACCCGGAGGTGAAGGTCCTCCTGCTGGAAGCCGGCCCGCGCGATCACTGGTGGGACTGGCGCCTGCATATGCCCAGCGCGCTGAGCTACCCGATGCAGTCCCGCACCTACAACTGGGACTATCACACCGTTCCGCAGGAGACCCTCGGCGGTCGCCGGATGCACTGGCCGCGCGGCCGCGTACTTGGCGGCTCCTCCTCCATCAACGGGATGGCCTATGTGCGGGGACATGCGCTGGATTATGAGCGCTGGGCCGCCGATCCGGCGCTGGCGCACTGGGACTATGCCCATGTGCTGCCCTATTTCCGCAAAGCGGAGAGCCGCGACAAGGGGGCGGACGCCTATCATGGCGGAGAGGGGCCGCTGCATGTCTCCACCGGCCGCTGCCGGAACCCGCTTTACCGCGCCTTCATCGAAGCCGGGGTCCAGGCGGGATATCCGCTGACCGAGGACCAGAACGGATATCGGCAGGAAGGCTTCGGCAGCATGGATATGACGGTGTCCGGTGGCCGCCGTTGGTCCACCGCCATGGCCTATCTGCGCCCGGCGCAGAAGCGGCCGAACCTGACTGTCCAGACGGGCGCCATGACCACCCGCATTCTGCTGGAGGGCCGACAGGCCCGCAGCGTGGAATGGGTGGGCCGGCGCGGGCAGGTGACCAAGGTTCGTGCGGAGCGTGAGCTGATCCTGTCCGGCGGGCCGATCAACTCGCCCCAACTCCTGATGCTGTCCGGCATCGGCGATGCCGACGAACTGCGGGCGGCAGGCGTCGATCCCGTCCATCATCTGCCCGGCGTGGGCAAAAATCTCCAGGATCATCTGGAGATCTATGTGCAGCAGGAATCCCTGCAGCCCATCACGCTCTACGGCGCGCTGAGCCCGCTGGCCAAGATCCGGATCGGGCTGGAATGGTACCTGCTGAAGCGCGGCCTGGGCGCCACCAACCATTTCGAAGCCGGGGGCTTCATCCGGTCGCGGACCGGGATCAAGCATCCCGACCTGCAGTACCACTTCCTGCCCATGGCGGTGCGCTATGACGGCCGCAACCCGTCCGATCGGCACGGCTATCAGGCCCATGTCGGGCCGATGCGGTCCAGGAGCACGGGGTTCCTGCGGCTGAAGAACAACGACCCGCGCCAGCATCCGATCATCGATCCCCGCTATATGAGCCACCCGGAGGATTGGGAGGAGATGCGGGCCGCTGTGCGGCTGACGCGGGAGATTTTCGCACAGCCTGCCTTCGATCCCTTCCGCGGCGCGGAACTGGCGCCGGGGCCGGAGGTGCGTACGGATGCGGAGATCGACGCCTGGATCGCCCAGCATTGCGAAAGCGCCTACCATCCCTCCTGCTCCTGCAAGATGGGCTCGGACGCGCAGTCCGTCGTGGATGGGGAGTGCCGGGTGATCGGGCTGGAAGGGCTGCGGGTGGTGGACAGCTCCATCATGCCATCCATCGTATCGGGCAATCTGAACGCGCCCACTATCATGATCGCCGAGAAGGCAGCGGACATGATCCGTGGCCGCGCCGCCTTGCCGCCCTCACAGGCGCCCTACCATGTGCCGGATGACTGGCGGCAGGCCCAGCGACCCGGCGGGGCGTCTGAAGAACTGGGGCGGCGGCGGCCGGCTCCGGTCCACGCCGACGCCCTGTGACCGGCCGCGCCAGCATGCCCTATGTGCTTCTTGCCCTTGCGGTACTGGCCGAAGTGATCGCCACCAGCGCCTTGAAGGCGACGGATGGTTTCACCCGGCCGCTGCCCAGCATCGTCGTGGTGATCGGCTATGGCATCGCCTTCTACCTGCTTGCCCTGTGCCTGCGCACATTGGGCCTCGGCTTCGTCTACGCCGTCTGGTCGGGGTTGGGCATAGTTCTGGCCGCTCTGGCTGGCATTGTGCTGTATGGCGAGAGGATCGATGCCGCGGGCGCGGTCGGCATCGGGCTGATCATCACGGGCATGCTGGTGCTCAATTTCCTGTCCAGGACGGGCGGACACTGAACCGTAGCGGGCGGCGGTAGCCCCTACGGCTCCGCCCCTGCATCGATTGCAGGCACTGCCCTCAATCAACCGCGTTCCGCCTAGCGCAGGTCGGCAGGCGCATAGCCTCCCGCTCATTACATTGCAGCGCAGCAACCATGCGCAAAACCCACTGCTCCAAAAGAGTTCGCGGCTTTGTCAAAACCGGCACCCGCGCTATATATCAGTGCAGGAGCCATGGCATCATAACCAGATGCTGCAATGCAGCAAAGCGGCCATGGAACCGGGAGAGAGACGCCGCCTTACGCTGATGAGAGCGGTACCATGACGAACATCGATCTGACGAACAGTAGAATTGCCTGCAACCTGAACGGTGCTGGCCGCAGCGCGACGCAGAACCACCGGCTGCACGCGCTTGTCTCCCGGCTGGGTGCGCACCTCCGCCGCGTTGCGGCGCGGTGGGAATACAACCAGCGCTGCCGGGCTTTGAGCCAGCTGAGCGATGTCCAACTCAGCCGTCTCGGCATTCAGCGGCGGGATATCCCCCGCTATGCCCTCGTCGACCAGGACAATGGCAGCGCCAGATAAGTTGAAGGGCCGGGCCGGTTCGGGGCGGTAAGCTCCGATCGGCCCTGCGGCCTGCCATGTTGAGCACCCGTGCTTCCGTAGTGGTGGTCACATCGGGCGGCATGGCTGCTGCCGACGATGTCCTGGCGGGGCGTGGATATTGCGGGGAAAAGCCGGCGCGCAAGCGGTTCCACAGGCGAAATGATGCAATAGCGGATTGACCCGGGTGCAGGCGGCGGTAATGAAGGTCGCTTGATGAGCGCCTTGCCGCTCACAGCCTCAGACCGGGAGACCTCTTGCTCCGAATTGCCTCTACTGGACAGCGCCGCGGACGTCCGGCCGTGCGGACATATCTCTGGCTGCTGGTGCTCGCTTGCACGGTGCCGATCCTGCTGCTGACCATCGCGCGCGAGGTGCAGGCCTATGGCAGGGCGGTGGAGCGGGCGCAGCAACAGACGCTCGAAACCGCCCGCGCCCTGCGCTTCGCACTCGACCGCGAACTGGACGGGCGCATGAAGAGCGTGCAGGCGCTCGCCTTCTCACGCGCGCTTGAGGCGGGGGATCTGTCGTCCTTCCGCGAACAGGCGGAGCGCTTTCTCACCATCCAGCCGCAGGGCAGTTCCATCATCCTGTCCGATGCTTCCGGCCAGCAGCTGCTGAATACCAATCTGGAACCGGAGAGCCCGTTGCCGCGGCGCGGCAGCATGGACCCGGTGGAGCATGTTTTTTCGGCGGGACAGCCCTATGTGTCGGGACTTTTCATCGCGGCGGGAACGGGCCGCCCGACGCTGGGCGTCGAGGTTCCGGTGTTCCGGAACGGCGAGCCGGTCTACGACCTGACGCTCTCCCTTCCGCTCCGACTCTTCCAGGACCTGATCCACAGCCATGCGCTGCCGGAGAACTGGACCGTTTCGGTGTTCGACCAGTACAAGGTGCATATCGTGCGCCAACCGGAACCGGAACGCTTCCTCGGCTCCGGTCCTGGCGACGCTCTGCGCGCCCTGATGGAGGCCGGATCGGAAGGTGCCGGAGAGGCGGTCACCCTGGCCGGCGTTCCGGCCTTCACCGTCTTCAGCCGGTCGGACCTCTCGAACTGGAGCGTGGTGATCTCGGTGCCGCGGGCCATCCTGCAGCGCGACCTGCAATGGTCGCTTGCAGGCGCTGTCGCCACCTGGATGCTGATCGCTGGTATCGGGGCTTTCGCCGCATCACGCGTGTCCCGGAGGATCACAGTCCCCATTGAGCGCCTTGCGGAAATGGCGCGGGCGATGGGCAGTGGCGAGACCCTTCCTCCAGCGCCGCCCGGCCCGCGGGAGGTGGAGCATGTCGGAAAGGCGCTGGCCACCTCGGCCGCAGCACTCCGCGAAAGCCAGGACCGCCTGCGGCTTGCACATCAGGCCGGGCGCGTAGGGCAGTGGGACCTGGACCTCGCCAGCGGGAGCATGTGGTGGTCGGACAGCATGTACCTGCTGTGCGGCCTGGAGCCACGGGACGGGAGGCTCAGCCTCGATGAGGTGCGGGCGATGATCCATCCCGACGACCTGGCCGTCGCCGCGCAGGCGGGGCGAGCGGCGCTGGCGGGCGAGCAGCCCTTCGACATCGAGGTTCGCCTTCTGGGCGGAGATGGAAAGACGCGTTGGATCGTCTCGCGTGCTGAAGTGGTGCGCGATGGGGAGGGCCGGCCCGTCCGGCTCATCGGTATCGATATGGATGTCACGGATCGGCGGGAGGCGCAGGAGCGTGAGCGGCTTCTGATCCGGGAGGTGGATCACCGCGCCAAGAACGTCCTGGCCGTCGTACAGGCGCTGGTCCGGCTGACCCCGGCGGACGATCCCGGAAAATTCGCCGCCGCCGTCGAGAGCCGCATTTCGGCGCTCGCACGCGCCCATACGCTGCTGGCGAACAGCCGCTGGACCGGTGTCGGCCTGCGCGAGCTGTTGGAGCAGGAGTTCGCTCCCTATCTGGCGGACCCGCGGGACGGCTCCCATCGGGTGGCTCTGGACGGACCACCGGTCATAGTCCTGCCGGATGCGGCCCAGCCCATCTCCATGATGGCGCACGAACTCGCGACCAATGCGGCGAAATACGGCGCCATGTCCGTTGCCGGTGGACGGCTTCAGGTTTCGTGGATCTTGAACAGCCGCAGCCGGCGACTTGAAGTCACATGGCTGGAACAAGGCGGCCCCGCCATTGCCGCCGCACCCGCCCGCCAAGGTTTCGGGACGACGCTGCTTCACACGAGCGCCCGCCAGCTCGGCGGTGAAGTCGCCTTCGACTGGATGCCCGGCGGCCTGCAATGCATCTGGAGCCTGCCTGCGGACCAGGTCGCCTGGTGGGGCGAAGCGAACGCCCAAGCCCCCCAACCAGCGCCGGATCGGAATTAGCGGCGCGGGTCGCAGTCGCTGTAATGACCGGCGGCACGCGGCTGGACACGCGCCAGGGCAGTGACGGACGCAGCCTGATATCCGCAGGCATGAACCTCCTGCCGGCGGCGCTCGAAGGATTTCATCAGGCGGCCATAGGTGGAAAGGCGGATCGGCCTGCCATCCCTCAGCCGGCGCCAAGTGGATTCGCTGATGCCGTACGTCTCCCGCAGGCAGTCCTTGGTGATCGCGGGAAGGTGGCTCTTCAACTGGTGGAACAGGGTGCGTTCCACGATGATCATCCGCCATTCCATTCCAGACCCCTCCGTTTCTCGGGACATTCCGGGCAGTGCCGCCGGCATCCGCCCAAGGCTCGAAGATGTCAGGCCAGCAGATGCCGAAGCGCGTGGTCGACGATGGCGTCCACCGGCTGGCCGATGTCGCAGGCGATGGCGTTCTCGGCCCTGTCCGGCGGCTCTAGCGTGGCGAGCTGGCTTTCCAGCAGGGTCACCGGCATGAAGTGCCCCTCGCGCAGGGACATCCGCGATCGCAGCAGGCTTTCCGATCCGACCAGATGCACGATGCGCAGGTCGGGTGCTGCCATCCGCAGCCGGTCGCGATAGGCGCGCTTCAGGGCGGAGCAGGCCACCACCAGCCCCGCGCCACGCACGCCGGCGTCCTGGAGGCGCTGGGCGATGCTGTCCAGCCAGCCGCGCCGGTCCTCATCCGTCAGGGGAATGCCGGCCGCCATGCGGGCGACATTCTCCGGCGGGTGCAGGCCGTCGGCCTCCAGGAACGGCATGCCGAGTGCCTCCGACAAGGCCGCGCCGACACTGGACTTGCCGCAGCCGCAGACGCCCATGACCAGGATGGATGCTGGACCCTTCATGCCGCACCTCAGTTCAGGCGATGCCCGTCGCGCGGGCAGAACAGGCTGACCGCGGCTCCGTCGAGCTGGAGCGGGACGGGGCCGTGCATGGAAAGGTCTGTGCCGGGGGCCACGCGCATGGTGATCTGCTGCTGCGCCAGCGCTACCAGGACATAGAGATCCGGCCCTGTCGGCTCCGACATCAGCACCCGGCCGGGAACCGTGGCGGGCGCACCGGCAGCTGCGATGCTGGCATGCTCCGGCCGGAAGCCCAGAACCACGCTGTGCCCGGCCTGCACCCCGGCCCCGGCCTTGAGGCCGGGCAGGGGGATCAGCAGATCCTCGACCCGCAGGCCGGCGCCGTCGCCCGCCGCTTCCAGCCTGCCCTCGACGAAGTTCATGGTGGGCGCGCCGACGAAGGAGGCCACAAAGCGGTTAGCCGGGCGGGCATAGACCACCTCCGGCCGGTCGCATTGCTGGATGCGGCCCTTCTCCAGTACGACGATGCGGCTGGCCAGGGTCATCGCCTCCACCTGGTCGTGGGTCACGTACAGGGTCGTGCGGCGGCTTTCGCCATGTAGGCGCTTCAGCTCCACCCGCATGTCGGCGCGCAGCTTGGCGTCCAGGTTGGACAAGGGCTCATCCAGCAGGAACACCGACGGCTGGCGCACCAGGGCGCGGCCGATGGCGACGCGCTGCTGCTGCCCGCCGGAAAGCTGGGACGGCTTGCGGTCCAGCAGGTGGCTGATCTGGAGCAGGCCGGCAACCTCCTGCACCCGCCGCTCCACCATTGCGGCCGGCTCTCCACGCATCTTCAGGCCGAAGCCGATGTTCCGGCGCACCGACATGGTGGGGTAAAGCGCGTAGGACTGGAACACCATGGCGATGTCCCGCTCATCCGGTTCCAGGCCGGTGACGTCGCGGTCGCCGAAGTGGATGGTGCCGCCGCTGGCCGCCTCCAGCCCCGCCACGATGTTCAGCAAGGTGGACTTGCCGCAGCCGGACGGCCCCAGCAGCACCAGGAACTCGCCCGGCTCGATGTCCAGGGAGATGCTCTCCAGGATGGCGGCGCTGCCGTAGCACTTGCGGATGTTGTTCAGACGGACCTGTTGCATGGCTTCTTATCCCTTCACGGCGCCGGCCGCGATCCCGCGCACGAACAGCCGTCCGGACAGGAAATAGACCAGGATGGTGGGCAGGGCCGCGATCATGGTGGCGGCCATGTTGACGTTGTATTCCTGCGGCCCGAACTGCGACCCGGCCAGGGTGTTCAGGGCCACGGTCACCGGCTGGCGGCCCAGCCCGGCGAAGGTCAGGCCCAGCAGGAAGTCGTTCCAGATGTAGGTGAACTGCAGCACCAGCGCCACGGCGCAGACCGGCAGCGACAGGGGCAGCATGATGTACCAGAAGGTGGGTAGGAAGCCCGCCCCGTCGATCCTGGCGGACTTCAGCAGGTCGCGCGGAACCGACAGGAAGAAATTGCGGAACAGCAGGGTCACGAAGGCCAGACCCCAGACCATGTGCACGAAGATCAGCCCGCCCAGGCTGCCGAACAGCCCCAGCTCGCGCACCAGCACGATCATGGGATAGAGCGTCACCTGCGGCGGGATGAACAGCCCGATCAGCAGCGCCGCGAACAGCAGGTCGGCATAGCGCGAGCTGCGCAGGCTGAGCGCGTAGCCGGTGATGGCGCCCAGCGCCAGCGAGCCGAACAGGGCCGGCAGCACGATGGCGAAGGAATTGGCGAACCAGACGGACAGGCCGCTGCAGTCGCCGCTGATGCAGACCTCGCCCCAGGCCCGCTGCCAAGCCGCCAGCGTGGGCTCCCGCGGCAGGGCGAAGAGGGAGCCGTTGTTGATCTCCTCCAGCGGCTTCAGGGAGGTGGAGAGCATCACCAGCAGCGGGAACAGAACGGTCAGCGCCGCCGTGCCCAGCAGCAGATGGAGAGCGCCGCGGCGCATCCGGTTCATGCGTTCCTCCCCTGCCGGATCTGGAGATAGAGATAGGGAGCGACGGCGGCCGCGATGGTGCACAGCATCATGAAGGCGCCGGCAGCGCCCAGCCCCAGCTCCTGCCTGGTCAGGATGTGCTCCATCACGAAGCGCGCCGGCAGGTCGGAGGAGAAGCCCGGCCCGCCGCCGGTCAGGGCCACCACCAGATCGAAGGACTTCACCGCCAGGGAGAAGAGCAGGATGGTGGTGGTGAAGAAGGTGGCGCGCAGCATCGGGGTGATGATGTCCCAATAGACCCGCCAGGTCGGAATGCCGTCGACCCGCGTGGCCTTCCAGATGTTGGGATCGATGCCGCGCAGCCCGGCCAGGAACAGGGCCATGCTGAGGCCGACCTGCTGCCAGATGCCGGCGATGGCCACGGTGTAGATGGAGCGGTCGGCCCGGACCAGCCAGTTGAAGGCGAACTCCTCCCAGCCCAGCCCGCGCACCGCCTGCTGGATGCCGAGACCGGGGTTCAGCATCCATTGCCAGATGATGCCGGTGACGATGAAGGACATGGACAGCGGCAGCATGAAGACGGTGCGGAACACGCCTTCCGCCCGGACGCCGCGGTCGATCAGGATCGCCAGCAGATAGCCCAGCAGGATGCAGCCGCCGACGAACAGCCCGCCATAGACCACCAGGTTCTCCATCGCCACCCACCAGCGGGTGCTGGCGAACAGGCGGCGGTACTGCTCCAGCCCCACGAAGTCCCAGGACGGCAGCAGCCGCGACCCGGTGAGCGAGATGGCGAAGGTCCAGCCGATGAACAGGTAGAAGCAGACGAAGGTGATGGCCGTGGCGGGCACCAGGGCCAGCGCCGGCGCCGCGCCGCGGGGCAGGCGCCATCGCGGCGCATTTGGGTGTCCCATATCTTCCTCCCTGCATGCGTCGGCCGTTCGCCGGCCTGTTGGTTGTGGGTAAGAGTTCAGTTGAAGGCCAGAACGGTGCTCTCGAACAGGGCCTGGCCCTCCTCGGGCGTCAGGCGGCGGTCGTTCCAGAAGTGCGAGATGGCATCATCGATGGCCCCGGAGACACCGCCCGGAAGCCCGAACAGGCCGGTGCTGACCAGATGGGTGGCCGGGTCGCGGATCACCTCCATCGCATGGCGGGAGCAGGGATCGAACCCCTCCACCGGAATGTCGGCGCGCACGGGGATGGAGCCCTTGCGCCGGTTCAGCTCCGCCTGCACCTGCTTGTCCATGGCGACCTCCACGAACAGGCGCTGTCCGGCATCGACGGCGGGATCGCGGCTCCGCGTGAAGGCCCAGGCATCCACCACCATGATATAGGCCAGCTCCTCCGCCGGGGCGAAGGCGCAGCCGATCTCCTCCCCCGGCTGGAAGCCGGCGGCGGTGATGTCGCCCTTGGCCCAGTCGCCCATGAACTGGAACGCCGCCTCCCCGCGCATCAGCATCGAGGTCGCCTGGTTCCAGCGCCGGCCGGGGCTGCCCTCGTCCACATGGTCGCGCAGTTTCGCCACGGTGCGGAAGATTTCCAGCATCGTTTCGGATCGCATCGCCTCACGGTCGAGCTGGCCGTAGATGCGCGTATAGAAGTCGCGCCCGCCGATGCCGAGCAGCACGGCGTTGAACAGGATCCGCTCCTGCCAGGGCTGGCCGCCCAGGGCGATGGGGATTTTTCCCATGGCTTTCAGCCTTTCCGCCGCGGCCAGGAACTCCGGCCAGGTGCGCGGCACCTCCACGCCGGCGTTGCGCAGGACGGCCGCGTTGTAGAACATCCAGTTCTCGCCGTGGATGTTCATGGGTGCTGCCACGAACCGCCCGTCGTGGCGGGACGCCTTGGCGATGATCGGGGGCAGGGCGGATTCCCATTCCGCCACATCGCCTGGAACCGGCGCCACCAGCTCCTCCCCCGCCAACTCGTCAAGCTGGGAGCCCAGCGAGAACAGGAAGACGCCCGGCGGCTTGCCGCCCAGGATCCGGTTGATGGCGGCGGAGCGGGCGGCCGAGCCGCCGGGGACCGGCGCATCCCGCCAATCGCCGCCCCGGGCGGTGAAGGCATCGCGGACTACTTCCAGGGCCGCGGATTCGCCGCCGGATGTCAGCCAGTGCATCACCTCCACCCGCGGCCGCTCCGCAGACGGTTGCGCTGCAGCAATCCCATGGAGGCAGCAAATCAGCGCTGTCATCCCTGAAATTGCGCGGAGACGCCGATGAAGGGTCGGGGCGTACATTGCGGTGCACAATCCGAAACGTTACGATTCGCAGCCAGTATGTGCCCTCCTCGATTGCTGTCAACCAGCATTCAGCCGGATATCTCCGAAAGAAACCTCTCGACAGGCAGAAATCGTAACGTTACGGTTTTGGCATCGGTGCTCCGGATGGGGGCATCGGCTGTGCCTTGCGGGGGTGAGAAGGGCGATGCGGTTTCCGGATGGCTTCCAGTGGGGGGTTTCCACCTCCAGCTTCCAGATCGAGGGTGGGGCGGACGATGATGGCCGCGGCGCTAGCATCTGGGACACCTACTGCGCCGCGCCGGGAAAGGTCGCCAATGGCGACACCGGCCGGGTCGCCTGCGACCACTATCACCGCTGGGCGGAGGACCTGGACCTGATCGCGGGTCTGGGCGCCAGGATCTACCGCTTCTCCATCATGTGGGGCCGGGTCCTGCCGGAGGGGGTGGGCGCCACCAATCCCAAGGGGCTGGACTTCTACGACCGGCTCGTGGACGGGATGCTGGAGCGGGGGCTGAAGCCCTGGCCCTGCCTGTACCATTGGGATCTGCCGCAGGCCTTGCAGGATCGTGGCGGTTGGACCAACCGCGACAGTGCCGGCTGGTTCGCCGACTATGCGGCGCTGATGGCCGGCCGGCTTGCCGACCGGGTGGAGAACTGGGTGACCTTCAACGAGCCCAGCGTGTCCGCCTGGGTCGGGCATGAGGAGGGGCGGCACGCCCCCGGCCTGACCGATCCCCGCGCGGCCGCCCGCGCCGCCCACCACATCAACCTCTCCCATGGCAGGGCGGTGGCCGTGCTGCGCGACCTCAGCCCCGGCAAGGGCATCGGCTTTGTGCTGCCTGTCCACAAGGGTCGGACCCTGCCGCAGTTCCAGGAGCGCGACGCCCACCTGATCCGGCTTTACGAGGACAAGTGGAACGGCGTCTTCCTCGATCCGGTCTACAAAGGCCGCTACCCGGATTCCGTGCTCGACCGCATGGCCGAACATATCCGCCCCGGCGATATGGAGGAGATCAACCGGCCGGTCGATTTCCTGGGCGTGAACCATTATTTCCCGACATATCTGCTGCCCAGCGAAGAACCGGCCTCCTGGCCGTTCCGCTTCGCCGAGCCGCCAAAATACATGCGCCGGACGGAAATGGGCTGGGCCATCGACGGCGATGCCTTCCGCGAAGTGCTGATGATCCTCAAGGACGAATACGGCAACCCGCCGGTCCATGTGACGGAGAATGGCGGCGCCTTCATCGATGTCGCCGGCCCGGACGGCCGCGTGGACGACCAGGACCGCATCGCCTATTACCGCGACTACCTGACCGGCATGGGACGGGCCATCGCGGCCGGCGCCGATGTGAGGAGCTTCATGCCCTGGTCGCTGCTGGACAATTTCGAGTGGGCGCGCGGCTATGCCAAGCGCTTCGGGTTGGTCCATGTGGATTTCCAGACCCAGAAGCGCACGCCCAAGGCCTCCTACCGCTTCATGCAGCAGGTCATCGCCAACAACGCCTTGCCCTCGGGCTGATTGCCGGTTTACTGCCGGGTCCTGACTGGAGATGTGAAGGCGGCCCCTCCCATGCACATGCAACGGATCAACCTCAAGACCTTGGCGGAGCATCTCGGCCTGTCGGTGACGACAGTGTCCCGGGCGCTGAAGGACGGGCCTGAGGTCAAGCCGGACACGGTGCAGCGGGTGAAGGAGGCGGCGGCCGAGCTGGGCTATCTGCCCGATGCCGGCGGGGTCTATCTGCGCACCGGCCGCACCATGAAGGTCTGCTCGATCTTCTTCGCCCCCGAAGTGGCCGATTACGGCGACGCCGGCTTCCTGGCCCAGGTGGAAAGCCTCTCCGCCGGGCTGGAGGGGGAGATGTACAACCTCATCGTCCTGGCCCAGACGGCGGGGCAGACGCCGCTCGACCCGGTGCGCCGGGTGTTCCAGCAGCGCCTGGCCGACGCGCTGGTCTTCTCCCGCACGACGCCGCTGGACGACCGGGTGCGCTTCTGCCTGGAGTTCAAGTTCCCCTTCGTCAGCTTCGGCCGCACCGAGCTGCAGACGCCGCACGCCTATGTCGACCATGACGACGAAGGCGGGGTGTTCGACGCCGTGACCCGGCTGGCGGCGGAGGGGCACAAGCGCATCGCGCTCTACAACCCTGCCGGCGGCCTGACCTATACCGGGCTGCGCCTGCGCGGCTACCAGCGCGCCTTGGCGGAGGCCGGGCTTCCCTGGGACAAGTCGCTGCTGATCGGCTCCGACCTGTCGGTCTGGGCCAGCCAGGGTGCGGTGGGCGAGCTGCTGGCGCGGGACGGTTCGGTGACGGCCATCGTCTGCGCCAACCAGCTTTCCATGTTCGGCGCCATGGAGGCGGCGCTGGAACGCGGCATCGACCCCGGCCGCGACGGGCTGCGCATCGTCGGCTTCGGCGGCATGCCCTTCCGCATGCCGGTGGAGCGCGGCGTCACCTACTACTACCAGCCGCAGCGCCGGGACGGCGAGGTGCTGGCCCATCACCTGCTTGCACAACTGAAGGGCACCCCGGCAGCCGAGCTGCAGACGGTGCTGCCCTATCAGCGCATCGAGGATCTGCAACAGTTCCGCCTGGACCTCAGGGCCCAGGCCGCGGCGAAGGCCAGCTTCGCCGCAGCCACCGCTCCCTCTGCGGCTGCCCCCGGCGCCGACGGCGGGACCAAGGGGGAGGGTACCGGATGACAGTGACCACCTGACCGAACCGCGCCCTGGAGGTGGGGCGCCAATGGCTCCGCGGCCGGATATCGGTCCCAGGGCTCCAAGCGCATAGCACGCAAGGCAACGGGTCGGCGCCAGCCGGCGCCGAACGCCGCTCTGCGGTCAGCTTTACGACATCTGCGGGCCCGCCGGCGCGCAGCAAGGCCCGCGGCATGTCCGCAGGAACCGAATAAAGAGGGAGGAAACAAATGAGAACGCATATCCGAACCGGCCTGCTTGCCGCGACCGCCCTGCCGCTCCTCGCCGGCCTCGCGCAGGCGCAGACGGCCCCGCCGGGTCCGCCCTCCATGATGGAGGAGATCATCGTCACGGCGGAGAAGCGCGCGGCCTCGCTCCAGGACACGCCGGTCGCCGTCACCGCCTTCAGCCAGCAGGGCCTCGACCGCCAGCAGGTCACCGATCTCCGCAGCATCGTGTCGCTGGTGCCGGGCCTGCAGATCGGCCAGAGCTCCAACCAGGCCGCGGTGGACGTGGCGATCCGCGGCATAGTCTCCACCAACCGGTCGGAGGTCGGCGACCCCGCCGTGGCCTTCCATGTGGACGGGGTCTACTCGCCCCGCCCGCAGGGTGCCACCGCCCTTCTGTACGATGTGGAGCGGGTGGAAGTTCTGCGCGGCCCGCAGGGCACCCTGTTCGGGCGCAACGCCAATGCCGGTGTGGTCAATGTCGTCACGGCCAAACCCGATCCGAGCGATCAGTCGGGCTCCATCGATCTCACGGCCGGCAATTACGATCTCTTCCGCATGAAGGGGCATCTGAACCTGCCCATCACGGACAATCTGGCGATCCGCGCCGCCGGCTATATGGAGCAGCGGGAGGGCTTCATCGATTTCGCCCCGGGGTCCCAGGTGCCGCCGGGCGCGGACAAGTACGACAACTCGGATCGCTACTCCGCCCGCATCAGCGTCCTCTGGACGCCGATGGAAAATCTGTCCCTGCATCTGGCGGGTGAGCGCTTCTCCGACCAGGGCGCCGGCACCGTGCCGGTGAATGTCGATCCCATCCCTGGCCATGATCTCCGCTCCGCCATCATCGACAGCCCCGGCATCCTGGATCAGGTCAATGACTCCATCCGGTTCCGGGCCGATTACGAGCCGACGGACTGGGTGGGCCTCAGCTACCTGTTCGGCTACGCGCACATGACGCGGGAGAACGTCAACGACAACGATGTCGGCTATGCCCTGCACCCCAGCCTGCGCGCCCTGCCGAACCCGCCGGTAACTCCGTCCTTCGGGGAGGAGCGCCGCTTCCAGCGCGGCGTGTTCGACAGCTTCCAGCATGAAATTCAGTTGAAGTCCATCGATGCCGAGGTGGTCGACTGGCTGATCGGGGCCTTCTACTATGAGGAGGAGAACGATATCCGGTTCGATATCGACTTCTTTGACGATGCCGGCTCCGTTCCCGGCGCGCTGGACCCGAACGACCGGCGCGATGCCCAGACCTTCATCCAGCCAGACCGCGACCTGTCCTCCTACGCCCTCTTCACCCAGAACACTTGGCATGTGACGCAGGAATGGCGGCTGACCGGCGGTCTCCGCTACACCCGCGACCGGAAGAAGGATACCGGCGGCCGGAACTATGTCTGCAACCAGAACAACTCTACGCCGGCCCAGGGCGGCATCAACGTCATCGGCATTCCCACCAGCGAAATTCCGAACCTGTGCGTGGTGACGGCCCGGAACGATGCCAACAAGAAATGGTCCAAGCTCACCTGGATGGCCCGTATCGAGCACGATCTGAATCCCGACGTGCTGCTCTATGCCATGGCCAACACCGGCTTCAAATCCGGCGTCATCCAGGATGGCGGCTCCTTCGCCGATCCGGAAACCGTGACAAACTATGAGGTCGGCGCCAAGTTTACTCTTCTGGACGGGGCCATGACCCTGAACAATGTGGCCTTCTATTCCGATTACAGCGACATCCTGCGCGCCCGCACGGTGATCGGCGACAACGGCATCCAGCAGCTGGTGACCGAGAACGCGACCAAGGCCACGATCTACGGCATCGAAAGCGAGGCTTCCTGGCAGATCACGGACTCCGACCGCCTGCAGATCGCCGCGGCCTACCTGAACGCCGAGTATGACGAGTTCCTGACTGTCGACACCAATATCTTCACGCCGGGAAATCCCAACGGGGTCACGAACCTCGAGGGCAACAAACTTCCCTTCGCGCCGGAATTCTCTATCACCGCCGTCTATGAGCATTATTTCACGCTACCCAATGGCGGCCAGATCGTGCCGCGCATCCAGTCCAAGTACCAGACCGCCATGTATCTGACGGACTTCAACCGGCCGAGCGACCGCCAGGACGATTACACCCGCACCGACCTTTCGCTGCGCTATGAATCGCCCGAGGATTGGACGGTGGAAGTCTTCGTCCTCAACGTGGAGGATGAGGACGTGAAGAATAACGTCGATATCCGCGGACAGCAGCCGGCATCGACCGGGGCCGTGCCGGGCTTCCCGGGCGTGGCGCGGGCCTTCTACGACGCGCCGCGCACCTGGGGCGTGCGCGCGGCCTACCGCTTCTGACCGATACCCGGCCTTGCGGGCGGCTGGAATACCCAGCCGCCCGCGGGCGGGTACTGGCACCTGCCAATCCGTCACGCCACCCGGGCTTCTTCCACGCAGGCGCCGCAGATCCGCTCGATGTGGCGGTGATCGGTGCCGCAACAGCCGCCCAGCACATTGATCCAGGGAAAGTCGCTACGCAGGCGCGCATAATCGGCGCCCAGCTCCACCGGGTCGCCATCGTCCAGGTCAGGGGCCGAGTCCAATTCGGCATGGCTTCGCTTGGACGCATTGGCACGAAGGCCGCGAACCCGACGCATCCAGGCAGCAGCCTCCAGCACGTCCTGGAAGTGGCTGGGATGGGCGCAGTTGATCATGTAGTAGACCGGCGCGCCGCCGGTCGCCGCATCGACCTGCTCCACCGCGTCCTTCAGCGACTGGCCGGTCGGTAGCCGGCCGTCCGTTTCCAGCGTGAAGGAGATGGCGACGGGCATGCCGGCCGCCTGTGCCGCCCGCGTCACTCCAACAGCCTCACCGACATTGGTCATGGTGATAGCCGTGACCTGATCGGCATTCGCGTCAGCGAATATTCCGATCTGGAAGGCATGATACGCCTCCGCCTCTTCCGCCGTCATTACGGCCTTGGGATCGTAACCGTCGCCCCGCGGGCCGACGCAGCCGCTGACCACCATGGGGCTGGCAGGCGTTTCCATTTCGCGCCGGAGGTCAATAAGCATCCTGACCGCCTGCCGATTGATCTCCGCCAGCCTTTCCGGCGTGTAGCCAAGCTTGAGGCCCCAGTCCGGGCTGGCCCGCCAAGTCGCGCTTTCCAGGATAAAGCCGGCTCCGTTCCGCACCGCAATTCCAGCATGCTGTCTGAAGTAGCGCTGCAGCGCTTCGCGACCCTGCCCGGTGTTGAGCAGGTCGAAGGCTGCAAAGTAGGGAAGATCAAAGCCCTCGTGAAAGATCAGCGTGGTCTCGATGCCCGCATCCGTAAGGAAAAGCTTGTCGCCGAGCTGGGGAAGCCGGCTCCTGTACTTCGCCATGGGGGTTCCTCCTGGGAACTGGGTTCTATCCGGTCGTCTCAAAGTGTCCGGCGGGGGTTGCAGCGCCCCCGGACTGGCGGACAGGAGCGGACGTCGGGAACTGGCGCCGGGAGCGGGGCCGAACCCATGGCTTTCCGCGGCAGCGTATGTCTCCTCCGGCGACGGCTCACGTCGCGCTTCAGAGGACCATGCACGCCTTATGTTTTCGCCGTATGTACGTCCGGCAATCGCCGGGTTTCAGTTGTTACGAAAGTGGAACGACCGGTCTAGGGGGCTCGCCTCGGTCAGGGAGCCCCCGTTGCGCCTGATTTAGAGACACGGCCCGCATTCCGTGCAATCCAGCTCACGGCGTGAAAAGCCGGGCATCACCTGCTGCCGACAACAGCGACCTGGGTGGAAGCAGGGTCCCCAGCCATGGCGAGCCGGGTCACCCGCTCGATCTGCGGCTTCGCGTCCGCAACGGCGATGCGGGTACAGGCATTACGCTCATGGAAAGAACTCATCGTGCCTTCGGACCGATAGAGACGGTTGCAGCCGCTGCGCGCGGTTGCCCAAACGCGCCTGTTCAGCATGCGGATACCGTCAGGCGAGTTAAGGTCGAGGTCCTTGAAACGGACAGTCCGGCGGAAGCCTTCCGCATTCTCATATTCCTGATCCGCGATGATTATGACCTCGCGCATCGGCTTGGACATCGCGGCATTGCTTTGTACCAGCAGGAGAACCACTGTCGCGCATGCACCGATTGCTCGCCAGGTCGCATGCGGCGGGCGGGACTGGTTTGCATGAATCGTCATGGTCTGGTCCTCGCGGAGGAGCCAAGCAGCTCCACTCCGCACCAGGGTGAAGCAAAGCAGGTGAAAGAGACCTGCCAGGAGAGGCGGGTTTCCACTCTCGTCCCGAAATCGATTAAGCGCCCGACATGGCCGGACATCAAACGTCATATTGTAACTGGATTGCAAAAAACGGTTAACAGTCGCAACTAGATTGCGCAGCAGTGCCGCTGGCTGCCACTGCGACAGATCAGCAGGAGGATACATTCCAGCTGACATACCGGCCCTAGGGCAGCGCGCAGATACCTCCGACTAGGACGCCGAGTATGTGCTTTTTCCGTGGACAAAAGCCAAAGGGCGGGGCGCGCCCGAATGCCCGAGCCTTCAAACCGGGCGGGTAGAAACACCAAACGACGATCTCCGAAATAATTCCATAAAATTTTATACGCTAGCTAGGTACCTCCCACGATGATATAGTTAAGCATATCGAAAGAGGCACCTGACGGCCAGATTGCATCCAACAGCCGAAACTGCCTTCCGATCTGAGCAAATCCAGCGATTTCGGGGTCATCATGGCGTTCAAGGGTCGTGGGCGGTCGGGAAAGAAAGCCGGAGCGCATGCGGGGACCTCCAAGCCAAGAATAGAGTCGCTCCATTCCGCCATGATCCCGCTCGAACCACGGGTCATGTTCGATGCCGCGGCAGTGGCGTCCGTCGTCGGGCTGGTGGATCAGGCTGCGTCGGCCCAGGCGGCTCCCCCCGAAGTTGAAAGCGCAGCGCCCCAGCCGGACCCGACGCCGACCTACGACAATGCGCCAACAATCGGTCAGTCCGCGGGACCGGTGCTCGTTTTCGCCTCCGCCAATGATGTCGGCCGCCTGGATATGCTCGCCGGAATGCCGGCGGGCGCAACAGTAATCGGGCTGGAGCCTGGGCGAGACCCGCTGGCCCGGATCACGGAGGTGCTTGCTGGCGCGCAGGGCGTGGAGCAGGTGCATCTGATCCTGAACGGGGAGGATGAGGGGCCGGAGCTGGCTGGCAGCCTGATCGGTCCCGCCCAGATTACGGCATCCGCCCAACAGGTCGCCGGTTGGAGCGACGCCTTTGCCGCAACGCCGGCGATCATCGTGCATGGTGCGGACGGAGCTGCTTCGCAATATATGGCCGATGAGCTGCGGAACCTCACCGGAGCCCGAATCGTCCTCCAGCCGCCGGCGGCGCAAAGCGACGCCGTTGCGGGTGGGGCACCATCGTCCATTCTGGAGCGGGCGGCAACCGACTTCGTTCCATTGGCAGCCTCCGCGGAGCCGGTGCGGCGTCCGGCCGTGGCGTCGGTGGAACTTCTGGCGTCCGGGCCGGGTGAGGACGTGCTGTCGAGCGTGTCCGACAAGGCGGTGCAGGGCGTGCCCGTGGCCGATGCGGCCGCCTTGATCCTCGACAGAACAGAAGGCGCGCAGTCCGGCCGGACGGAGGTGGTCTTCGTCAGCACCGGCATCGCCGGGTGGGAGCAATTGGTCGCCGGCCTTGGCGACGGCGTGGAAGTCGTTCTGCTGGCGCCGGAGCAGGATGGCATCGCGCAGATCGCCGAGACGCTGTCCGGCCGGACCGGGATCGACGCCCTTCATATCCTCAGCCACGGCGCGGACGGTCGCCTGCTGCTGGGCGGCGAGGCTACGGATCTGGCCGGGCTGGAAGCCCGGTCCGACCTGCTGGCGGCGATTGGGAGCAGCCTTGGAGCGGATGCGGACATCCTGCTCTATGGCTGCGATGTTGCCGCAGGACCGGACGGGCAGTCATTCATTGCCCGGCTGGCGGCACTGACCGGCGCCGACTTGGCCGCGTCGAGCAATAGCACGGGTGCAGCGGCGCTGGGCGGCGACTGGACGTTGGAGCACACCATCGGGGCGGTGGAGGCGGCAGCCGTGCTGACCGACCGCACCGCCGCCGGCTTCCAGGATCTGCTGGCGCCTGTGACCTTGGCAACCGCGGGCACGCCGCTTTCCTTTACGGAAGGACAGGAAGCGATTGCCATCGACCCCGCTCTGACTTTCAGCGGGGCGGACAGCGACGACAGGCCGACAAGCGCAGTGGTGGAGATCACGGCGGGCACTGTCGCCAGTGACAGGCTGACCGCACCCGGCGGGCTGCCTGCGGGAATTACGGTCACGCAGGACAGTGCGACCCGCCTGCGCTTCACCATCGGTTCGGATGTCACTTTCGATCAGCTGCGCGACGTACTGCGCGGCGTCACCTTCCAGAACACAGGCAACGCACCCGGCGACAGCCGGACCGTCACCTTCACGGTCTCCTACAGCGATAACGGCGCTCAGCAGCCGGATGTCAGCGCTGCCCGCACCATCGCCGTCACCCCCGTCAACGATGCGCCGGTCAGCACCGGCAATGCGGCATTGGCTGGCATCAACGAGGGTGTTCTGAACAGCACGGGGACTCTGGTCAGCAATCTGCTGGCGGGTGCCGGGATCAGTGATCCGGACGGAACGCCGGCCGGTTCGCTGGGCATCATTATTACCGGCACGGATGGAAGCCAAGGCACCTGGGAGTATTCGCTGGACGGCGGCGCGACCTGGAGCAATATCGGCCCGCGGACGGCTGCGACAGCACTGGCCCTGCTCGGCGACAGCGATAACCGCATCCGTTTCGTGCCGGCCGACCCCGACTTCAGCGGCGACGCCACCTTCAGCTTCCGCGCTTGGGACGGGCCGCAGACGGGGCAAGCGGACGGAGATACCCTGGATGCCAGCGCGACCGGCGGAAGCACCGCCTTCGGCACCGATGAGCGCACGGCCAGCATCGCCGTCGCCAACACCAACGACTCACCGGAACTGCTGACGCCCGGCTATACCAAGCAGCTCGGCGCGATCACCGAGGACCCGGAGGATTCAGCCAACACCGGCTTTACCGCCGGCAGCCTTCTCGGGATCGACCTGACCAATGATCAGGTGCGCGATATCGATGCCGGCGACATGCTGGGCGTCGCCATCAGCGGCACGGGCGGCATGGCTGGCGCATGGCAATATCAGGCTGCTGGTTCCACGACATGGACCGACCTACCCGCTATCGTCGGTGATCAGGTCTTTCTGCTGGCGGCCAATGACAAGCTTCGGTTCGTCCCCGCTGCCAACCAGGCCGGTGAAGCGATCCTGACGTTCCGGGCCTGGGACGGTTCGGCCGGAACGAGTGGGGCAGTGTCCGGCACGGCAGTCGCCGCCTCCGCCCTGATCCCCAGCGGCGGGGAAACCGCATTGTCGGCGGATAGCGGCAATGCCGTTCTGTCCATCACCGCACTCAACGACGCGCCGACGCTGACCGCCAGCACGGTGACGGCTCCCGAGACGGCAGCGGCCGGCGGCATCACCCTCACCGCCGGGCACTTGTCCGCCGTCGATGTGGACAATCCCGCCGGCGCATTGGTTTATACGCTGACATCCATTCCGGCCGGCATGCAGGTCCTGTCCAAAATCTCCGGGGTGACCGTTACCCTCAGCGTGGGGCAGAGCTTCACCCAGGCGGATGTGCAAGCAGGCCGCGTCTCCGTCCAATATACGGGCGCAGACCTGACGGCGGATAGCTCGTTCGCGATCGGACTTTCGGTGCGTGATGGCGCCGGCGGGGAGACGGCTGGCACGCTGGCCGTCAATCTGACGGAGGTCAACGCCCCCATCTCCCTGACGACAACCGGCGTGTCGGTCACGGAATACGTTCCGGGCGTCACGAACAGCGCGCAGTTCACGCCAATCGCGCTGGGCATCAGCGACGCCGATGCCGCTGCCGGCATCCGGACCGTCACCATCGACGTGCTCACCGATGAAAGCTATGGCTGGCTGGAATACAGCCTGGATGGAAATACCTGGACCAAGCTGGCGGATGCGACCGCATTCAGCGGAGCGGAAGCCACCGCCCTGCAGCTCCGCTTCGTGCAGTTCAGCACCGCGGATGAACCGCCAGCCGGAACCGCCACCAGCTTTAACGTGACGGTGGACGACGGACGGGGCAGCACGGACACCAGAACCGTCGCGATCAGCATCGCACAGGTGAACGACCTGCCGCTGCAACCCGGAACGGCGGCTGGCTTCATTGTCGACCAAGGGGGGCAGCGCACCTTCAATGACGCCGCGAATGTCCATCTCGGCATTGCCGATCCGGACAGCCAGCCGACGAAGGCGGTCTATACGCTGCGAAGCCTGCCCCAACATGGCGGGCTGTTCCTGAACGGTGTGCAGATCGGGATCGGCGCGACCTTCAGTCAGGCGGATATCGATATCGGTCTGCTGCAATACCGACATGAGGGCGACGACGGCACAGACGACAGTTTCGATTACACGCTGCGGGACGGCGACGGCGGGGCCAGCACCGGTACCTTCAACATCACTGTGGAGCCCAATGGCGAGCCGGTGACCACCGGTGTCGGCCGGCTGATCATGCCGGTGAACAGCACCTATTTCCTGACCAATGCGCTGCTGAACTACAGCGATCCGGACACGCCTGCCGGGAATGTGGTCTTCACCCTTACCGAACCCGTGCCCAATGCAGAACTGCAGGTCTGGAACGGCAGCGCCTGGGTTGCGCAGGCCAGCTTTACGCTGGCGCAACTGACCGCGGACGGTCCCTCCGGCGCAGCATCCCAGGTACAGTTCGTCCACACCGGCGGCAATGATGACGCCGGCACTTATGGCGGCAGCTTCACCGTCACTGACGGCACCAGTACCTCGCTTCCGCAGCAGCTTCCCATCACCCTGGTCAGCTCCGAGCAGACGGGCGGCGACGGTGGCGTCAGCCATGGCAGCGCGCAGCCCGTGGTCAACACGAACCGTCAGCTCATCATTGCCGAGGGATCGCTTCGGACCGACGCAGCCAACACAATCTCCAGCACCTACCTGCGCGCCAGCGACGTTGGCACCGCGGCATCGGATGTGACCTATACGCTGGTGTCCACGCCGACCAACGGGGCCGTCCTCTACCGGGACGGGGTGGCGCTCGGAGCGAACGCCACCTTTACCCAAGCCGAGATCGACGCCAACCGCCTGACGGTCGGCCATGACGGGTCGGAGGTAACTTCGGCGAGTTTCGTATTCCGCGTTGCCGACGGAAGCGGCAATGTCACGAAGGACCAGACCTTCAGCATCGTCGTCACTCCGGTGAACGATGTGCCGGTGCTGACGACGACCATCGGCACGATCCATGTGCTGGAACAGGACAGCACCACCGACAGCTCCACGCCGCCCGGCTCCCTGCAGGCGCCCAATGTGACCACGCCGACGGCCAGCGCTGTGCTACTGACGATCGATGTGCTTGGAGCTGGAGGAGCTGTCGGCGCCACGGATGTGGATGCCGGCACCACCTTCGACCAGCTCATCTATATCCTGACCGACGCGCCGAATGGCGGCGAAATCCGGGTCTGGGACGGCGCCAACTGGACGGGCGTGGCCGAGGGGGGCCGGTTCTCCGCCAATGACGTGCGCGCCAACAGGGTGGCCTATTTCCACGCCGCAGGCAGCGAGCCGAGCGCGCCGACCGACAAATTTACTGTGGTCCTGGCCGACGGCGCCACCTTCACCAGCGGCGAGAATGCCGGGAAGGAGATGCACAGCGCCCCGCTGACGGTGAGCATCGATGTCACCAACGTCAATGATGCCCCCAACGCCAATGGCGCAACGGTGAGTCTGAACGAGGGTGGCACCATCATCCTCACCGGCATTTCCGCCAGCGACAGCGACACGCCTGTCGAGAACCTTGTCTATGAGATTCGGACTCTGCCTGCGGCCGATGCGGGCACACTCTGGCTCGACGAGAATGGAAATAATCAGCAGGATTCAGGCGAGGAGCTTACGGTCGGGGACACCTTCACCGACGCGCAACGCGAGGCCGGACTTGTCCGCTTCACCCATTCCGGGAAAGAAGTCTTCGCTGCCAGCTTCACCTTCAAGGTAAAGGAAACCGGGGCCACCACGCTGGAGAGCAGCGACGCTACCGTCAACCTACGCATTACGCCGGCCAACGAGGCCCCGGACATCTCCACCGGTGAGGCCGTGGTGTATGAAGGACAGCAGGTAATCCTGACCCAGGAGCACCTGCTGGGCACTGATCCGGAGACCTACAATCCCGACGATACGTCGCTGACCGGCGATGCGGAGCTGATCCAGTTCCGGATCACGGGCGCCGTGTCCAATGGCCGTCTGCTGCTGGTCGATGGAACAAGCCGCATTCCGCTGGGCACAGGGTCGGTTTTCAGCATGGCGGACGTGCTGGCCGGGCGCATTGTCTATATCCATTCCGGCAGCGAAACGACAACCGACGGCTTCTCCGTCAGCCTGTCCGATGGCACGTCCAATGCCCCGGCCGCCGGAACGGTCGCGATCGACGTAAAGCCGGTCAATGACAGCCCGGTGCTGACCCGCCCCAAGAGCTATGTGGTGGATGAGGACGCGACGCTTGTCTTGACCGGGCTGAAGGTCTCCGACATTGACGCCGGTGACGACCAGATCGAGGTTCGGCTGCAGGTTCCGTCCGGAATCCTGACGGTGAATGCCGGGGTGCCGGGCGGCGTCACTGCCGTGGCAGGCAATAACACGGGCACTGTCATTCTGACGGGCACCGTCGCCCAGATCAATGCCACCCTGGCCCATGCCAGCGGCGTGACTTTCTTCGCCGGCAACAACGTCAGCGGTACCGTCAACCTGACGGTCACCGTCAACGACCTTGGCCGGAACGGCACCGATCCGAGCGCCGTTCTGCTGGATGAAGTGCAGAACGAGACGCTGAATACGCCGAATACGGGCGGAACCGGGGATCAGACCGCGACAGACACGCTGGTGATTACAGTAAGGCCGCTTAACGATGCGCCGGTCATCACCAACGCCGATCAAGCCGACACCAACCCGACTTTCCAGGAAAGCTCCGGAACACCGGTCGCGCTGGTCGACATTGCCAATGACGCCGACATCTCGGATGTGGACGTCACCGACTTCAACGGCTTCCGCATCACGGTGACGCTCGACCAGTACCGACCGGGCGACCTTCTGATGATCGACGGCAGCGTCACGGGCGGATTCTCCGGTTTTACTTCCAGCGGCGGCAACGGCGTTGCGCTGGTCATCGATTTCACCGGCGCCACGACCGCGGCCCAGGTTCGGGCGGTCCTGAATGCGATCCGTTTCGATAATACTGGTGACGACCCGACAGTAAAGGGCACTGACGCCGAGCGCACCTATACCGTCACGCTGAATGATCGCGGCAATGTCGGCGCCGGCGGCGCGCGGAGCGCTACGCCGATCACCGGCGTCATCACGCTGGAGGGTGAGAACGACGCCCCCACGCTGGGGAACCAGACCCGGATTCTGCCTTCGATTGCGGAAGATATCGCCAGCGGGCCCAACACCGGCCGCACTGTCACAGAAATCTTAGGCTACAGCAGCGGAACCGCTTCCGACCCGGACAACACCAATATCGGCATTCTGGTCACATCCGTGACCGATACCAACGGCAAATGGCAATACTGGGACGGGTCAGCCTGGGCCGACCTGTCCGGCAAGGTCAATGGCACCGATGGCCTCCTGCTGGCCCATGATGACCGTGTCCGCTTCATGCCGGCCGAGGATTACCACGGCAGCACCACCGGCGGCTTCCAGTTCCGTGCCTGGGATCAGAGCAATATTGCTGACTCCGATGCCCGCACAACAGTTCCGCTGTCGGGTCTGGCGACCGGCGGCACTTCCCCCTATAGCTCCGTCGAGGCGCAGGCCACCATCACCGTCAGCCCGGTCAACGACGCGCCCGTCATTTCCGTGCCCGACACCGTTACGGGCGTGACGGAAGGCATCGGCAACGATGCCATCAGCGACTGGGTCCAGCTCAGCAATACCGCCGTCCTGACGGCGGAGCGGGAGCTGCTGACCGAGAATCTCGGCTTCGACAAGACAACGCTGACCGTCGCCCGCAGGGACGGCGTGGTGACCACCGACCGGTTCGATCTCGGCGGCAATCCGGCCGTTTCGATGGACGGATCGAACGTGGTTGTCTCCTCCGTGACAGTGGGCACGGTGACGATCAGCAATGGGCAGCTTGTTGTCACCTTCAACAATGCGGCCACCCAGGCCAGCATCGCGGAAGTCATGCGGGCGGTGCGCTTCGCGACAGTGATGGATGCGCTGGGGGCCGGCGCCACGGTCGACGCGACGATCCGCTTCACCTTCTCCGACCAGAATGGCAACGGCGCCGCGGACCAGGGCTCCGGCGGTGCCAAAGCCGCCTCGGCCGACGTGGTCGTCACCATCACCGGCACCAACGACACGCCGACATCCAGCAATTTCACCAAGACGGTGAACGAGGATACGGTTCTTAGCCTGACCGCTGGCGACTTCCCGTTCTCGGATGAGGATGCTGGCGATGCCCGCTCGGCAATCCGCTTCGATACCGTGCCGACCAAGGGCAGGTTGTGGATCGAGAATGACGGGATTGAGGGCTTTGGCGGCACCGATGTCTCAGTTAACGCCAACGATGTCATACTTCAGGCGGATCTGGGGAAGTTGCGGTACCAAGCCGCCCTGAATGAAAGCGGCACCGGCTACGCCAGCCTGACCTTCTCAGTCCGGGATGGTCAGAATGCGTTCAGCGCCGCTCCCAGTACAATGACCATCAACGTCACTGCGCTCAACGATGTGCCGGCGCTGGATGGAACGGCGTTCAACGGCTCGCTCAATGAAAGTTCGGTGGTTGGCGTCGGTACCGCTCCCCAACGCCTGCTGAGCAACGTTACCGTCGCCGACATCGACCTCTCCACCACGCCCGCCCTGTCGGCGGACCCGAACCGCTTCGGCGGTGGCAGGATCATCATCACCCTGACGGGCGGCGTCGCCGGCGACATGCTGACCGTTGCAGGCGGGACGTTGGCCGGGATGAGCGGAGCTGCGACCGGCGGCACGAACGGCGCTGCCCTCACCATCAACCTCGCCAATACCGCGACGCTGGATCAGGTGAAGGCGATCCTGGAATCCATCCAGTTCCAGCACACCACCGACAACCCGCCGGCCGGGGCGCGCGCCTATTCCGTCGTGCTGCAGGACGGCAGCAACACGCGGGGAGACAGCACCAACGCAGGTACTGGCGGCAGCCTCTCTTCCACGGCGCTGACCGGCTCCATCAGCATTGTCCAGTCCAACGACCCTCCGTCTGGGGCCGACGCCACCCGCACCATCGACGAGGATACGGCCTACAGCTTTGTCGAAGCTGATTTCGGCTTCACCGACCCGGATGTTGCTGACACGCTGGGCGGCGTGCAGATCGACACGCTCCCGGTCGGCGGCACGCTGTGGCTGGAAGGGGGCGGGGCGTCCGATACCTATGACAGCGGCACCGATACGCTGGTTACTGCCGGGCAGACGCTCACAAAGGCGCAGATCGCCAGTCTGCGCTTCCGCCCGGCCCAGGACGCCAATGGGACGGGCTATACGTCCCTGACCTTCTCGGTCCAGGATAATGGCGGGGCTTACGACACCGCCCCCAATACCCTGACCTTCAACGTCACGCCGCGGAACGACGCACCGGTCCTGGGCGGCACGGTCTATACCGGAACACTGACGGAAAGCGGCACCACTGGTGAAGGGACACCGACAGCGCATCAACTGCTGTCGGACGTGTCGGTGACGGATATCGACCTGGGGACCACCGGCGGCCTGTCAGGTGATTCCACGCAGTTCGGCGGCGGCAGCATCACCGTAACCCTGACAGGCGGCAGCACCGGCGACATGCTGACCGTTGCCGGCGGAATGCTGGCCGGAATGGCCGGGGTCGCCAGCGGCGGTACGAACGGAACTACCCTGACGATCACCTTGGCAAACACGGTGACGCTGGACCAGGTGAAGGCGATCCTGGAGGCCATCCGGTACCAGCATACCACGGACACGCCGCCTTCAGGTACGCGGGCCTACACGGTCACGCTCAGCGACGGCAACAACACGCGCGGCGGCGGTGTGAATGCCGGCGGTCCCGGCGCGCTCACGGCGCAACTCGCCGGCAGCATCACCATCGAGCCAACCAACGACCGGCCAGAAACCGATCTGAACGGCAGCGGTGGCGGCACTGGGCACAGCTTCACCTGGAACGAACCGGTGAACGCGACGCATACGGCCGTCAACATCACCACGAACACCGCAACCATCACGGATGCGGATAACAGCAATCTGGTCGGCATGACCCTGACGGTGGCCGGAGCCGTCAACGAGGGTGCCGAATTCCTGCTGATCGGCGGCATCAGGTTCGCGCTGAATGAGGCCCGCAGCAACGTGGATATCGGCAGTTTCCTGGTCAGCTACGATCCAGGAACCGGCATCTTCACCATAACGCCTGACAATGAAGCCACGCGGACGAAGACCGATTTCCAGACCTTACTGCAGGGCATCCAGTATCTGCACGAAAGCGATAATCCCACGGCCGGGGACCGAACCATCAAGGTCGAAGTTACGGACGCCGGCAGCAACGATGCCGGCGGCGCCGGGCAGCTGACCAGCATTGTCACCACCAGCACCATCACGGTCGCGCCGGCGAACGACCAGCCGACCATCTCGGACCTGGCCGGATCGGTTCAGTTCTATGAGAACGACCTGAACGCAGGCCCGGTGCTGCTGGACAGCAATATTAAGCTCACCGACATCGACAGCGGAAGCTATGACGGCACGGTTCTGAGGGTGACCGGGATCGCGGCGCAGGACAACATCTCGGTCCTGCTCCCTGCGGCCGTTACGGCCGGATCGGGCGCGGTGCAGCGCGACGGGAACAATATCCAGTATCACAACGGCACCGGATGGCTGACCATCGGCACGGCTGCGGGCGGCACGGCGGGAGCGGACTTCACCGTCACCTTCAACGGCACGGCCAGCCTCGCCATGATCGAGCGGGTGGTGGAAAGCCTCACCATCCAGACCGACTCCCAGCATCCCGACGCGACGCGCACCCTGACCCTGTCGGTCAAGGAGCCAGGCGGCACCGCGGTCACGGGGGCGATGACCGTGGACGTGGTTCGTGAGAATGATGCGCCGACCGCCAACACGGCGATTCCGGGACTGACGGTGCCTGAGGCCGGGGGAACGGTCACGCTGGACACGTCCAACTGGAACATCGTCATCGGCGACGTCGATGCGCTGACCGGCCTGCTGAGCGTCACCGTCACCCTTTCCCATGGAACGATCACCGCCGTGGGTGGGGCCGGAGGCACGCTCGGGGAGCTGAACGGGAGCAGCCTTACCATTACCGGGGCCACGGCGGCTGAGCTGACCAGCCGGCTGAACGCGCTCACCATCCGACTGCCCGATCCGGACGGCGCCGGCCCGGCGACCGCGGCCGATTGGAACGGTACCCTGACCGTTACGCTGGTCGTCAATGACGGTGGCAATTCGGGCGAGCGTCCGCGCAGCCTGATCGGCGACACGAATGACGCCGCGGAGAATCCCGGCGACATCGACTATGCCGGTCCGACCCTGGCCGATCTTCAGGTCACCCGCACCTTCCAGGTGACGGTGAGCCCGACGGAGGATGCGCCGGTCGCCAACCCCAATACCGGCAGCGTCACGGAAGACGGCACGACCACCAGCACCGGCAACCTGATCACCGATGCTACAGCCGACCATGATGTCGACAGTGCAGGCGGCTCCGGCCCAGGCCACACGCTCAGCATCATCGGCATCCGCACCGGGACCGGCTCCAGCGGCTTTACCGTGGTGCCGGGCGGCGGATACAGTATTGACGGAAACTATGGAACGCTGCACGTCGCCAATGACGGAACCTATACCTATACGCTGAACAACAGCCTTCCCGCCGTGCAGGGCTTGCGTGCCGGGCAGAGCCTGGCGGATGTGTTCACTTATCAGCTCTCCGACGGGACTGCGGGAGACGAGGCAGCCGCTACACTGACCATCACCATCAACGGCGCCGACGATGCGCCGGCGGTGGATTTGAACGGTAGCGGCACGTCCGGCATCGACCGCACGGTCACCTTCTCCGAGCAGCAGGGGGCGGATACCGGCGCCACAGCCGTCCAGCCCTTCGGTCCCGGCACCCTGACAGACGCGGACAGCGCCAAGCTGAGCCGGCTGACGATCACCGCGGCCAACATCGCCGACGGGAATGCCGAGATCCTGACCATCGGCGGGACCGACTTCGCGCTGGGCTCAAGCAAGAGCGCGACGATCACCGTTGGCGGCGCGACCTTTACCATCGCGCTGACGAATCCGGGGACGGCGCCCACCATCATCGTCACTGTGCAGGGCGGCGGGACTGCCACCAAGGCGCAGTTCGAAGCGCTGCTCCAGGGCATCGCCTACCGCAACGCCAGCGACACGCCCAGCACGGCCGCCGACCGGACCTTCAGCGTGGCGGTCCGCGATGCCGGCAGCAACGATGCGACGGGAAATGGCGGCAACAATTCACTGACCAGCAGCCCGGTGGCGGTCGCGACGGTGATTGTCGCTGCTGTCAACGATGCACCGGTCGTGGATCTGGACAACACCGACGCGAACCCGGCCGTCAATGAAGCCGTGACCTTTACGGAAGGCGCGAATACTGCCGGCATCCCGGTAGCCATCGCCGCCAATGCGGTGATCAGCGATCGGGACAATACAAACCTCACCCAGCTGGTCCTCACCATCGACGGCCTTGCCGACGAAGGGGACGAGGTGCTGACCATCGGCGGGACCAGGGTGACGCTGGCCCCTGGAACCAGCACATTGACGGTGGGCTCTTTCACGGTGGATGTGAATACGACCGCCACCTCATCCACCATCACAATCACGCCGCTGACAGGGGCGGTCTACGCCCTCACGGATGTGCAGGCGCTGCTCCGGGGCATCACCTATGCCAATGAATCGGACAGCCCGACGGTCCAGCCCCGGACGGTTCAGGTCCAGGTGACTGATGCCGGTACAAGCAACACCGATACGACAGGCGCCGCGGACAGCAACCGCCCGCAATCCACGATCACGCTGGTGGCGGTCAACGACAAGCCTCGCCTGTCCGCCGAGGCGGACGTGACCTTCGAGGAGAATACCGTCAACACCGAGGCCCAGCCGCTGATCAGCGACGGCAGTATGGTCATCACGGACAAGGATACTTCCATACTGAGCGGGGCCACGCTGACCGTCTCCGGCCTGATCGCTGGTCAGGATGTGGTGTCGCTGCCCTCCGGCGCCGAGCTACCCGGCACGGGCAGCCTGGGCCAGGTATTCCTGCGCAATGGCGACGGCTCAGTGCATGTCCATGACGGTAGCGCCTGGGTCCAGGTCGGCGCTGCAACAGGCGGAAACGGGACGGACTTCGTCGTCACCTTCAATGCAAGTGCTACCCAGGACCGCGTCGCGGACGTGATGGAGGCGTTGACCTACGCCAACAGCTCCGACCGGCCGACCGCCACCCGGACTCTTTCGCTCACCCTGGATGACAACATCGCCGGCGGCAGCACCCAGGCGGAGACCATCCAGGTCACCGTCAACGCCAACAACGACACGCCCGTAATCCAGGATTTCGGCCCGACCGCCCCGGCCTATACGGAGGACGGCCCTGCCATCGTGCTGGATGCCAATGTCCAGATCGGCGACCCGGACCTGGGCACGGCGTCGGGCGGCCCGAACGACTACCGCGGCGTCCGCCTGACCTTCGAACGCTCGTCCGGCGCCAATGGCGAGGATGTGTTCGGCTTCAGCGGCAGCGCCACGGAGCCCGGTACCATCTATGCCGACGGTTCGATCCTGCGGCTGTCCAACGGCACGGCCAGCAGCGCCGACGACCCACAGATCGGCACCATCGACACCGGCACCGCTGGGCGGTTGCAGATTACCTTTGCCGGTACGGCAGCGGTGACCCAGGCCACCGCAAGTCTGGTCGCGCAGTCGGTCACCTACCGCAACACCAACGAGAATGTGAACGGCGTCAGTGTCGGGCCGGTGTCGATCCGGCTGACGGTGAACGATGCAGCCGGCAGCACCAGCGCCGCCCAGGGCAGCGGGGCCGCCCGGTCTATGGCGGCGCAAACCAGCGTCGCCATCATCCCGGTGAACGAGCCCATCCGCACCGGCGCTCCGCCGACCCTGAGCCGGGCCGATTATTTCGAGAAAAGGCTTATCCCGTTCCGTCCGGTGAACCCAACCCATAGAATCGCTTGACATTCGATTGCATTGTACATACATTGGGTTACGCCAACACGGAGGTGTTCCATGCGTCAGTCAGTCACCATGCGGCTTGATCCCAGCGTGTTGAGTGCGGCCCGCAACAAGGCAACGCACGATAACCGCAGCCTCACGAATTACGTAGAAACGCTCATGCGGAAAGACCTTCAGATGCGACCCGATGAGCCTTCAATCGAAGTTATCGCGCCGCCCGACATCCGCCGGGCCGTTGCTGTTCCATTGCCGGGCGAGACCGAAGAAGAACGTCAGCGCCGTGACGCGATCTTCCATGCGGTGCTCGATGCTGGCGGCTACTGATGCAGCCGCCCTTTGAGCCTCGTCAATTCGTCTGGTGTCAGTTCCCCTACTCTGAAGAACCCCTTCGGCCGGGACCCGATGAGCATGTTGGATATGTGGCCGACATCCGGCGGATCGACGGCAACGCCCACTTAACGGTCATGTCTCTCTACACGACGACCACCAAATGGGAACCTGGTGTGCGGCTTCCTCTCGGCGTAATCCCCGTCGATCCCGCATTGGCCGCGAAGATGAACCAGAAGGGGTTCGTCATGGACGCGCGGCGAGTTGCTTTCATTCCCGTGAACAACGGGTTCTTCCCTCGTTTGAAGAACCCGGACAAGGGTATCGTTCACACGGCGTCGCTGAAGTTTCATACGCTCGTAGAGAACACGCTGATGGAATTGGCAAAACGCCCGGAACTTATCATCAAGCTCGGGCCTGATGTACCGGGAATGGCACGTCGCCCCTCACGCTCTCAACGAGATGAGGATAGTGGTCCGTCGGGTCCATCTGGCATGTTCTAGCTCAAGCCACTCTGGCCCTGATGTCGTCGTAGGTCGCTGGTCCAACCGCCACGCCAATCCCAATCAGTCGCTCGAAGGCCGAGCGGTAGCTGTGACGCCGGTTCCAGCGAAACACGAACTCGTTCAGATAGGCGTCCAGATACTTCCGCCGGAAGCCATGGAAGACGCCGATACCCCAGCGTTTCAGGTTCGAGAAGACGCGATGAATCCACGGCATGATGATGTGTGCAGCCATCTTGCCGATGACGCGCGGCGTGTGATCGAAGCCGTTCAGCCCGTAGTAGCTCTTGTTGTCATCGGTCCAGATGTGGCTACCGCCCTCGATGTGGTCTTGAATGAAGCCTTTCAAGGTCTCGCCTCGATAGTCCGGGATGACCTTCAGCCTGATGCGGCCGGGCTTGTTGCCCGCCTCCAGTTCGACAGCACCGACGACGGCGATCTTGCCGATGGGGCTCCGGCCCTGGCCGCCGCCGATGGGGTCGTCGAGCGTGCGGAAGGGCAGTGTCGTCTCATCGACCTCGACATCGCCGGACAACATCGTGCGGTCAGGATCGATCATGGCCCGGCGCAGCTTGTGCAGCAGCAGCCAGGCCGTCTTATAGGAGCCGAGATCCAGCTTTGCCTGTAGCTGGAGGGCGGACATCCCGTTCGAGTGCGTCGCCATCAGGTGTGCCGCCAGAAACCATGTGCGCAGCGGCACCTTGGTGCCGTGCATGAAGGTTCCGGCCGTCACGGAAGTTTGCTGCCCGCAATCTCGGCATTCCCAGGTCCATCGCTTGGTCTGGAGCTTCCACCCGCAAACGGAGGCGCACTCCGGGCAGATGAAGCCATCAGGCCAGCGGCGCTGCTCCAGATAGGCGGCGCAAGCGTCGTCATCCGGGAACCGGTCCTTGAAGGATTGGAGCGATGGCGGCCGGTTCGTGCTGTTCCAACGGGCTGGCATAGCCAAAGCCTGCAATTCCCGGCGCGGAGAGTCAATCAGCCTGCCGAGGTCATCCGACTAGGGATGGTGGGCACCGGAAGGAACGGGATAAGCCTTTTCGAGAATGCCGAGCCGGTGAAGCTGTTCGACGATGCGGGCGTCACCATCACCGACAACGACAATATTCCCTTCGGCGGCGGACAGGTCACGGCCCGCTTCACCGCCAACGGCAGCGCCGGCGACCGGCTCACCGTCATTGGCGACGGTACGGCCGGCAGCAACTGGATCGAGGTCCGCAACGGAACGGAGGTCTGGTACGACGCCGACGGGGCGGGCGCCGGGAGTGCGGTGCTGATCGGCACGGCGTCCGGCGGCACGGATGCCGGGACCCCGCTGCAGGTCGCCCTGAACGGAAATGCGACCCCGGCCGCGGTACAGGCGCTGGTCCGCCAGATCGCTTATGTCAACGACAGCCATGATCCGGCAGGCGGCGTTGACGCCGTCCGCGCCGTCGCCATCGATGTGCGCAACGGGCTGGCGGAGAGCGTAACGACCCAGACCGCGACAGCCCTTTTCACGAACACGATCCTGGTGACGGTGGAGAACGATGCCCCGGTTCTGACCGGCGGCGCTACGCTCCCGGCGCGCAGTACGCCGGAATGGAACGGCGTCGGCGCTTACGCCAATGCTGGGGAAACGGTGGCCAGCCTGATCGCCGCCCTGGGCGGCAATGCCAGCGACGTCGATAACCGCGCTGGCGGCATCGGAACGCCCACCGACGGCCTGGGGCTTGCTGTCACCGGTGCGGTCGCCAACGCCAACGGCGTATGGCAGGTCTCCACCGATGGCGGCTCCACCTGGACCGATATCGCGGGAGTGTCTGCCGACAGCGCCCTTCTGCTGCAACCGACCGACCGCATCCGCTTCGCCCCGGCGGCGAATGCCAATGGCGATCCGGGCGCCACGCTGACCCTGAAGCTGTGGGACAGGACCAGTTCCGATGCGGATACGAACACGGATGACGGCGTCACCACCGACGGCGACCGCAACCTCGGCAACAACGACCAGTTCAGTGCCAACAGCCTGACCCTGTCCGCCAACATCGTCCCCGCCAACGACGCGCCCGTGAATACCGTTCCGGGCACGCTCACCGGCATCGTGGAAGATACGGATTTCACCTTCAGCGGCGCCAACCGCTTCAACATTGCCGATGTGGATGTGACCGAGACGGCGAACGGCAAGCTGACCCTCACCCTTTCGGCCGGAAACGGCGTGCTGACCCTGGGCGATTCGGACAGCCGAGCCGCCGTCGACTTTGATGCAGGCGACGGTGTGGCCGACGGCACGGTGACCGTGACCGGCACGCTGGCGAACCTGCAGGCGTTGCTGGCCAGCGTAACCTATCGCGGCAATGCGAATTTCACCGGTACCGACAGCATCACCATCACGACCAACGACAATGGCAATACCGGCGCGCCGGGGGCGTTGAGCGACACGGACAGCATCACCTTCCAGGTGGCGGCGCGCAACGACGCCCCGTCCTTCGGGACCGGTGCATCCGCCTTCACCGGAACGGTGGCGGAGAGCGGTGCGACAGGCGTCGGCACCGCGCCGCAGAAGCTGGTTCTCACCTCCGCCGTGGACGACATCGATCTCACCACGACCCGGACGGGCGGAAGCGCGATCCTCGACCCGGCCGTGTTCGGCGAGGGGCGGATCACCGTCGCCATCGCCGGGACCCTGGCTTCCGACCAGCTTACCGTGGACGCGGCAGCGCTGACCGGTGGCGTGCTGCCGGCAGGCGTGGCCGTAACCGGCGGGGCGAACGGGGCGGAGCTTGTCATCACGCTGGATGCGGACACGACCCGCGCCGAGGTGGATGGGCTGCTCCAGGCCATCCGTTTCCAGAACACCTCCGACACTCCGCCCGCGGGTACCCGCGGTTTCACCGTTACGCTGACGGACGGGCTGAATGCCGGCGAGGGCGGGAATGCACAGGCCGGCGGGAATGCCGGCGGCGCCAATCCGCTGGAAACCACACTTACCGGTTCCATCACGATCACCGCGGCCAACGACGCCCCGATCAATTCGGTGCCCGCCGCCCAGACAGTGGATGAGGACGCGGATCTGGTCCTCTCCGCCGCCAACGGAAATGCCATCTCGGTGGCCGATGCGGATGCGGGCGGGGCGGACATCCGGGTCACCCTCTCGGTCGGGAAGGGCGCGCTGACGATCGGCACGCTGGATGGCGTCGACATTGACGGTGTCGGGACCGGCACCATCGTGCTGACGGGCAGTCAGGCAAGCATCAATGCCTTGCTGGCGGACGGGCTCACCTACCGTGCCCTGGCCGACTACAACGGTCCCGACGCGCTGACTGTCACCACCACCGACCTGGGGAATGCCGGGACAGATGGGGCCAGAACGGACAGCGACACGGTCGCGATCACCGTCATGCCCACCAACGATGCGCCTGCCATCACCGGCCCCGCTGCCGCTACTCTGGCGGAGGATGGCACGCTGGCGTTCGACGGCACGGCCGCTGGCCGCATCACCATCGCCGATCTGGCAGACCTGACCTATGCCAGCGCCACGGACAGCTTCACCGTGACGCTTACCGTCGCTCCCAATGCGGCGGACATGACCGGCAGGTCGGATGCGTCGGGCAGCTTGTCCGTCGCAGGCTCGGCAGGCACGGGAACGCACGCGGGCGGGGCGGGCTTCACCGGGAACGGCACGGCCACGCTGGTGCTGACCGGGACGAAGGCTCAGATCGATGCCGCCCTGGCCAGTCTGGTCTATGCCGCAGCCGCCGATGACAGCGGCACTGTCGTTCTGACCGCCACGGTTGACGACGGCCGGAACGGTGGCTCCGGTTCGACGGCCCAGGGCACAACCGACACGACCGCAGCCGTGATCACCATCACCCGCGTGTCCGATGCGCCCACGCTGACCGCCAGCCCCGCCAACGGGACCGAGGACCAGCCCATCCCGCTCACCATCACGGTCGGGGAGACGGACACGCTGGGCGCGGATGAGACTCTGGGGATCGTCATCTCCGGCATTCCGGCCGGTTGGGTGCTGCGCAACAACGGCGTCGAGGTGCCGCTGACGGGCGGGGCCACCGGCACGCTGAGCACAGCCGATCTTGCGAACCTGACCTTGCAGTCCCCGCAGGACTGGAACAGCGTCCGCGACAATGGCGGGCAGCCGATCAATCTGACAGTCACTGCTATCAGCAGGGATGGCGCGGCCGCGCCAGCCCAGACGGTCCGTACCCTGGCGGTCATGGTCGCCAGTGCCGAGGATGCTCCTGTTGCCAAGCCCAATACCGGCAGCGTGAACGAGGATGGGGCCGCCGGTACCCCCAGCGGCAACCTGATCACCGACGCACCCGCCGACACGGATGTGGACGAGCCATCCAATGGCGGGGCTCTGTCCGTCAGCGGCATCCAGGCTGGTGCTGGAGGTACTTTCGCTGCTGTCGGCACAGGCACACAGGCGGCGGGAAGCTACGGCACGCTGACAGTGAACAGCGACGGGAGCTACAGCTACGCCCTCGACAATGGCAATGCAGCGGTGCAGGCGCTGGCTCCCGGCCAGACCCTGACGGAGATTTTCACCTACCGCCTGTCCGATGGCACGGCGGGGGATGAGCAGACCTCCACGTTGACCATCACCATCAACGGCGTCAACGACCGGCCAGTGGTGACGGTCGGCGCCGGTCCGACCGTGTTTACGGAGGGTGTCGGCGCTTCCACCCCGGTGGCGGTTGCCGAGGATCTGACTGTAACGGATGTCGACAACGCGACCCTGCGGGCTGCCACGGTCGCCATCACCGGCGGTTTCCAGGCCGGCCAGGATATTCTGGCCTTCGCCAACACGGATGCCGACGCGTTCGGCAACATCCAGGCCTCCTACGATGCCGTGACGGGCATCATGACCCTGACTTCCGCTGGGGATACGGCCACGCTGGCCCAATGGCAGGCGGCGCTACGGGCGGTCACCTACTCCAACAGCTCCCACACGCCGACGACCGGCGACCGCACCATCAGCTTCCAGGCGGATGACGGGAGGGCGCAGGATAACCTTTCCCTGATCGCCACCCGCACGGTTCAGGTGGTCGCCACCAATGACTCTCCGGTCCTTGGCGGCGGCGGCAACATCGTAACCTTCACCGAAAGCAACAATGCCGCTCCGACCCCGGTGGTGGTGAATGGCGGGATCACCGTCTCCGACCTCGACAGCACGACGCTGACCAGCGCCACGGTCGCTGTCACCGGCAACTTCCAGCCGGGGCAGGATGTACTGTCCTTCGGCAACATCGATGCGGCGACCTACGGGAACATCCAGGCCAGCTACAACGCTGCCACCGGCGTCCTGTCCCTGAGCTCGGCCGGCGGCACGGCAACCCTTGCACAGTGGCAGGCTGCGCTACGGGCGGTGACCTATGCCAACACCTCGGAAAACCCTGTCACGGCCGACCGGACGGTCATCGTCCAGGTCGATGACGGCGGCGCTGCTAATGCCGTCAGCAACCAAGTCGCCAGCACGGTGCGGGTGGTCCCCGTCAACGACACGCCGATCCTTACCGCAAGCGTAGGGGAGGCAGCCTATACGGAGGATGCGGCCGGCATAGCCATCGACCCCGGCCTGTCGCTCGCAGATCGCGACGATACCAGCATGACCGGGGCCGTGGTCCGGATCACAGGCGGGTTCAGGCCGGGCGACATACTGGGCTTCACGGATGGAAACGGCATCACCGGAAACTACGACGCCGCCACCGGCACGCTCACCCTGACCGGCACCGCCACCCGCGCCCAGTACGAGGCGGTCCTCCGCAGCGTGACCTACAGCTCTGTGAGCGCGGACCCGACGGTGAACGGGACGGCTCCGGCCCGCACCGTCAGCTTCCAGGTGACGGACGGCAATGCCGACGGCGTCGGCGCGCTGACCAGCGCGGCGGCAACCCGTGATGTGCGGATCACTGCTGTCACGGACGTTCCCACTGTCACCGTCAGCGCCGGCAACGCCGCCTGGACAGAGAATGGAGCAGCCGCGATCATCGACGCCGGGCTTATCCTGGCCGATGTCGACGATACCCGGATCAGCGGGGCCGTCGTGCGGATCGACAGCGGCCGGGCGGTGGGGGATGTCCTGTCCGTCGCCACGCCCGCCGGCATTACCGCCAGCTTCGATGCCGCGACCGGTACGCTCACCCTGACCGGCACGGCGACGCTGGCCGAGTATCAGGCGCTGTTGCGGCAGGTCACCTTCTCCAATACCGGTGACGATCCCACCGCCGACGCCACGGCAACGGCGCGCAGCATCAGCTTCACCGTAACGGACGCCAACTCCGACGGGGCCGGCGCCGGTATAGGCAGCGCCAGCCGCACCATCGCTGTCACCCCGCAGACCGACAACCCGGTCATCGGCACGACCACGACCGTGGTCCGGTACGTTGAAGATGGAACGGCCGTGGTGCTGGATGGCGGGCTGACCCTCGCGGACATTGACGACACGCACCTGTCCGGCGCCACCGTCACGATCGGTGCGAACTTCACCGCCGGGGACCTGCTGGCGGCCAGCGGCACGGCCAACATCTCGGTCGCCTACAATGCCGTGACCGGCGCACTGACCCTGTCCGGCAGGGCCACGGTTGCGGAGTACCAGTCGGTTCTTCGCTCGGTCACCTATGCCAGCGCCAGCGCGGACCCGACCCAGGGCGGCAGCCGCACCGGCCGCGACTTCGTCATCCGGGTCAGCGATGCCAACTCCGACCTGGCTGGCGCCGGCACCGCTTCGGCACTCATCGCCGGGCGGATCACGGCCCTTGCCGATGCGCCGGTCATCGATCCTGGCGCATCGGCAACCTACAGGGAGAATGGGGCCGCGGTGCCGGTTCTCGCCCAGCTCACCCTCGCCGACCCGGACGACACCTGGATCAGCGGCGCACGGGTCATCCTCGACTCCGGCCTGACCACCGGCGATGTGCTGGGCGCGGTCGGCAATCACGGGATCGGGGTGGCCTATGACGCCGCGACCGGCACGCTGACCCTGACCGGCACGGCGACGCTCGCCCAGTACCAGGAGGTGCTGCGCAGCGTCACCTTCGCCTCCACCTCCGACCATCCGACCGCGCTCAGCAGCACGCGCGGCCTGACGGTGGAGATAACGGACGCCGATGCTGCCGGAGCCGGCGCTGCCACGGGAACCGTCCTGACCAGCATCATGGTCGTGCCCGTCAACGATGCGCCGGTCCTGACCCTTCCGTCGAACCCGGCGGTGGATGAGGACGGCGTCCTCGCCTTCACCGGCGATGCGGCGATCCGCATTTCCGACATCGATGTGGGCGGCGGGCAGATGGAATTGGCCCTTTCCGTCGAGCTGGGCCGTCTGGACATTGTCCTGCCCGCGGGCGTCAGCATCGTGGGCGGTGCGAATGGCAGCGGTGCGATCACCCTACGCGGGACCGTCGGCGCGCTGAATGCTGCGCTGGCCGGGCTGAGCTGGACTCCGCCGGCCGATTATAACGGGCCGGCCGCCCTGTCGGTGCGGGCGAACGATCTCGGCAACACCGGGACCGGCGGGCCGCTGACCGATGTGGCGAACGTGCCTTTGACCGTGCGCCCGGTCAACGATGCCCCGACCGCGACCGGCAGCCTGCCGTCGCTGACCGGTAACGAAGGGGCGCCGCTGACAGTCACGCTGCCGACCGGGCTGTTCGCGGACATCGACCAGGGCGACACCATCACATTCCTGGTGCAGTTGGCCGACGGCAGCCCTCTGCCGGCCTGGCTTAGCTTCGATCCAGCGACCCTTACCCTGACCGGCACGCCGCCGGACGGGGCGGATGGCATACTGTCCATCGTGGTCATCGGTCGCGACCAGGCCGGTGCAACGGCCCGCGTGCCGCTGACCATCAGCATCAACGACGTGCCTGCCCCGATCCAGCCTCCGGCACCGCCGCCCCCACCGCCGCCTCCGCCGGTCATCACCGTGCCGCCTCCGCCGCCGGTCCAGCCGCCGCTCATCACCAATCCGCCGATCACGCCTCCGACCAGCGGCAATGGGGGCGACGGTCCGGGCGGCGGTATCCTCATGCCTCCGTCCAATGGCTCCGGCGGTCTGACCGGGTCCATCGTGGGCGGGGCCGGCGGCGTCATGGCCGACCGGAATGTCACATTGTTCATTGCCGGCTCGGTCAGCGATCAGGTGGCCGAAACGAACAGCAGCAAGTCGTTCCAGGTGCCGGCGAACGTCTTTCGGCACACCAATCCGGAAGAACGGCTGCAGTTCGAGGCCCGTCAGGCCAATGGCGAGCCGCTGCCAGACTGGCTGAGCTTCGATCCAAGCTCCCGCACCTTCACCGGCACGCCGCCGGAGGGAGCGGAGGGGACGCTGGAAATCGCGGTCACCGCCCGCGACGCAGCCGGCAATTCCGCGACCGCATCCTTCCGCGTCACGGTCGGAAAGGGCGTCGACGTCCAGACGGGGCGGAGCGTCCCGCAGCCGGAACAGGCGCCCGCGCCTGAAGCGCCGGCGGGCGGAGAGCCGCCTGCCACGGAGGCTCCGGCCGATGACGTTCCAGCCGATGGTGCTCCGCCGCCCGAGCGGGATGCATCGCTCGGCACGGACGATCAGGCGATCCGGGCCGCGGCCGAACTCGGCCTGCTGGACGATGGTGCGGTTCGCGGGGATGCGTCCGGCAAGCCAACCTTCTCGGCGCAGCTCCGCGGGGCCGGGCTGGCCGGCATGTTCGCCGAGGCGCGTGCTCTTCTCGACAGCCTTGCGGGCATCCAGCCGCCGGATTCCGATGGCGATGACGTGCCATCCGACCGGGCGGCATGACCGCACTTTCTTAACCATCCGACGACTACCGTCGCAGCGCTCAAGGGTCAGGGTCTGGTATGATTTCCGCTCTCCGTTCCCGCCGTTTTCCGCCATCGGTCTCCAAGGTCGCCATCGCCTTGGCAGGTGTTCTGTTGACATCGGCCTGTTCCGTCCGTCCGGAACCGGTGACGCCCGAGGAGCAGGCCGCGCGGGCCTTCCTGATCCGCGACATGCTGTTCGACGGGCAGGAGCCGCTGGACGGTCCGGTCACCCTGTATGAGGCCATCGCCCGCGGCCTCAAGTACAATCTCGATCAGCGGCTGGCTCTGATGGAGCAGGCGCTCCAGACCGCCCAGCTGGACCTGACGGAAACCGACATGCTGCCGCGGCTGGCGGCGGATGCCGGTTACATGGTCCGCTCCAACACGCTGGCCTCCTCCAGCTACTCCATCCTCTCCGGCCGGCAGTCGCTCGAGCCCTCCACCTCCAGCGAGAAGGAGCAGAAGACCGCCAGCCTGCAGTTTAGCTGGAACATCCTGGATTTCGGCCTCAGCTACTACCAAGCCAAGCAGCAGGCCGACCGGGTGATGATCGCCCAGGAACGCCGGCGGCGTGTCGTCAACAATGTGGTGCAGGAAATCCGCAGCGCCTTCTGGCAGGCCGCCACAGGTGAGCGGCTGCTGTCCCTCATCGAGCCCGTGCTGGCCGACGCCGAGGAGGCCGTGAACCAAGCCCGCGAGATCGAGCGGTCACGTGTGGGCGCGCCGCTTCAGGCGCTGGAATACCAGAAGGCTCTGCTCGAGGTGGTGCGCCAGCTCCGCGCGCTACGGTCGGACGTGATCACCTCCAAGGCCCGGCTCGCCTCCCTGATGAATGTGGCGCCGGGAACGTCCTTCACGCTGGTGATGCCGGACGAGGCCCAGGTCGAACCGCCCGAGTTCAAGGTCGACATGGAACGGCTGGAAATGGTGGCGCTGACCCATCGTCCCGAGCTGCGGGAGGAGGATTATCAGCTCCGCATCGGCGCCGACGAGGTGCGCAAGGCGAAGCTGCGTCTGCTTCCCGGCGTCAATCTGGTCGCCTCCCTGAACGCCGACGCCAACCGGTTCCTGGTTCACAATTACTGGGCCGATGCGGGTGTCCGGGTCAGCTACAATCTGGTGAACCTGCTGTCCATGCCGCGCGCCATCGACTTGGCGAAGGCCCAGATCAGCGTGGCGGAAACGCGCCAGATGGCGCTCTCCATCGCCGTCATTACCCAGGTGAACATCGCCTATGCCCAGTATCAGCAGGCGCTGGAGCAGTACCGCCAGGCGGCTGAGCTGAACGATGTGGAGCGGCGCATCTTCGAACAGGTGTCCAATGCCGCCTCCGCCGACACGGAAGGCGTGATGGACCGCATCCGCCGGTCGGTTCAGTCCATTTCCGCCCAGCTTCAGCGGGACCGCAGCTTCGCCGAGGTGCAGATCGCATTCGGCAACATCTTCGCGTCGCTGGGTCTGGACCCGCTGCCGGATGCGGTGGAGAGCACGGATGTGGACTCCATCGCGGCCGTGCTTCGGCAGGTCAACAGCGCCTGGCGCGACGGCACCCTACCGGAGGTACCCGTGCCGGCCGTGGAAGTCGAGGAGCCTGCCACTGCCGGTCCCGCCATGGAAGTTTCGTTGGGCGGGTAAGCACCCGCCGGCGACCGAACGTCAAGGAGGGCCCTGCGCGGCCGTTTCGATCATGCATGTGCCCGGTTCCCTCATCCGTTTCTCCGCCCGCTCGGTCCTTTCAGGCTTGGTTCTCGCCGCCGCGCTGCTCCCGGCCGGAACCGGCACGGGCCGGGCCGAGACGACGCTTTCCGCCATCGGGCCGGAGATACGGGCGCAGTTGAGCCCGCGCCAGAGCACCGTGCTGTCCAGCGAGATCGCCGGCAAGCTTGCCGAGCTGCCGTTGCGGGACGGGGAGAGGTTCGAGAAGGGCGATATCCTCGCCGTCATCGACTGCGCCCTGAACCGGACCCGGCTGGATCAGATCCGGGCGACCCGCGACAAGCTGCAGCGGGTGCATGAAACGAAGGTGGAGCTGAACCGCCTGCGTTCCATCGGTCTGCTGGACGTGGATGTGGCGGCGGCGGAGCTGGCGCAGGCGGAGTCGGAGCTGGCCTATATGGACCTGATGGTCCAGCGCTGCGTATTGCGCGCGCCCTTCGGCGGGCGTGTTTCCGGCGTGTTGGCCAAGCGCTACCAGTTCGTGGCGGAAGGGGAGCCGCTTGTCGAAATCCTCAACGACCGTGAGCTGGAGGTCGAAATGATCGTGCCGTCGCGCTGGATCGCCCGCGTCCAGCCCGGCACCGCGTTCCGCGTCGAGCTGGAGGAAACGGGGAAGCTGTACCCCGCCCGCATCGCCCGCCTGTCGGGCCGCGTCGACCCGGTCAGCCAATCCATCCGCGTCTATGGCGAGATTGCCGGCGACCATCCGGAGCTGATGGCGGGGATGAGCGGGCGGGCCCTGCTGGACCCCGCCATGGCCGAAGCGCCGCCGCAGGCACCATGAACCGGGTACCAGCCCCATGAACGACGGCATGAACCGCCAGCTGCTGCGCATGACGACGCTGCTGCAGCTGGAGCAGCGGGCACGGCGGGCCGAAACGGCGGAGGAGCTGGGCTTCGCTATCGTGAACGAGACCCATGCGCTGGTCGCCTACGCCCAGGCGGCGCTCTGGCAGCCGGGTCCGCTGCGGGGGCGCATCGCCGCCATCTCCGGGCTTGCCGTGCCCGACCGCGACGGACCCTTCGCCGCGTGGCTGACCGGGCTGGCCGCCCGGCTGGCCGGACAGCCAGCGGGCAGGGACATCCGCGTGGTCACGGCTGCGGATGTGGATGCCGAAACGGCGCGGGACTGGACCGACCATCTGCCCGCCCAGCTCCTGTGGGTTCCGCTGCCGGGACCCGGGGGGGAACTGCTGGGCGTGCTGCTGCTGTCCCGGCCGGAAGCCTGGTCCAGCTTCGATCAGCATATCTTCACCTATCTGGGCGAGGCCTATGGCCATGCCCTCGACCGCTTCCGCCACAAGAGGCGCAGCATCTGGCCTGCCCGCCGGACCCGCTTGGTCTGGCTGGGTGCGGCGGCCGCCCTGGCCCTGCTCATGGTGATGCCGGTTCGGCAATCCGTGCTCGCCCCGGCGGAGGTGACTCCGAGCGACCCGACCCTTGTCCGCTCCCCCTTCGAGGGTGTGGTGGAGCGGGTGGTGGTTCAGCCGAACGCTCAGGTGCGCAAGGGCGACCTGCTGCTGGTGCTGGACCAGACCCGTCTGCGCAGCCGGGTGGAGATCGCGCGGCGCGCCCGCGACGTGGCGGAAGCCGAATACCGGTCCGCCGTGCAGCAGGCCGTCTATGATCCGGAGGTCAAGGCCAGCTTGGTGGCGCTCCAGGGCCGCCTGGAGCAGCAGGTGGCGGAGCTGTCCTATCTGGAGGACCTGCTCGGCCGGACGGAGATCCGCGCGGCCCATGACGGCATCGCCGTGTTTGACGATGCCAATGAATGGCTGGGCCGGCCGGTCGCCGTCGGGGAGCGCATCATGCTGCTGGCCGATCCTGCGGCGGTGCGTCTCGACATTCACCTTCCAGTCGGCGACGCGATCGGCTTCGAGCCGGGCGCGGAGGTGCTGTTCTTCCTGAACACGGCGCCGGAGCGTCCGGTCGATGCCGTGCTGGACAGCGTGGCCTTCCGGGCGACGGCGCGGCCTGACGGCACGCTGGCTTACAGGATGAAGGCCGTGTTCGCGTCGGCGGAGGCGCGTCCCCGTATCGGTCTGAAGGGAACCGCCAAGGTCTATGGCGACCGCGTCCCGCTGGCCCGCTTCCTGTTCCGGCGGCCCTTCGCGACGGTGCGGCAATGGCTGGCGCTCTGAGCGTGGAGCCTTCGGCGGCTGCGGGAGCGGCCGGCGTGGGGCAGGCACGTCTTCCGCCCCTGCGCGACGATCTGGAGCTGATCCCCGGTCCGGCCAATGCCGATGGCGGGCCGACCTGGACCCTTCACGACCCGGCCGCAAACCGTTTCTTCCGGATCGGTTGGCTGGAGATGGAGATGCTCCAGCGCTGGGCGCTCGGCACGCCGCAGACGATTGCAGCGGCGGTGGCGGCGCAGACGCCGCTGAAGCCCCAGGCCAAGGATGTGGAGCGGTTCGCCCAGTTCCTCCTCCACGGCAATCTGGTGCGGCTGACCGGTGAGGCGCGGACCAGGACGCTTCTGGAGCAGGCGCGGGCCCGGCGGCTGTCGCCCGCCATGTGGCTGTTGAAGAATTACCTTTTCATCCGGCTGCCGCTGGTGCGCCCCGACCGCGCCCTGGCCCGGCTGCTGCCCCATGCCGAATGGCTGTTCAGCCGCTGGTTCCTATTGGCTGTGCTGGCTGCCGCGGCGCTGGGCCTCCATCTGGTCGCCCGGCAGTGGGACCAGTTCCTGCACAGCCTGCCCTATCTCTTCACCCCGGAGGGCGCGCTGACCATTGGGGCCGTATTGCTGCTTTCCAAACTTGCCCATGAGTTGGGCCACGGGCTGACGGCCAAGCGGTTCGGCTGCAAGGTCCCGACCATGGGCGTGGCTTTCATGGTGCTCTGGCCCGTCCTCTACACCGACACGACGGATGCGTGGAAGCTCCGCTCCCGTCGGCAGCGCCTGGCGATCGGCGTGGCGGGGATGGCGGCCGAGCTGTCGCTGGCCGCGGCGGCAACCCTGGTCTGGAGCTTCCTGCCGGACGGCCCGTTGCGCAGCGCCGCCTTCGTGATGGCGACCAGCACCTGGCTGCTGACCCTGGCCGTCAACCTGAATCCCTTCATGCGGTTCGACGGCTATATGCTGCTGTCCGACCTGTGGGACGTGCCGAACCTGCAGGAGCGGTCCTTCGCGCTTGCCCGCTGGCGCATCCGGGAGGCGCTTTTCGGCTTCGGCGATCCGCCGCCGGAACTGATGCCGGACGGGCGGCGGCGCAGGCTGATCCTCTATGCCGTGGGCACCTGGGTTTATCGTCTGTTCCTGTTCCTCGGCATCGCCCTGCTCGTCTATCACATGTTCTTCAAGCTGCTGGGGCTTTTCCTGTTCGCTGTTGAAATCTGGTGGTTCATCCTGAGACCTGTCGTGACGGAGTTGAAGAGCTGGGCGGGACGGCGCGGCGACCTGCGCCTCAACCGCCGTACCGCGGTGACTTTCGCGGCCGGCGCGTTGGCCCTGGCGGGACTGTTCGTGCCCTGGCGCACACAGGTGGCCGCCCCCGCGCTGGTCCAGCCGGCAGCCCAGGCCACGCTCTACGCCCCGGCGCCGGCCAGGGTGACGGAACTGGCGGTCAGGGAAGGGGACCGGGTGGATGCGGACGCCGTCGTGGCCCGGCTCGCCTCGCCCGACCTTGAATGGCGCATCGTGGACACACAGGGAAAAGTAGCCAGCCTGCGGGCCCAGGTGTCCGGCCAGACGACCCGGCTCACCCTGGCCCAGCGCAATATCGTGGCGCGGCAGCAGCTCCAGCAGGAAAGCGCCAATCTGGACAGCCTGCTGGCAGAGCAGGAGGAGCTCACCATCCGCAGTCCCTTCGCCGGCCGGATCGCCGAGATGGAGGAGGGGCTGAAGCCCGGCGCCTGGGTTCCGGCGGGCGAGCCCCTTATGCTGCTGGTCGATGACACCGCGCGGCGAGTAGAAGGCTTCATCGCCGAGGAGGATCACGCCCGCATCTCTCCCGGCGCCGAAGCCAGGTTCATTCCGGAGGACCCCGATATCCCGCCGGCACGACTGCGGCTCGACCTGCTGGCGGACACGGCGGCGGCCAGCCTCGATCTGGCGCCGCTCGCCTCCATCCATGGGGGCGGGGTCGGTGTCCGCAGCCTGTCCGACGGAACGTTGGTTCCGGACCATGCGGTCTACCGGGTCCGCCTTTCGCCCTTGCCGGACCAGGAGTTGCCGATGCGTGCCGTGCGGGGCCGGCTCCTGATCTCCGGCGAGCGGGAAAGCATCGCCGCACGCCTCTGGCGGATTGCGGTCGGCGTGCTGATCAGGGAAAGCGGCCTCTAAGTGGAAAGAACACTGGCCTGGTTCAACGGTTTCCGACGCCTCACCATCCGGTACGAGCGTCGCCTCGACATCCACAAAGCCCTCACAACCCTCGCCGCCGCGCTCATCACCTTCAGACAGATGAACCGGTTATGTTGAGGGTTCTAAGTGGAGCGAACGCTTGCCTGATTCAGCCGCTACCGCCGCCTCGCCGCCAGCCTCATCTGCTGGCGCTTCGTCCAAAGATGGCTCTGTTTGGCGCTCTAAACGTGTGTAAGGATGCTGCCGGAGAAACATGCCGATAAGAGATGCTCGATGAAAAGCGATCCATTGCAGTGGCTTCTAAATTTCTTTAGCTCCCAGTGTGATGGAGACTGGGAGCACACTTACGGAGTTACAATCAGGACGATAGATAATCCAGGATGGATAGTCAAAATAGATTTGTACGAGACTATATTGGCAGATAGATCGATGCCGAGTGTCGATAGACTCCGCACTGAGGACGACTGGATCATGTGTGATGTCAGGGACGACAAATTCATAGGCGCGGGTGGAGTTTCGAACCTCATGGAAATTCTTGAAGTTTTCATGGAGTGGTCTAAGCCAGTACTCGAGAGCGAGGCTCTTTCAGAAACCTAATGAGATCATGGCCAAGGGTAATCTTGGGTGCAATAATCCGAGCAGAGTGGATCTAATGTGACTTGCTCTCCAGCGTGTGTCTGGTCAGAGCTGAAGTCCTCTGCTCTGTTGAGCCCGATCCGACCCTGGTCCAACCGCCCAACAGTGGTTTTGTTACGTGCTCTAAGTCCGGTTCCCAGGCGTCATGCTCCATTTGGAGCGATGCCGGGCGAATGCGACTGACTTGCAGCGGCTCGCGGCCCGTGGCACGGTCGCCCCGGTCCTTTCCGGCTGAGGAGTATGTCCATGCAGATCCGTACCCGCCTCTGGCTCGGCGTCGGCGCTTCGCTTCTGGTCGGCGGTGCTGCCGCTGCGGCGGACATTCCGCGGACAGACGATGATGCCCGCTTCGGTCTTCCGCAGGCCGCCCAGCCGCAGCACCCGGTCCAGGTCGCCCAGGGCGGTGAAGGAGGAGAGGGGGGCGAAGGAGGTGAAGGTGGGGAGGGCGGAGTCAGCGCCAGCGACGCCGCCAAGGACCCCGTCGCCTTCCTGACCGCCCTGGACGTCATCGCCGCCCACTACTATGCCGGCCGCGATGCCTACAGGGAGGGGGAGATGCAGGCAGCGGGGGAGATGTTCGCGCACCCCATCGGGGAAATTTATGTGGATCTCGAGCCGGTGTTCCAGGCTCGGGGCGTGCCGGCCTTCCTGGATGAGATGTCCAGGGCATCCGAACTCGCCCTGGCTGGAAGGCCGGTGGAGGAGGTGACCGCCGCCGCCGACAAGGTGCTGGGCATTCTGCATAAGGCGGCCGGAAAGGCCCCGGACGGTGCAGCTACGCCACTCGCCGTCGAGGCCTCCGTCCTGGCCGACATGATCGACCGCGCGGCCCTGCAGTATCTCGCCGCGACGCGCACCGACGCGTTGGAGCCTTATATGGACGGCTACGGGCTCTTGCTGGCGGCGCGGGACCGGTTCGTCGCGATCCGGCCGCAACTGGCTAAGACCGATCCAGAAAGCGCCGAACAGGTCACGGCGGCGCTCGAGTTGCTGTCCAAGGCCTATCCGACGGCGCTGCGCCCGGCCGACATGCCGGTGGAGCCCGGTTCGCTGCTTGCCGAGACCAGCCGCGCCAAGATCGCGCTGGGCCGTATCACCCGCTGAGAGCTGGCCTGCGGCTGCGCAGTTCCCGGCTCAGAGGGCCTCCACGTCCGCCTCAGCTGCTGGGAGAGTGAATTCGAAAATGGCGCCGCCGTCATGGTGGTTGCGTGCGCAGAGGCGTCCGCCGCGGGCCTCGACGGCGGCGCGGCAGATCGCCAGCCCCATGCCCATGCCCTCGCTGCGGGTGGTGAAGAAGGGATCGAAGAGCCGGGCCAGGTTCTCCGGCGCGATGCCCGTGCCCTGGTCGCGCACCGACACGCGCACCTGCCCCGCCTCCGGCCGGTCCGCGGTCAGCATCAGCTCGCGCCGGGCCGGATCGGTCCGGCCCATCGCCTGCACCCCGTTGCCCATCAGGTTCAGCAGCACCTGCTGCATCTCCACCCGGCTGCCCCGGACCAGCGGCAGATCGGGCGGAAAGGCCAGGGTGACCCGGATCTGCTGCGCTCCCAGCTCGCGCTCCAGCAGCAACAGCGCCTCCTCGGCCAGCTCGCCCAGGCTGAGCAGCTCCTCCGCCTGCCCGCCCCGCACCAGCTGGCCGCGCGTGCGCTGCACGATTTCGCCCGCCCGCTTGCCGTCCCGCACCGTGCGCTCGGCCGCCTGCACCGCGGCGGCGATGTCGGGCGGGTCGCGCCGCAGCCAGCGCAGGCAGGTCTGCGCATTCATCACCAGCGCGCCCAGCGGCTGGTTCAGCTCATGCGCGATGGAGGCGGACAGCGCCCCCACCGTGGCCACCCGCGCCGCCCGCGCCAGTTCCGCCTGGGCCGCCAGCAGCGCCTCCTGGGTCTGCTCCTGGCGGGTGATGTCGACCATGCCCACCACCACCTGGTCCAGCCCGACCTCGTCCTCGGGAAAGCCGATGCCCAGGATCACGCTGATCTCCCGCCCGTCGGCGGTGCGCACGCGCGTCCTGCCCTCATAGTGGCTTTCGCCCGCGAACAGGGCTTCGAGCACCTGGAGCATGGCCGGATGGTCGGCCGGCAGGAAGCGCTCGGTGGAGCCGAGCACGTCGGCCCGCGAGGCGGCGCCCAGGAGCTGCACCGCGGCGTCGTTGACGTTGCGGGTCTCCACCATGGCGATCAGCCGGCGGGCGAAGCCGGGGCGGGCGCGGGCATGCTCGGCCAGGCTGGTCACGCCCTCGGCGCGCAGTCTGGCGAGTTCGGCATGCACGCGGGTGTAGTCCCGCTCCAGCAGGGCGAAATGGGCCTGCTCGAACAAGAGGCGGTAGCGCCGCTCGTTCCGGTGCAGGGCGGCGTTGGCCTGGATCAGGAGGTCGCGGGCGGCTTGGTTGCGCAGGAGCAGGCCGGTGGTGATCAGGATGGCGGCGAGCGAGACCAGGCAGCGCAGGACGGCGTCGGCATCCTCGCCCAGGCGGTGGGCCAGGAAGTAGGACAGCAGGGCCAGTGCGGCGCAGGCGCCGCCCAGGCGCAGCAGGCCCGGACGGCTCAGGGCCGGGGCGGCCAGCAGCAGGATCAGCACGTAGAGAACCGCGATCGCACCCTCGATCTCCGTGAAGGTGTCGATGCTGAAAACTCCCGCCGCCAGCCCAAACGCCAATACCCGGTGCCAAGTCCTGGGCCGGTGCATGCCGGATCGATTGCAGAGGGTGCGGATCATGTCTGTTGCTTCGTATGCTCGATCCGGCGCCAGGGTGGGCATGCGGCGTTCCACCGTTCGGCGCTCAATCCACAAGCCGCAAGGAAGATGGCGCGCAGGGCTGGCCCAGGTGACCCCGGAAGAACGGCATGTCCGCCTCAGCAGAGGCACGCGAACCCCCTGCGCTGGACCTGACGACAGGCATGATCTTCTCCCTAGTACTTGCGGAACCGGTCGCTTTTAGGCGGATTGCGACCTGGATACCTGCTGTGGGAAGAGTAACGGGGCGGCGGCAGGACCTACAGGTCATTTATCCGATGTTTTCGGACACGGGCGGGCATGTCGAGCCCGGAGCGTCCCGCACTGCCGGCCACACGGGACAATGAGCGGAGTTTCGGCTTGCCCGGCGATGGCCGGATTGTCATAAATTCGGCAGAACAGGACACCGCGTGAGGATTTCTCGTGCACCGCATCGGCTTCATCGTGTGTCCCGGCTATTCGGTGATGACCTTCGCCGCCATTTCCGCCTTCGAAGTGGCGAACCTGGTCGCCCGGGCCCAGATCTATGAAGTGTCTGTCTTGTCGGAGAAGGGCGGGGCCGTCCGTACGTCGGTGGGGGTGACGGTAGAGACGACCGGCCTCGTCAACACCGGCTACGAGACCCTGATCGTCGGGGGAGAAACGGCGGTCGCGACACCGCCCGCGGACCTGATCGCATTTCTACAGCGGGAGGCAGGCCGCTGCCGCCGCATTGCCGCCTTCTGCACGGGCGCCTTCGTACTTGCCGAGGCCGGCCTGCTGAACGGGCGGCGGGCGACGACGCATTGGTTCTTCGCGCGCGACCTGAAGTCCCGCTTTCCAGAGATCAAGGTCGACGAGGACCGTATTTTCATCAATGACGGGCCGGTCTGGACGTCCGCTGGGATGACGGCCGGCATCGATCTGTCGCTGGCCATGATCGAAAGCGATCTGGGGGCCGAGGTGGCCCGCAGGGTTGCAAGGGCGCTGGTCATCTATCACCGACGCGGAGGCGGTCAGTCGCAGTTCTCGGCATTGCTGGAGCTCCAACCCAAATCTGACCGCATCCAGACCGCGCTGGACTATGCCAAGCGGAATCTACACTCCGTTCTGTCGGTCGGCAGGCTGGCCGAGGTCGCCCACCTCAGCCCCAGGCAGTTCAGCCGCGCCTTCCAGGCGGAGACGGGGCAGTCGCCGGCCAAGGCGATCGAGCAGCTGCGTATCGAGGCGGCACGGCTGATGCTGGAACAGGGCCGGCACTCCCTGGACGAAATCGCCGACCAGACGGGGTTCGCCGACCGGGACCGCATGCGCCGCGCCTTCCTGAGGGCGTTCGGCCAGCCGCCCCAGGCGATCCGCCGGAATGCAAGGGAGGAACTCGTCTCCTGAATGGGCCAGCCTCTTCTGGAATGTTGCTCAGGCGGACGCGGGCGATGGTTCCGGATGCGCGCCGGACTTGCCGATGGTGAGCGCCAGGGCGGCAGCAATGAGGCAGAGCACCCCCGCCGCGAAGAAGGCGGGCAGGTAAGTTGAATAGGCGCTGCGGGTCAGCCCGGCCCCAAAAGCCGCCGCCGCCGCGCCGAGCTGATGCCCGGCGAATATCCAGCCGAAGACCACATTGGCGCGCTCCCGCCCGAAACGGTCCGCCACGAGCCTGACCGTGGGAGGAACCGTGGCGAGCCAGTCAAGCCCATAGAACACAGCAAAGAGCGACAGGCCGTAGAAGGTGAAGTCGGAAAAGGGCAGATAAAGAAGAGAGAGTCCCCTGAGACCATAATACCAGAACAGCAGCCACCTGTTGTCGTACCGGTCGGAGAGCCATCCCGAGCCCACGGTCCCGAACAGGTCGAACAATCCCATCATGGCCAGAATGCCGGCGGCGCCTACGGCCGCCATGCTGTAATCGCCGCATAGGGCGATGAAATGGGTCTGGATCAGCCCGTTGGTGCTGGCCCCGCAGATAAAGAATGTGCCGAACAGGACCCAGAAAGTGCCGGTACGCGCCGCTTCCGCCAGGATGCGGAGGGGTGCGACTATCAGTTCCCCCAACCCGCCGGGCGTGGCAGGAGCCGGGGCCACGTCCTTATCGCCGTAGGGCGGCAGGCCGAGTTCCGCCGGACGGTCCCGCATCAGCAATAGCACGGCGGCCACGGCGAGCAGAAGCCCGCCGCAGGTGAGGCCGAGCGACATCCGCCAGCCGAACCGCTCGGTCAAGGTCGCCAGCAGCGGCAGGAAGACGAGCTGCCCGGTGGCGGAGCTGGCCGATAGAAGGCCGACCACGAGGCCTCGCCGTTCCGAGAACCAGCGGGTCGCGACCGTGGCGCCCAGCACCATCGCGGTCAGGCCGGTTCCGATGCCGACGACGACGCCCCAGAGAAGAACCAGATGCCAGATTTTGCTCATCCCGAGGGAGGCAAGCAGGCCGGTCGTGACGATGCCAAGGGCGATCAGCACCATGCGCCGGACGCCGAACCGGTTCATGAAGGCCGCCGCGAACGGACCCAGCAGACCGAAGAGCGCCAGCCGGATCGCCAGGGCCGAGGAAATCTCGCCCGTATCCCACCCGAACTCGCGCTGGAGCGGGACGATGAAGACGCCCGGCGCGCCAACCGCGCCGGCTGTCACCAGCATGGTGAGAAAGGTGACAGCGACGACGATCCAGCCGTAATGCACGCCCCGGCGTTGGAGCGAGCCGGCAAGGGAGGAGGAGAGCATTCCCATGCTCCTCAGACCGGCCACTCGATCATGACGGCCTTCATTCCTGAGCCGCAGACCTTGTCGACATTAGTTGCCCCGACCTCGTCCAGCAGGCCCGCTACGCGCATGGCCCGGCGGGCAGAGGCTTGTCCGGCGGGCAGCACGCAGCCCATGAAAACCTCGTCGATGCGGCCCGGCGGCCGAGCGGCCCGCTCAAGCGCCGCACGGATGACGCTCGCACCAGGCGATGAAGCGCTTATGGCAGCCAACTCGCCCTGGAACCGCCCATGAGGCGTGCGGACGGCGACACTGACGACGGGATCTACAGAGGACATGTCTGCTCCTGCTTGTTGTACCCGGCACGCCTTGGTCGGGTGCATGGTCGGACGGAATGGGATGCCGGATTTTAGATGATGATCGTAATCATAGTTGTTCATAGATGACGCTCATTATATATCGTGTCAACGGTCTTCCAGGAGAGGTGCGGCGTGAGAGTCAGCAGGGAGCAGGCAACAGAGAACCGTAAGCGCATCGTCGACACGGCGAGCCGCTTGTTCCGTGAGCGCGGCTTCGACGGGATCGGCGTTGCCGACCTGATGAAGGCCGCAGGCATGACGCATGGCGGCTTTTACAAGCAATTCCGATCGAAGGACGATCTGGCGGTGGAAGCTTGCGAGACGGCCCTGACCGGCACGGCAGCGACCTGGAATTCCGTCGCCGCTGCGGGAGGGGAGGAGCCGCTGGCCAATCTGGTTGCCTTCTACCTGTCGCCGCAGCACCGCGACCGGCCAGGGTCCGGCTGCATCTATGCGGCGCTGGCGGCCGACGTGGCGCGCAGCGGGAATGCGGACTTGAAGCAGGCCTTCGCCAACGGGCTAGAGCCCTTGATCGACGTCATATCCCGAACTATTGCCGACCAACCCGATGATCGTGGGCGGGACAGGGCGCTCGCCACCCTGTCCACCCTGTTCGGCTCACTTCTTCTGTCGCGCGCTGTCGGCGATTCCGAACTGTCCGATAAAATCCTGGCAGCGGCGCGCGCATCGATCCTTGAGCGCGACGGGCCAGCCTGACCGGCCGCCGCAGTCTGGAATGGGACTGCAGGCTTCCCCGCGACGAGAAAGCCTGCCTTCTGCTCAGCTTGCAAGGAGCTTTGCGTTTGCCATGGGCAGGCTCCGGACATGTCGGCCGGTAAGGGCCGCGACGGCGTTTGCCACGGCGGGGGGAACGCCCGGAAGGCCCGGCTCCCCGATGCCGCCCATGGGGGCTCCGCTCTCCACGATGCGCACATGCACCGTCGGCATGTGCTCGCGCGACAGGATCGGATAGGTGTCGTAGTTGTGCTGCTGCCGGACGCCGTTCTCATAGACGACCTGCTCGAACAGCGCAGAGGACAGGCCCAGGGCGGCGGCCGATTCCACCTGCGCCTTGACGATGGCCGGGTTGACGATGCTGCCAGGATCGATGGCGATCCAGAGATTGTGCACCCTCACCTGTCCGTCCGCGACCGATACCTCGGCGATGGTGGCCGTTTCGGAACCGAAGGGAGAGGCCATGGAAACGCCACGCGCCCGCTTTTCCCCGGCCTCCTCATAGGGGCCGCGCTTCCAGCCGCCGGACAGCTCCGCCACTGCCTTCAACAGGGTCGTATGCCGGGGCTTGTCCTTGAGAAGCTTCAGGCGCAAGGCATAAGGATCCTGGCCGCCAGCCGCCGCCACCTCATCCAGGAAGCCTTCGTAGAAGAAGTCGTTCATGGAATGCCCGACCGACCGCCAGAAGGCGATGTTCACGGGATGAACGACTTTCACGAACTCCATCTTCCGGTTCGCAATAGCATAGGGCTTCTCGACGATCCCCTCCACGGCGGAGCTGTCGACCGGGCTCTTGAACACGGCCCCGAACCAGCGGCCGATCGGCCCTTCGCCCACGATGCGGGCTTCGATCGCCGTCGGAAAACCGTCCTTGCCGATGGCGGCGCGGAAGCGCGTAAAGCTCAGCGGCCGCAACGCATCCGACGCAAACTCCTCCTCCCGCGACCAAAGCACCTTCACCGGCTGGCCGGTGGCTTTGGCCAGCAGAATCGCCTGCGGGAAGGGGTTGCCTGCCCCATAGATGAAATGCCGCCCGAAGAACCCGCCGAGCATCGGCGAATGGATGCGCACCCGGTCCGGTTCCAGCCCGGCCGTCTGGGCTGCGACGCCCTGGAACAACTCCGGCGCCTGGTTCGGAAGCCAGAGGTCCAGGGTGCCGTCGTTGTTGAACCGCGCCAGGGCGGAGGGCGGTTCCAGCTGGGCATGGGCGAGATAGGGCGCGTCGTACTCCGCCTCGATGATCCGGTCGGCGGAGGCGAAGGCGGCAGCGGTATCGCCGGCCTGCTCCGCCACGATCCCGGCTTCGGTTGAGGATTTCAGGGCGGCGAGCATGCCCTTGGAGGAGAAGGTGGCGGAGATGCTTTTTATCCCGTCAGGCTCCGGCCGGGTCCACGCGGCTTTCAGCGCCTCGACCGCCTTGCGGGCACGCCACCAGCTATCGGCGCACACCGCCACTGCGCCCGGCAGCTTGTGCACCGAATGCACGCCCGGCATGGCCTTCACCTCAGCCTCGTTCTCGAAACCGGTGGGCTGGGTGCCCTCATGCGGCGCGTGCTGGACGGCGGCGTAGAGCATGCCCTCAACCTTCTGGTCGATGGCGAACTCGGCGCGCCCGGTGGATTTGGCGTGCACATCCAGCCGGGCCACCGGATGGCGGATATAGCGGAACGTGGTCGGGTCCCGCAGGGGCACATTCGCCCGCGGTTCCAGGCGGAGGGCCTTGTCCGCTACGTCCCCGTAGCCGAGGGAGCGGCCGGAAGCCTTGTGCAGGATGCGCCCGTTCTCGGTGGAGAGCTGGCTCTCCTTGACCTTGAGCTGGGCGGCGGCGGCGCGGATCAGCATGTCGCGCGCCGTGGCCCCGAGCCGGCGCATGGTGTCGTAGCTGGACCGTACGGAGAAGCTGCCGCCCGTCATGCGCATCCCGTTCACGAGCGCATAGTCCGGTCCGGGCGGGGCGCACTCCACGTCGAAACGGGCGGGGTCCACATCCAGCTCCTCACCCACGATCTGGGCCAGGGCCGTATTGATGCCCTGACCGCCCTCGACGAAGGGGCTGAAGAGCTTGACCGTGCCGTCGGGCCGGATTTCCAGGAAGGCCGGAACACGGGTTCCAGGCTTGGGTGATGCAGCTTTCGCCTGCGCCGCTGCTCCGCCGACCGGGAGCATGGCGCTGAGCAGCAGCGCGCCTGCGCTGGCGCCGAGGAAGCCGCGGCGGGACAGGTTCGTGATGGTGTGATCGGGGGCGGCGGGCGTGGAGCCGGGGAAGGGGGCTTGCAAGAAGCGGTTCATGGCATCCTCCTCAGCCGGCGGCCAGCCGGACGGCGGCAGCGATCTTGTTGTAGGTGCCGCACCGGCACAGGTTGGTCATGGCGGACTGGATGTCCGCATCCGTGGGCGTCGGGTTTTCCTTCAGCAGGGCGGTGGCGGCCATGACCTGACCGGACTGGCAGTACCCGCACTGGGGCACCTGGTTGGAAACCCAGGCATCGACCACCTTGCGGCCGACATCGTCCTGCTCGACCGCCTCAATGGTGGTGATCTCCGCGCCCACGACACTATCCACGGGCATCTGGCAGGACCGCGTGGCAACGCCATCGACCAGCACCGTGCAGGCGCCGCACTGGGCAATGCCGCAGCCATACTTGGTTCCGGTCATGCCCAACGTGTCCCGCAGGACCCACAGCAATGGCGTGTCCTCCTCCACGGATACGCGCCGAACCTCGCCATTCACTTTGAGTTCGAGCATGGTGCCCCCTTTTTCGGAAATCAGGATGCCTGGTCCAAGTGGAAGCCTGCCATTATCGGCGGCAGGGCAGGACCATATGCAGGTTGATGCGACCTATGCCTTGGCATAGGTCGCCTTATCCTGGCCGGTATCGGGACGTCTCATCCGGCCGTGCCTGTGTCTGCCTCAAGCCACCGGGATCGGGTTCTCGACGACGGATTCGTTGAAGAGCTTGAAGAGGGCATGCTCTCCGGCCCCCGGGTTATCGCGGAGCGGTATGACCCGTTCCACCAGCACCTCCTCGGCGTCGGTCGCCAGGGCCCGCATGGTCTCGCTGATAAAGTCGTCCAGCGGCATGGCGCGCGGATCGCCGCTCTTATGGATCAGATCCGTGTCGACCCAGGGCGGCGCGATCTCCTGCACGGATACCGACGTGTTGCGGAGCATGAAGCGCTGCGACATGGCATAGGAATGCAGCGCCGCCTTGGTCGCGGAATAAAGCGCAGTATTGGCGAGCGGCAGGTAGGCCAGCACCGACGTGTTGTGAATGATGGTCGCGCGCTCCTGCCTTTTCAGGTGCTCGATCAGGGCGGAGGTGAGGCGGATCGGACCGAGAAGGTTCGTCGCGACGAGTTTCTGCGCCTGCGCGTCGTCCATCACGCCGCCGGCATCGTCGAAAGGCATGATTCCGGCATTGTTGATGAGAACGTTCAGGGACGGGTAGTCCCGGATCAGCGCAGCAGCGGCCTGGGCAATGCTGTGCGGATCGGTGATGTCGAGTTCAAGGAGTTCAATTCCCGGATTGGCCGTTGCGACCGCTTCCAGATGGCTGCGGCGGCGTCCCGCAATGATGACCTTGTTGCCGAGACGATGGAAAGCCTCTGCAAGGCCGCGCCCGATTCCTGAACCGCCGCCGGTGATGAGGATTGTATTGCCTGTGAGTTGCATTTTCTGCCCCGGTTTCAAAGTTGTTCGAAGGCTTTGGTCGCCGGCCCCGATAGGGTTCGGCTTCCAGAGCGAAGCGCGATGGTCGATTCATAAGCGCGCGGTCGAATGGCGGAAATGACGTATATGCGTCATTTTAAGACATGCCCCTGGCGGGGAACCTTGCCGGCTCTGGAGGAGCGGCGCGGACCCGCCGACTTGGTCGCCGCCACGATGGCCCGGCAGGGATGCCGCGCCTTGCGGCTCATCGGCTGCGACACGTCCGGTCCGTACGAACCGTCTGCTCTCTCCACCGGGCGGACTTGAGGTAAAGGCTGCACCTTCCGTCACAAGTGCGCTTTGTTGCGCAGGGCGCCGATTAGTCAGCCCACCGCCCTGTCTTGGCGCTGCCGGGCAACTCCGCAGGCGGCAATGGCCGCCGCGGCGATCTACCGGAATTTCCTGCAGGGACGTCCCAAAACAGCATTCCGGGACAAGTACGGCGCGGCGCCGGTGATTAGGTTTCCGTCCTGCCGGGTATGGTTATCGTCCCTTATCACGCAGCTGGGGGGCGGCTCCCCGCCCCACGCCCGGCACCCACCTCTCCAGGACGAAGGCCCGCCCTCCCCAGGGCCGCTTCTCCGCAATCCTGGGGATATCCTTGCGGGCTGGTGGGAATCACGGTTTCCATCAGCCCGGTCTTCTCTCCCGACAATGGAGATGGATGCCATGCGGCCCGCTTCCGGACCTGACGACAATATCCGGCCGACCGGCCGCACCGGCCTTCGTCTCACGGTCAGTGCTGAGGTCGCGCCACTGCTTACCCAGGCGGAAGAGGAGGCCCTGATCGCCCGCTGGCAGAAGGGCAGGGACAAGCGCGCCCTTGACGCGCTGCTGGTTTCCCACCTGAGGCTGGTGATCGCCATCGCGGCGCGTTATCGCCGGCAGCGGCATGGCTACGAGGATCTCGTCCAGGAGGGTGTGCTCGGCCTGTCGCGGGCCATTGAACGGTACCGACCCGATGCCGGGGCCCGCTTCGCCACCTATGCGGCGTGGTGGGTCAAGTCGGCCGTCAGGGATGCCGTTTACAGAAACTCCTCCATCGTCCGGCCAAGCATGTCCGCCCGACATCTGCGTGCATTCTTCCAGGCCGGCAGTGCCGTCGAGGCGCAGATCCTGCTGCCCAGGGACATGTCAATCCACGCGCCGCTTTCCGAAGAGGGCTCCGGCACCATGGCGGACCTGCTGGCCGACGAGGGTGAGAGCCCGGAAGAAATGCTGGTTCGCCGACGGCAGGAGCGGCGGGAGGAGACGGGACTGTGGGCAGCGCTTGCCGCGCTGAACCCCCGTGAGCACCGCATCATTGCGGCCCGCCATCTGACCGAACAGCCCAAGCGCTTGGCGGAGATCGGGCGGGAGCTCGGCATTTCCGGGGAGCGCGTGCGGCAGATCGAAACCGCGGCATTGGCGAAGTTGCGCAAGATGATGCAGCCCGAACACGTCGAAGCATGACGCCTGGGGCCGCACGCGGTCCCGCCAGAAGCAGGCCCGATAGGCCCTGCGCGCACCCCGTCTTGGGGAAACCGCCGCCACACCGGTGCCCACGAGGCACGCCCATTCCCCCCTGCTGCCCCGCCCGCGCGGCGGGCCCAGTCACTCAAGAGGAGCTCCGATGTCAAAGCCTTCCGACGCTTCCACCGATCATCCCGGTCAGCTGCTGGTCAGGACCGATCCCTATGCCGATCCCGCGAATCCGGTGCTGCCGCAGCTCGACATGACGCTCGATCTGTCCCGAACGGCCCTGGTGGTCACCGATCCGCAGATCGACTTCCTGAGCCCGGCCGGCGCAAGCTGGGGAGCATTCGGCGAGAGCATAACCGAGCATAATACGGTGGCGAACCTGCTGCGGCTCTTCCAGGCTGCGAAGCAGGTGGAGATACCGGTGGTGATATCCCCGCACTACTACTATCCCCACGACCATGACTGGGACTTTGCCGCTCCAGGCGAGGCCCTGATGCACAAGCTTCGGATGTTCGACCGGCGCGATCCCCTGTCGCTGGAGGGCTTCGCCAATTCGGGCGCGGACTGGATGCCGGAATACAAGGATCTGATCCAGGACGGCCGGACCATTGTCTGCTCGCCCCATAAGATCGCCGGACCACAGACCAACGACGTGCTCTTCCAGCTCCGCAAGAAGAAGGTCGATCAAGTCATCCTGGCCGGCATGGCGGCCAATTTCTGCGTCGAATCCCATTTGCGCGACTTCGTCGAGCACGGGTTCGAAGTCGCGGTGGTACGGGACGCCACCGCGGCCAGCAAGGTTCCGGAAGGGGACGGCTATCTCGCGGCGCTGACCAACTTCCGCTGGCTGGCAAATGCGCTCTGGACGACGAATACCGCGGTTGCACGGCTCACCGGCGCGGCCCGGGGCAGGACGGATTTGGCGGCGGAGTAACGGACGCTCCGGCCGGCGGAGGTGATCGTGACCGGCTGGCGTCCAGAACGCCAGCCGGTCTCCCGTTTGGAAGCCCGAAGCCGATCAATCCGACCCGAGGGCCAGTTCCGATGCCGGCGCGGCCTGGGGCGGGGCGGCCCTCCCGGGCAGCAGCTTGCCGTTGACGGCAAGGATCAATGTACGCACGGCGATCCAGCCGATGATCAGATTGGCGGCGACGAAAATGGGAAGAGCGAGGTGCGAAATGGGGCCCGACTGACCGCGCTCGACAAAGCGCAGGGCGGCAGCCGGCAGGGCGGACACGCCGAAGGTGTAGGCCCAGGCCGCGGGTGAAAAGACCTGCTCGCGCAGCCATGGAATGATCCGCATCAGCGCCAGGGCCTGCAACATGGCATAGCCAAAGAGGAACTGGGCGAGGTGGTCCGGCGCCCCCTGCGTCACGCCCAGATAAGCGACGCAGCCAACGGCAGGCGGGGCTAGATGGACGCCCATGGTGGCGCGCAATGCCACGGGCAGGGAATGCGTCAGAAGCCGCTGCAGGATTACGGATTCCAGCACGATCCAGGACAGGAACCCGGCTCCGAAATAGAGCAGGCCTGCATCGGGATAGCCGTACATCCCGCAGGCATTCGCGGCAACGAAGCTGCCGCCAACCGTCGGCAGGTAGAGAGCGGGCGTTATGCTCTCCATGTCCCGATTGCCGCGCCAGAGGCTTCCCGTCGCCCAGGCGCTGAAGGCCAACTGCCCGGCGCCGCCGGCCAGGATCATGACCAGCGCCAGCCGCGGCAGATCCGGGGCCAGGGCGATGCCGGCAACCATGGTCGCGACAGGGGCCAGGACAATGAAGAAGGACTGGATCGGATGCCGGAACTCGGTCAGCGCGGACTCCCGGTCATCCACCCACTTCCAGGCAAAGAACAGTATCCACAACCCCCAGATCAGTCCGGCGGCGATGGCCAGGATTTCCGCGATCAGCGCCGGGGCGCCCCAGACGCGGGTCGCCAAGCGCCAGCCGCTGCTCAATCCGCCAAGACCGAGGACCATGCCGAAGAACGGGGCAGGGATGGATGGAAACGACAATTGCATGGCCATGCGCTCTGATCTTGGAGTGGGACGGGCGACGCTCCGGTCGCCGCGCGATCCGGCAACTCGGGAACGCTGGTGTTGCGTCATGCCGTCCGACGCGCGGAGCCGTTGGAACGCGGCGCTGACTTCCTGAAGTGTCAAGGCTCCCGCAGTCGCCCTCAACCATCCTGAGGTTGCCTGTCATATAGACTCGGGATGTCATGACCATACCAAGGTCTGATTATCTTTATGCGGAACGGCGCCGCCGGCCGCGTGCGGTCAGGGATAGCGGACCGGTTTGGGTTCCTCCGGCAGCGGAATGAACTCGTCCTCCTCCGGCACCGGCGGGAAATTCCGATCACGCCAGTCGCGCTTCGCCTGCTCGATCCGTTCGAGGGAGCTTGAGACGAAGTTCCAGTAGATGTGACGCTTCTCGGGAAATGGCTCTCCGCCCACGAGCATGATCCGCGCGCCGCCCTTTGCCTTCAGCACGATCTCGGCCTCCGGCTTCAGGATGACGAGCTCGCCGGTCGTAAACCCGCCGGCCTGGCCTGCCACTTCCACATTTCCTTCGACAACATAGACGGCGCGCTCGACATGTTCCGGACGCACCTGGTACCGGGCCTCGTCGGCCAGAATGATATCGGCATAGACCATGTCGGAGAAGGTCCGCACGGGCGAGCGGAGCCCGTCCAGTGTGCCCGCGATCAGCGTCAGCCGCACTCCGTCGGCTTCGGTAAAGGGAATCTCCGCAGCCTTATGGTGGGCGAAAGCCGGCGCTGTCTCTTCATGCGCGGTCGGCAGGGCGACCCAGGTCTGCAACCCGAATAGCGGCCCGCCATTCGCACGGGCATCGGGACCGGTTCGCTCGGAATGGACGATGCCGGAGCCCGCGGTCATCCAGTTGACCTCGCCGGGCCGGATCGGCTGGATGCTGCCGACGCTGTCCCGATGGAATATTTCCCCCTCCAGCAGATAGGTCACTGTGGCCAGACCGATATGCGGATGCGGCCGCACGTCCAGCCCGTCGCCGTCGGAAAAGACGGCAGGACCCATCTGGTCGAAGAAGATGAAGGGTCCGACCATGCGGCGATGGGCGGAAGGAAGGGCGCGGCGTACCGAAAAGCCGTCACCAAGGTCACGGACCGGCGGAAGAATGACGAGATCGACACCCGAGATGTCGGTGGACCTTAGCGTCATGGCGCGAACTCCTGCTGGAAGGGAGAGGCGAACGGCTTCCTGGACCTGTCCAGGGACCTGCCGCAGAGGCGGCATCCTTGGCAGACAAGTCGATGATCCGCCGCCACCGGCGTCAGCCACTCTATGCGCAGAAGGAGAAAATGGAAACGGGGCAGCTCCGGCTTCCCTTCGGCTCTCCCGGAACTGTCGCGGTGAGATTTCCGAGGCTCCGGCGGCCCATAATAAATCCACGAAATTACAGCGCGCATGCCAGGGAAAAGGCGAATCCTTTTCTTCAGAAGCTCATGCTTCTGGGACGGGAATAGTCAAAGCCGGTGCTCTGCCCGGCACAGAATAGCTAGCCCCTGCGCGCTTCAAAAGTAATCGGCCAGATTCCTCGTCCATGTAGCAGCGGACCAGCCACTCACATCCGCGAAACCGCCTGGAAGGAGCTCAGGATGAGACAGGCCACTTTGATGATCCTGGCATGTCTTGCCGTAAGCTGGGCCGTGCCCGCCGCGGCACAGACCCAGCGTTACGAGACGACCCAACGATCCGCCGCGCCGAAGGAATACCGCGGCTGCGCCACACTGGCGCCGGGCGCTTCCGCCCAGGCGCCGGGTCAACTCAAGAAGCGGGCGGAACTGCCGCCACGCCTTCGGAAGGCCGACAGGGTCAAGCTGAAGAACAAGCGGGTCCTTCAGGCCCGGACCGGCCGCACTATCGACCGTGCAGTCTCGCCGTCGGCATGTCCGGACACTGTCACGCTCCGGCTATCGTCAAAATAGATCCAGCAGAACGATTGCTTGCTCTCCTGACACAAGCAATGTCTAGAATCCAGAATGGAGAAAGTAGATGTCTAAGAAGCTCACCTCTCTGCTTCCGGCCGCAGTGGTACTTTTGCTTGCCTCAGCATCGTCTGCTCAACAGTTGATTCCGCCAGTAACTGTTGAGCTTGAGGGGGAGATGGTCAGTATAAACAAAGTGGATGGCGGATACAATGTGAAGGTCATGGGCTCGACTGTTTTCGTGCCAAGTAACCTTCCGGTGCAGACTCCTACGGCCTCAATGCCGGCATCAGTTTTTTTCGCCATCAGCGATAACTTGCCTGGTATTAAAGCAACTCAGTATCCCTCAGGAGGTCCCGTCGGCTTCCTTGGAGGCACGGCGATCGTGACGGGAACGCAAACCTATTCTGCCGACGAGTCAGCAAAGATAACCGCTGAAACGTTCTTCACAGATTATCATGAGAATGTTTTGTTGGGTGGTGTAACTCACGCGCCAAGCGAAAACCCAAAGGCGAATTTGTATGTGGGGAACATGCCGGTGATTCCACTTGGCAAGGATGAATCTGACAAATACGAATATGATTCCCGATACCCCGGCCTCCCGATACAAAATGAGTATGGTTTCAAGGTCGAAGAAGATCTGCCTATCGGTGCACTGACGTCCGTTGAGGGATACATGGATGATGACGGCGTCATGAGGGCTTTTCTTATTGAAGTCGATGCGGGTAAATTGGCCAACGCTACCAAGAAAGAAGTCAGCGTTCTGAGAGTTCAATGCCGACAACGTTCAAATACTAATATTGAACTGTCCGTTAGCGGCGCTGCGCATGGAGCAGCTGAAAATGGGCTCGGCAATACCCACCGGGTGCGGCTGACTTCTGCTGAAGGTGGCGTTTGGTACAGCACTGCGACTGGAACTACGCCACCCAGTGCGGCCCTGACGATTGATGGCGAGAACGCAATGTATTATCTGTACAGCTACTCTTTCAAGGGGACGCCGACTGGTCGCCGGGGCTGCCCGACGAAGGTCACCGCGACGCTGTTGAACAGCGGGACGCCAGTCACTGACGCAACGGCGACTGCTGATGTGGATCTCCGCATCGACTAATTTGCTTTGCCGCCGGCCAGGAAACAACATTGACCAATGGCATGGGGCTGCCATGAGGCAGCCCCATTCTGTTCGCTAGATACCCCTGATGCATCGTACCGACTGTAGCTCACGGTTTTGCCGCCCGAATGAATGCGGGTTGCAGCAGTGTCCAAGTGCTGTCAGCGAAGAACGCCGATGCCCGGCAGGATAATGCCGCCGGCTGAGTATCCGAATGACATGCCGAGGATGCTGACCTCGAAGCGGCCTGGAAGCGTGGTCAGCCCCACAAGGCCGAAGGGGCCTGAGGCGATCCAGCCGTCGCCGGTAGCCGTCCGGACCTTTTCAGAACGCCACCATCCGTCATGCCATCCCTTGCCGACGGCGTTGGAGGGCAGAACCGCATCCAGGCCTTCGACCTCGGCCATCATCCAGGCGATGAAGGTGTTGCTGTTGGGGCCGGGCCAGGCTTCGTACCGGTCGGGATAGGGATAGCGGGCCACCGCCGGATCAAGCTGGTCGATGATCTGCTGCGCCCTCTCGCCCCTGGCTTCGAAGATCAGTTCCGGGTCCGCGCCGAACCACTGGGCGTCCGGCGGTCGGCTGTTCCCCACTGCAACGGCCGACCCTGTCGACCAGAGCCGGAAACCGATCACCTCATATCGCGTATAGGAGTGGGCGCCCTTCGGTTTTGCCGCGATCCAGCTATGGACGGAGAATGCGCCGCGCCATTCGAACGCTCGCGCCGCATAGACCTGGACCACGGCTTCCGGCGTTTCCTCCGGCGGCGGAGCCAGATTGCTTCTGTCCCAGCTTGCGGTGCGGTGGTCCGCTTCCAAGGCTGCCTGACCGGTCGCGATCATCCATGTCGGACCGGAGATGAGGAACAGCAGCAGTAGAACGATGCTGAACAGCAGACGTCTTAGAACCCGCATGAACCCCGCCGCTGGAAGAAATGGCTCCGGCAATCCGGCCGCTGGCGTTTGCCGCGCGGCCGGCGGATGCCCTGAACATTGGTCCGGATGCTTACCTTACCAGCCAGTGAGGCATGGCGGCAGCATCACCTGTCCAGAAGATAGCAGCCAACAGCACGAGCAGAAGCGCGGCGGCGAGCCACAGCAGCCATGTGCGGGAGGAGCCGGTCCGCACCGATCCGTCTGTCCTGTCCTGCGTCGGCGGTGCGGTGCTGTAACCCTGCGGAGCCGGCCCGTCTTCGGCGGCATCGGGCCGCCTTTCCGGCGGAGGCGGCGGCGGGGCTGTATCGGGTAGAAGGTCGGCGACAGGCTGCGGCGGTGGGGCATCGCGCCGGGGCCGGGACAGGTCCGGGTCGATATCGACCTCGACTCCCGCCGCCTCCAGATGCTCGATGATCCGGGCCAGGGCGAGCATGTCCATCTGCTCCACCGGTAGCCGAGCTGCGAGCTGCTCCAGGCTCAGGCTCCCGGTCTGCCGCCCCTTCGCGATCAGCGCGTCCAACTCCTTGTTGTACAGCATGCCCGCTCCCCATCGGTTCCTAGGAGAGACAACGGCCGGAACCGGAACCCGGCCCCGGCTTACGATGCTCCGGCAAAGCCGGAGATACCATCCCATGCCAGCTTCGCGCCGACGAAGACCAGCAGCACATAGATAACCGTATAGAACCGCTCCGCCGGGAAGCGGCGCACCAGCACCACGCCGGCCCAGGTGGATGCGATCGCAATCGGAACCAGCACCGCCGAGGTCGTCAGGTTCTGCTCCGTCAATTGTCCCAGCGCCACGTAGGCCGGCACCTTCAGCCAGTTCACCACGGCGAAGAAGATGGCGCTCGTTCCGATGAAGGTGTCGCGGGGCAGCCGTTTCGGCAGCACATAGATCTGGAAGGGCGGACCGCCGGCATGCGCGATCTGGCTGGTGAAGCCCGCCAGACCGCCCCAGAAGACGCCGGTCCAGGGGGCAGCAGCCGCAGGCGGAACAACGGTCGCTCCACGCTCCTTCCAGAGCCGCTGGAGGGCGAAGGCGATCGAGGTCGCGCCGACCGCAAGCTCAATCCCGGCGGAAGAGACATAGGCCGCCAGAGCGAAGCCGGCGGCGATTCCCCCCGCGGCACTGGGCAGTAGAAGTGCGAGCAGGCTTCCATCCCAACTCCGACGGAACGCCCATACGCTGACGACGTCCTGGACGATGAGGATCGGCAGAAGGACCGAGGCCGCCTGGACCGGCGGCGCCACCAGCGCCATCAAGGGCAGCGCCAGAATGCCGATGCCGGCGAAGCCGCCCTTGGCGAGCCCGAGGATGATGACCGCGGGGATGGCCGCCGCGTAGAAGTACGGATCGGTAAGCATCGGCGGCATACAGCATACCGGCGCCCTGCTGCGCAATGGCGATCCGGAGGCGGTGCCGAGGCGGCTGTTTGGCCGCCCCGATCCCGGAAGAGCCGCAGGTCCCGTGTCGGGCGGGCGCGGCTCCGCCTATTGCGTCAGGCGACCTGCTGTAGCGCCTGCACCTGCTGCGGCGACAGGTTCAGGCGCGCCGCGAGGTACTGCAGGTAAGACCGCTCCGCATCGCTGTCGGGATTCATGGACAGGGCCGAGGCCAGATAAACCTGCTCGGCCATGTCCTCCTCCCGCGCGGCGCGGACAAGGGCATCGGTGGAGATCGGGTTGCGCAGCTCATGCTCCACGACCCGGCGTTCATCCGGCCCGGCGCCGGCTTCGTCCAGCTTGGAGACGATGCGCTGCCGCTCCTCCTGGGTGATCTCGCCATCGGCATTCGCGGCGGCGATCATGGCGCGGATCAGCAGCAGGGCCTTCTGATCCTCCATCTGGACGTCAGGCATGGCGGACGCATCGGGCGCGTCCGGCTGCTGCGGGCGGAGCATGCCCGACAACCGCTCCCCCAGGGAGCCGCTTCCGCCGGCTGCGCCGCCCGGCTGGCTGGTAGCCCCGGACGAGCCCCCGCCGAAGATGCCGCCCAGGAGACCGCCGCCGGAACCGGCTGCACCGCTGCCGCCCTGACCGGGGTTGTTCTGCTGCCGATCCTGATAGGCCTTGTAGGCCAGATAACCCAGGGCGCCGAGCCCGGCCACCTTCTTGAAATCCATGCCGCCGCCCTGCATGCCCATGGCGCCGCCGCCCATTCTCATGCCGCCGGCTCCGCCCATCCCGAAGGGGGACGCCGAGAAGGCCTGCCCGCGGCGGCTTCGACCCGCCATTCCGGTGGCCAGCATGGTGCCCAGGATACCTGTCAGATCCGCCATGATCGTTTCCTCTGCTGTTTGGAGCAATTCCAACAGGGCAGCCTCAGGGCCGTTTCAGTCCCATGTGGCGGATGACGCCGACAGCAGAGGCAGCTTCATATAAGCGTCATGTAATGTTCAACCGGACGCTGATGCTCATACTACCAAATCTCAGTAAAGTCACAGTAACAGGCGCTTGCTATTCCTGTTGCTGGGCCTTCAATTGCTTAGAAGGAGCGCCCGACATGGCGGATCAGCCGAGGAAGGTGGGTGTCTATGACACCGACGGCACCAGTACGGCCCCGAAAACGGATGTGAAGGTCGAGCGGACGGAGACGGGCGGCAGCAAGACCCTGTGGTGGGTCATCGGTCTCATCATCCTGGCCGTCATCGTCGCCCTGCTCGTATTCTGACGGGAGCAAACGCATGGACTCCCGTCGGACTATTCCCCTGCACGAGGAAGTACTCTCCGTCGGGAAGAAGGCCGTGGAAACCTCGACTGTCCGCGTCGAGACCCATGTGCATGCCCGGGAGCAGACCGTCGAGCAGGAACTGGACAGCACGACGGTCGACATCGTCCGGGTTCCCGTGGGCCGGGTGGTCGAAACTGCCCCCGAGGTCCGCCAGGACGGCGATGTCCTGATCGTGCCTGTGCTCGAGGAGGAGCTGGTCGTCACCAAGCGGCTGATCCTCAAAGAAGAAGTCCACATCACGCGGCGGGTCAGCCGCCGCACCGAACAGATTTCGGCAACTCTGCGCACCGAAGAGGCCAGCGTGACCCGCGACGGGATGCTGGAGCGCAGCGACCAACCAAGCGAGGAGTGACCCCATGAGCGACAAGACCATTGTTGCGCTTTACGACGACGTGACCACGGCGAACCAGGTCCTGAGCGAACTCGATTCCGCAGGGCTCCGGCGGTCCTTCCAGGTGATGGGCGGGGCGCATGCCCAGTCCGCCGCCGACTTCGGGAATGACCGCGGCGTGTTCAGCAGCTTCGGGCACGACTATGACAGCCCGGGCAAGCGCGTCGGCACGCTGACCCGCCTGGGCGTTCCCCAGGCCGATGCGGAAGCCTATGCCGAGGGACTGCGCCGCGGCGGGGTGCTGCTGGTCGGCCATGTCAGCAGCAACCATTGCGACACGGCGATCGAGATCGTTCAGCGCCATGGTCCGGTGGATATCGACGACCGGCTGCGGTCCTATCGGGAGAGCGGCTGGTCCGGCTATGACGCCAGCTCGGAAGAGTATGACGCCACCCGCGCCACGGAAGAGCGCAGCCGTTACGGCTCCGGCCTGAGCCGGGCGGCGGCGTCCCTGCGCGATACGGACCGCACCTCGGCCGGCACCGCCACGGGCAATGAGGAGCACATCCCCATCGTCGAAGAGGATGTCTCGGTCGGCAAGCGCGCCGTCGAACAGGGCAGCGTTCGCGTGCGCAGCTATATTGTCGAGACGCCGATCGAGGAGCAGGTGCGACTGCGTGACGAAACCATCACGGTGGAACGTCGCGCGGTCACCGGCGCCTCCGCCGACATTCCGGCCGATGCCTTCCGCGAGCGCACCGTGGAGGTGACGGAGACGGATGAGGAGGCTGTGGTGAGCAAGCAGGCCCGCGTGAAGGAGGAGCTTGTTATCCGCAAGGATGTCGAGGAACGGGCACAGACTGTTTCCGACAGTGTTCGCCACACCGAGGTCGAGGTCGACGACAATCGCGGCACCACCGGCCGCCGCACCGATCGCTGATCCAGCAATAGAAAAGGGGGACGGCGATCCGCGGATCGCCGTCCCCTTCCGCGCGTCAGTAGCTGACCATTTCCATCGGACCGGCGGAGGAAACGCCTATAAGGTGGAGCTGGTGGGTAGAGGCATACGGGTCCTGGACGAGGGGGGATGCCTCCGTGACGGCCATCGTCGGAGCGCCCGTAAGCTTCAGCCAGTCGATGCGCGCATATTCCCCGACATCCTGGGTGCCGGCGAGCGTGATCTTGTCCCCGAACTTCAGATCCAGCTCGAAGCTACGGGTCTCGATGCCGCCATTGCCGCCGATCCCCTTCCATGACCCTACCGATTGGCCATTGACCAGCACCTGCCAGTTCGCCGCCCCGTCGTTCTCGTTCAGATAGCCGACATCCAAATTGTAATGGCCGTCCGTGCCGTTGAAGGTGCCCAGAGCCGTTCCGCTGCCCCGGACCATGATCAGCGTTCCATCGTCGGCGGCGCTGTGCTGCTCCTTCACGTATCCCTTGAGGCTGAGAGTGTCCGCCTGGGTGAGGCCGACGCCGATGGTCGGGCCATCGATCACGATCTGCTTTTCCAGCTTCAGCCAGTCGACCCGGGCATGCTCCCACTCGCCCTGGGCGCCGGCAATGGTGATCTTGTCGCCGGGCTTCAGATCCAGCTCAAAGCTGCGGATTTCGGTGCGGTCGACGCCGTCGGCGCTGCTTCCGGTCCAGGAGTTGACGACCTGTCCGTTGACCTTCACCGCGAAGCTGGAAACGCCGTCGAACTCGTCGACATAGCCGATGCTCATCTTGTACTTGCCAGCCTCGCCGGTGAAGCTGCCTGAAGCCTCGCCGCTGCCGACGACCTTGATCTGTGACCCTCCAGAAGCCTTGCTCTCCGTCTCCACCTTGTAGCCGCCGCTCAGGCTCAGCTTCTCGGCCTCGGTAATGCCGATGCCGATGCCCGGACCAACCGGCGTCGGCGCAGGGACAGGAGCAGGAGCAGGAGCAGGAGCAGGGGCAGCCACCTTCTCGACCTTCAGCCAGTCGACCCGGGCATGCTCCCAATCCCCCTGCGCGCCGACGATGGTGATCTTGTCGCCGGCCTTGAGGTCCAGCTCGAAACTGCGGTCTGCGAAGACATCGGCTGTTCCCGCGCCGGTGCCGGTCCAGGAGGTGACGGCAGTGCCGTTGACCTTCACCGTCCAGGTAGCGACGCCGTCGAACTCGTCCACATAGCGCACCGTCATCTTGTACTTGCCGGCTTCGCCGCTGAAGCAGCCGGACGCTTCTCCGGTTCCGACCACCTTGATCTGGGCGCCGCTGGATGCCTCCTTGTTCGCTTCCGCCTTGTAGCCGCCGCTCAAGGTCAGCTTCTCGGCTTCCGTCGTGCCGACTCCGATCTTCGCAATGGTCGGGCCTGTGTCGGGCTGCGGCGTGGTCGGGGCAGGAACCGGAGCGGGGGCTGGAGCCGGAGCCGGAGCCGGAGCAGGCGTGGCAACGGCGGCCTTCTCGACCTTCAGCCAGTCGACCCGGGAATGTTCCCACCCGCCTTGGGCGCCGGAGATGGTGATGACATCTCCAGTGTTCAGCGCGATGTCGAAGCTGCGGGTCAGGAACATATCGCTGCTGGTGGCGGTCCCAGTCCACGAATTCACGGCCTGCCCATTGACCTTGACCGTCCAGGTGGAGACGCCGTCGAACTCGTCCATATAGCGGAGGGTCATCTTGTAGGTGCCGGCCTCGCCAGTGAAGGTGCCGGACGCGTCACCGCTGCCGACGACCTTGATCTGTGCCCCGCTGGACGCTTCCTTGTTCGCCTCGGCCTTGTAGCCTCCGCTCAAAGTCAGCTTTTCCGCTTCAATCGTGCCGACGCCGATGTGGGCCAGGGTCGAACCGCTTCCCGGCTGTGGCTGGGACGGCGACGGGGCGGGGGCAGGCGCGGGGGCTGGCTCTTCGGGTAACGGCTCCGGCTCCGGCAGCGCTTCCGGCTCGGGCACGGGATCGGGTGCCGGTTGAGGGGCGGGGGCCGGCTGGGAGATGATCGGGGCATTGGCCGGAGCCGCCACCGACTTGGCGAAGATGAACATCTCCGGGCTGAGCTTGTCGATGGTCGTGTTCTTCAGCAGCAAGGCTTGGTCGATGTCCAGCCGCAGGATCACGTCCGATCCGACCTGGCTCAGCCAGGGCTTCACATCGTCGAAATGGGTGAAGTGGAAGCCTTCCAGTTGGATCTTGTCGGTGTTCCCGACACTGTTGGACAGGTCCAGGATGGTATCGTTGCCGTCGCCGTCGCGGATGATGAAGACATCCGTGCCCTTGCCGCCAAGCAATGTGTCATTGCCCTTGCCGCCCAGGATCTCGTTGTAAGGCGCATCAGAACCGATAAGGAAGTTGTTGCTGTCATTGCCGTTGACGTAGCGCGCCCAGTCGCCGGACAAGGCGACATTGGTATCGGTACTCGTCAGATTGTATTTCCACGACCAGGTGGTTTTCGCGCCGTCGCGGGTCAGCGGGGTGAACGCCTCAAGGCCCATCGGGGCCCAGTCGTCGGGCACGCCGACCACGGCATGGTCAACGGCCCTCTGGTAAGCGCGGATATAGTCGATCTTCATCTCGGCCGGGAACTGGGTCGAGGCATCGGGACTTCCGGGCCAGTAACCGCCGACGGCCAGATTGGCGATCATATAGACGGCCTGATCGAAGATGTGATTGGCTGTCTCGCCGACTTTGATGCCGTCGTAGTACCAGACGACCTTGTCTTCTTGCCAATCCATGCCATAGGTGTGGAACCCGTCCGAGCTGTCGAACAGGCCCTTGCTTCGCACAGCATAATCTTCGACCTTCTTGCCATCGGCGCCGATATAGTGGGAGGTGCCGTAGAGCTTGTCCGGTTCGTGGCCGAGAACCTCCACCACATCCAGTTCCGGCGGCCATTCCCCATCCACGGTCAGCAGCCAGAAGGCGGGCCAAAGGCCTTTGCCCTCCGGCATCTGGGCTCGGATTTCAAAATAGCCGTACTGCATGGAAAAGGACCGCTCGGACGTGATCATGCCCGACGTGTAGTTCATATTCCCGATCTGCGGCTTTATCTCGCTCGACGCCTCTTCAGCCCGGATCGTCAGGACACCATCCTCGACACTGAACGGGTTCAGGCCAAGGTTCTTATAACTCGGATCAACATAGAACTGCTGCTCGGCATTCCCCGAGAGCGTCCGCTCATCCCAATATCCGGAAGTCTTCCAGAAGCCATCGCTTTGGCCGAGCAGGCGCAAGCTGTCGAACTCTTCACCAAAAACCAACGTGTAGTTCGACATGTCGATCCGGTCGCTCATCGTGCCCATCCTGTATCGGTGGTGTAGACCCCACACCGGGTGGTTGTGGCTGGTCGGCACCTACTCATATCGAAAGGATTACAGAATCGGCTTCGCTCTTTAACGCAGCGTTCAAACCTGGGGCATCGGCTGTGACCAAAAAGGATCAAGGGCAAAAATGGGGTAAGTAGGAGGGTGATATAGAGGCAGGGTGGGGCGGGAAAGGGTCCTGTCGGCTTCCTAAATTCCGCCTGTCCGACTTTGATCACCGGCAAGTGGGTTGGTGCGCGCGCAAGGATTGTGCAGGTGCGACGGAATCCGGCGCTCGTTCCGCTGATCGTGACGCACATGCAGCTCACGGTGGGATCGCTATCAGCACGGATTCTGCTGTTATGTGCCCCCGCAGTAAGGCGACAGGCCTTCTGACCGGGCGCAACCCCTGGCGGTTTTCGCGCAAAGGTCTTCAGGGTCGTCAGGCCGGGAAAGGCATTGCCGCCGCGAGCATCCCCTGACCGCCACATGCATCATGGGTTGCTCATGATCACAGCCCAACCCGCATTCCCTGGCAAAATGGATTAACACCACCGGATTGCAGAAATAATCGCAGGCGGGATCGTCTGCTCTAGGTCGGGACGGCCAGGAACGATCCTCGAATGGCCTGCTCGGCTGTGCATTTCATGAAGTTAACATGGCGGTTACTTACAGAAGTGAGCGCTATGCTTTGGAAAGCGTCGTAGCCGGAGAGAACGATTCATTCAGCCCAGGACAACAGGGGCGAATTCTCAAAACGGGAAAGAAGGAGACGTGACATGCTTATTTCCAGGTCATCACCCCTGCTGGCGGTGCTCCTGACCTTGTCCGGGGCGGCGCTTGCCCAGGAGGTGGAGCTTGAAGGGCCGGTCGAGCATCTCGCTTGCGCCGAGGAGCAGGCCGGCGCTTGCATCCGGGCCACCATGAAAGTGGTGGGCACGACGGTCATCATTGAGAGGACGACGCCGATCACGACGCCCACGGCCGACCTCACTGGCATGCTGAACCTGCTGACGTCTGATGAGGACATCAACGGGAATAAAGGTTTCGGCGGGTTCGAGAATGGCTCCGCTGTCATTATCGGACAGCACGTCAACGGCACCGTGATCGCCGACGATGTCTGGGTTGAAGTTCAGGAGAATGTCCTGCTCGGGACGCTTACCCAAAACCGGCCGGGGCGGGGCGAATTCAGGGTCGAGGGCACTAAAGTCGTCCTGCTGCCGTCGGTATCCGAAGGCCCTTCCATTCCCGCGGGTCTAGCCTATTACGATGAGCGGCTGCCCGGATTGCCGCTGATGAATGATTACGGGTTCCGTATCAGGCCGGGAACGATCCCGCTGGGCTCGGCCGTCTCCGCAGAGGGCTATTACAAGGACGGCACCTTCTATGCCTTCCTGATGGAGGTGACCGGCGGCGAGATCGCCAACGCCGCCAATCCCCAGGTGAGCATCCTGCGCGCGCAATGCCGTGTCCGCGCCGCCAATGAGATCGAGCTGGAGGTGCGCGGCGGCACCTATATGGCCAATGGCCAAACCATCAGGATTTTCGCCCCGGGCCGGGCGGCGAACGCTGAACTGGGCCTGCCCGCCGTTCCGGCCGTGGATTACGGCACCATCACGTCCGTGGCCGATGTCGGTCAGTTCGGTCTCTACGATTTCGACGTCCGCATTGCGCCGCCCCGGGACCGGAGAGGCAATCCGACGACCGGCTGCCCGACACAGCTCAGGGCGCAGCTCAACGGCGGCTTCAATTCCAAGATCACCAGCGTGGATGTGCGCTGACGGGCGGCATCACCCTGCCCAACCGTGGAAGGGGCGGCCTGTAACTGCCCCTTCTCCCCTGATTCCGCTCGCGCGGGCATGGAGAAGGAGACGTCGATGAAACAAGCCATTCTCGCCACCCCGGTCAGGAGGCGCACCTTCGTCAAGACGGGTCTTTTCAGTGGCGCAATGATGACTTCGCTCGGCGCCGGCGCGCTGGCGAGCGATGACGAGATCGGTGAAGAACCGGACCACGACCGGACAGTTGTCCTTGAGATTCACGATGTTCTGCTGGAGTTGATCGACGGGAAACAGGTGTTCATGTACGCCTTTTCCCTGAAGGATGAGCAGCCGACCGTGCCGGGCCCGGTGATCCGGATCAAACCCGGCCTGAATGTCCGTTTCCGGGTGCTCAACAACAGCAGCCGCGCCCATGATTTCCAGATCCTGGGCATGGGTCCGTCCATGGGGCTAATCCCGCCGGGGGAGCGGGGCGAGGTCACCCTGACGGCCTCGCGATCCGGGACCTTCATGTATGTGGACCCGGAGAAGACGCCGGTGAACCGGGTTCTCGGCCTGCACGGCATCATCGTGGTCGACGGGGCGGAGAACGCCACCAGCAACGGCAAGCCCATGCCCTACGCGGCCGCGGACGCGCCGCCCGGGAGCGCGGTGGACGCGCTGTTCGGCCGGCTGGCGCAGAACCCGTTCCCCGGCAAGCGCTGGCGGCACGGGGCGGCCCGCGAGAAGGTCTGGGTCTTCAACCAGGTGGATGAGCGCTGGTGCGCCCGGGCACGGGCGGGCGAGGATTTCTCCGCCTCGGACTTCATGAACGACTTCCGGCCCCGCTATTTCACCATGAACGGCCACAGCGGCTACGATGCCGTGCACGACCCCGACTGCGTGCCGACCGGGGTGATCGGCGACCCGTTGCTGCTTCGCTGCGCCAATGCCGGCCTTGCCTGGCACTCCCCCCACATCCACGGCAACCATGTTTTCGAAGTCGCTTCCAACTATGCCAAGGAGGGGCCCTCCGTTCCGCTCTCCAATGTGATGGAGATCGACACCTGGACCATGCCGCCGGGCAGCATCGGCGACTACCTGCTTCCCTTCCGCAAGCCGCCGGATATTCCGGCTGCGAAATGGCCGATGACGCAGGAGCGGTTCCCGCTCGCCTATCCGATGCACTGCCACAACGAGATCTCCCAGACCTCCGGCGGCGGCTCCTATCCCATGGGGCTCGTCTGCGACTGGGTCATCGAGAGCGCCTGACATCCAGAAGAGGAGAAGCATCATGTCCGATGAGATCATTGTTGCGCGCCCTCCGGTGGATCCGGGCGCATTCGACGAGTTCGGCTGCCGCGTTTACGAGGCCAGCCCCTCCACGCCCGACAGGCTGACGCCGACCGTGAGGTTCCACCGGCAGGTCGCTGATTTCAGCGTCACGATGGCGGACGGAAAAGTGCTTCCGTTCTGGGGGTTCAAGGACCCCAACGAAAGCGGCGGCGACCGGATCTGGCCATCCAAGATCATCCGGGTGAACCAGGGCAGCGTGGTTCATTGCGAGCTGAAGCCGGCGAAGAACACCCACACGATCCACTGGCACGGGATCGAGCCGACGCCGATGAATGACGGGGTCGGCCACACCTCCTTCGAGGTCAAAAGCGATTATACCTACCAATGGTATGCCTCGCAGGCCGGCACCTACTTCTATCACTGCCACAAGAACACGGTGCTGCACTTCGAGATGGGCATGTACGGCATGCTGATCGTCGATCCGCCCAACGGTCCCGGCAGGCTCTATGCCCATCGTGGAGCGGATAACCTGTTTCCGCTGGAGCCGCGCGACCTGGCCTATGCGGCCGAGGCGATCTGGGTTTATGACGATGTCGATCCGCGCTGGCACACTCTCGACCACTCGGCCGGCATCTGCGGCGAGGATGTGGGGCTGGACCGGTTCGAGCCGAAATACTTCCTGTGCAGCGGCGTGCCGCATAACCAGACCATGACCAACGCCGTTACGTCCATCCATGTCGCCCGGAACAAGAATGTGCTGCTGCGAGTGTTGAATGCATCCTACAGCACGCTGAAGGTGACTTTTCCGTTCCGGTGCTACATCGCGGAAGCAGACGGACGCCCACTGCGATGGAATCCAGCGCAGGGCGACTATTCCCAGCCGAAGGTTATCGAGGCCGGGGAGTCCATCATTCTCACCACGGCGCAACGGCGCGGAATCATCGTCCGCGGCGCCGACCTGACGCCGAGCACCTCCTATACGGTGCGGGCGGATTTCCTGCACTGGGTGACCAACCAGCCGCACAGCGGAGGACAGGTTCTCACCAAGGTCAATGTGGCGAGGTAACGGACAACGGCAGTCTCGATTTCCAGACAGCCGCCTTCTTCGATATTCACTCGAATTAGAGAACTAAGTGGCTGTGTTCGATCTGAGGGAAACGCCTGTTGCCGTGGGGGAGGGGCCGCCTCTCCACGTGCGGCAGCTTGGCGGGCGGAGTCCAGCTGGCATCAGGCCTGGCCTGAGGCTAATTTCCGCCTTGTGCAGAAAAAACCCATTGACCGGTGCGGTGTAACCCCCTACATAGCCGCTCCGCCGCGGGACGGACCGGGCGGCGCTGCCGAGAGGCGGTGCTGCGGGTTGGGTCTGGCGGCGGCGTGGTGTCGAAGACGGTCCCGTCCTTATGGACGGCGCGGCCGGCCCGGAGAGGGAAAGCGGAGCGGGCCTTGGAAAAAGGCCTTGCACCGCGGCCCGGACGGGAGTAGATACCGCGGCCCCGGCGAGCGGGACGGGACGGCGGCGACGCGGTCTTGACCAAGGCTCGGACGGGGGCCAGATACAGGTTTCGCCCCAGCCTCTGACGAGGTTTGCCGGCCAGCCGCGAGGCGGGCGGCGCGGGGTGTTGGCGGCTTTCGGGCCGCAGCGGGTCTTGAACAACTGCATATGGTTTTGAGAAGGGATGCGCAGGCGGCGGTCTCTGGGTGCCGGCGGGAGCTGGTGTTTGGAGTGCCTTATAGCTTGTGCATCACGCCAAGAATGCTCTGACCTGTTCTGATGGAGACATCGGGGCGGGTGCTTCAGGAGACAATTCGGGTAGGATTTGCACCGGTTGAGGTGCTCCGTCGATGAGGATGTCGGCTTTGGCTGATATCCGCTTCAAACCTGAGAGTTTGATCCTGGCTCAGAACGAACGCTGGCGGCAGGCCTAACACATGCAAGTCGAACGAAGGCTTCGGCCTTAGTGGCGCACGGGTGAGTAACGCGTGGGAACGTGCCCTTTGGTCTGGGATAACGTCTGGAAACGGACGCTAATACCGGATGAGCCCTGTGGGGGAAAGATTTATCGCCAAGGGAGCGGCCCGCGTCTGATTAGCTTGTTGGTGGGGTAATGGCCCACCAAGGCGACGATCAGTAGCTGGTCTGAGAGGATGATCAGCCACACTGGGACTGAGACACGGCCCAGACTCCTACGGGAGGCAGCAGTGGGGAATATTGGACAATGGGGGCAACCCTGATCCAGCCATGCCGCGTGAGTGATGAAGGCCTTCGGGTTGTAAAGCTCTTTCGCACGCGACGATGATGACGGTAGCGTGAGAAGAAGCCCCGGCTAACTTCGTGCCAGCAGCCGCGGTAATACGAAGGGGGCTAGCGTTGTTCGGAATTACTGGGCGTAAAGGGCGCGTAGGCGGCGCTTCAAGTCAGATGTGAAAGCCCCGGGCTCAACCTGGGAACAGCATTTGAGACTGGAGTGCTTGAGTTCCGGAGAGGTGGGTGGAATTCCCAGTGTAGAGGTGAAATTCGTAGATATTGGGAAGAACACCGGTGGCGAAGGCGGCCCACTGGACGGATACTGACGCTGAGGCGCGAAAGCGTGGGGAGCAAACAGGATTAGATACCCTGGTAGTCCACGCCGTAAACGATGTCGGCTAGACGTTGGGGCTCTTAGAGCTTCGGTGTCGCAGCTAACGCATTAAGCCGACCGCCTGGGGAGTACGGCCGCAAGGTTGAAACTCAAAGGAATTGACGGGGGCCCGCACAAGCGGTGGAGCATGTGGTTTAATTCGAAGCAACGCGCAGAACCTTACCAGCCCTTGACATGCCTGGACCGGCGCAGAGATGCGCTTTCCTCTTCGGAGGCCGGGACACAGGTGCTGCATGGCTGTCGTCAGCTCGTGTCGTGAGATGTTGGGTTAAGTCCCGCAACGAGCGCAACCCTCATCGTCAGTTGCCATCATTTGGTTGGGCACTCTGGCGAAACTGCCGCTGACAAGGCGGAGGAAGGCGGGGATGACGTCAAGTCCTCATGGCCCTTACGGGCTGGGCTACACACGTGCTACAATGGTGGTGACAGTGGGCAGCGACCCTGCGAAGGGAAGCGAATCTCCAAAAGCCATCTCAGTTCGGATTGCACTCTGCAACTCGGGTGCATGAAGTTGGAATCGCTAGTAATCGCGGATCAGCACGCCGCGGTGAATACGTTCCCGGGCCTTGTACACACCGCCCGTCACACCATGGGAGTTGGCTTTACCCGAAGCCGGTGCGCTAACCCGTAAGGGAGGCAGCCGACCACGGTACGGTCAGCGACTGGGGTGAAGTCGTAACAAGGTAGCCGTAGGGGAACCTGCGGCTGGATCACCTCCTTTCTAAGGAACCGGCTCATCCGCCGCCCCGCCTGAGATGTTCAGGCCCTGGGTTTCCAGGTAAGGGGCCGCCGCCGGCGCATCCCTTCTCAACGGATCATGAGCAACCTGCCCCCGGCAGTCGGGCTTGTGGCTCTGGGCCCCGGATCGGGGTCCGGGGCCGAAGCCTCCGACCCAGGGGCTCGGAAGCTTCGGGCTAGTAGCTCAGCTGGTTAGAGCGCGCGCTTGATAAGCGTGAGGTCGCAAGTTCAAATCTTGCCTGGCCCACCATACCCGGGGGCGTAGCTCAGTTGGGAGAGCGCGTGCTTTGCAAGCATGAGGTCGTCGGTTCGATCCCGTCCGCCTCCACCAGGTTCTTGGTGTCGAGGGGCGGGGAGAGCCCGGCCCCCTTGTGATCCGATGAGAAGACAGCAGATTGCCCGTGGGCATGGCGCATGGCGCCGGCCCTGGGCATTGGAGGCACCGGCCTCCGGTTCTTGGGACATTGTGAAGAAGGTAAATGCAAGTGTGACCGAGGGAGGTCCGCTGGCCTGGGAAGGCCGGTTTGGATCTCCAGGGAACTGCACTTTCAGGTGCGCTTGCGTGTGGGGTTTCCCCTGCGCGTGGGGCATCATGAGAGGATCAAGCGTAATAAGGGCATCTGGTGGATGCCTTGGCACTGAGAGGCGATGAAGGACGTTGCACGCTGCGATAAGCCATGGGGAGCCGCGAGCAGGCTATGATCCGTGGATTTCCGAATGGGGCAACCCACCGCGCAAGCGGTATCCCAAGCTGAATCCATAGGTTTGGGAGGCGAACCCGGGGAACTGAAACATCTAAGTACCCGGAGGAAAGGACATCAACCGAGACTCCGCTAGTAGTGGCGAGCGAACGCGGACCAGGCCAGTGGTCTTCTCTACATAACCGGAACCGTCTGGAAAGTCGGGCCAGAGCGGGTGATAGCCCCGTACGGGTAAACCGGAGAAGATCCTTGAGTAGGGCGGGACACGAGACATCCTGTCTGAACATGGGGGGACCACCCTCCAAGCCTAAGTACTCCTCAGTGACCGATAGTGAACCAGTACCGTGAGGGAAAGGTGAAAAGCACCCCGACGAGGGGAGT
>NZ_CP030127.1:1017500-1062500 GCF_003568845.1 Indioceanicola profundi | reverse complement strand
ATCGGATCGACATTCTGCTCGGCGCGCCCATGGACTTCGGTGAACCGGTCCGGGGCGTCAGGAGGGACGGACCCACATCGACGCTCGACGTACTCGGCCGGGCGGCGGAACGGCTGGGCCATGTGTGCGGCAAATTCGAGGTGCTGCCGAACCGGCGACAGGCCGAACGGCTGGTGCTCACGGCCCACCAGACCGCCGTGCCGGCGATCACCAGGGCAGCGGAATAGCCGCCGCCCTGACTTGGCAGGTCTGTTTGGGGGTGAAAGAAAAGACCGGGGGACACGATGGATCTTGCCGAAGATGTGGAGCCCGCCGTCAGACGCGGGAACAGAGACAGTCGGCGCCTGTGCGATGGTCCGCCAGCCGCCCGTCGGGGCCGGGCCGGAATCATGCTGGCCCTTGCCCTGGGACTTCTCGGGCCTGGGCTGGCCGCAGTGCCGGCCCAGGCGCAGGACGCGCGCGAAACGCAGGATGCGCGGGCTGCCGACGATCTACAGCACCGGCTGGCCTACCTGAAGAATCTGCGGGACCAGAACCTGATCACGGATGAGGATTATACGGTCTACCGGCATCGCATTCTGGACGAGGTATCGAGCCGTGCCGGCCCCGTCGCCGGGGCGGCTGCTCGGCCGGACGCCAGTACCATGCCGACTGTCCCGGCCCAGCCATCCAAGCCGTCCGCCGGCAACTGGGCGGCCAAGGACAAGGGGCTGCCCGGCATGTTCGACGATTATGCGCTGGACTTCACGGGCTATCTACGGGCCGGCATCGGCGGGCATGAGCGGGGCGGCGATCAAGTCTGCTTCCAAGTGCCTGGCGCCCGCTCGAAATACCGCCTGGGCAACGAGTGCGAGGTCTTCAGCGAGCTGCAGCTCGATGCGCTGGTGGCGGAGACGGAAGGGGGAGCGCGCTTCAGCGTCACGGCCCTGCTGGCCTATCTGGTGGAAGGCGAGGGGGATTTCGAAACCACGGAGGCCGCCTTCCGCCAAGCCTGGGTGGGGGCCACCAACCTGTTCGACGGTATCCTCGGCACCGCCACCTTCTGGGGCGGCAAGCGCTTCTATAAGCGTAACGACGTCCACATCATCGACTTCTATTATTGGGACGCCACCGGTCCTGGCGCCGGTATGGAGGATCTGGACCTGGGTTGGGGCAAGTTCTCCTATGCCTGGTTCCGCAACTCCGAGGATGATTTCGATAGTTTCGACGTCCGCGACAGCTTGGGGAGCGAGCGTACCATCACCGATGCCCGCATCCAGGTCACCGACAGGGCGGTCAGCCGGCACGATTTCCGCCTGACGGACATTGCGGTCAATCCCGGCGGCACACTGGCCATCGGCGGCGACATCCGCATCTCGGAGGAGAATCGGGACGGCTTCGAGGGCGAGAATGGCTTCTTCCTCACCCTTCAGCACAGCCAGTCGGGACTGTTCGGCGGCTCCAACACGGTCGCGGTGCAGTACGGGCAGGGGGCAGGCTCCACCCTCTCCAACATTCCGGACGATACGGTCGGCAGCGGCACCCGGACCTGGCGGATCGTCGACCAATTCACCTTCAGCGAGATCGGCAACTGGTCGGCCCAGGCGGTCGCGCTGTTCGAGCAGCAGACCGGAGGCGATCCCGCCGATCGGCGGGACTGGTTCAGCATCGGCGCGCGACCGATGTATCACTTCACCGACCACTTCGCCCTCGCGCTGGAGGTCGGCCATGACCGCGTGATGCCGGAGCAGGGATCGACCCGCACGCTCACCAAGGTGACCCTGGCACCCACGCTGAAAGCGGGCCGGAGTTTCTTCGACCGTCCGGAGCTGCGCCTGTTCGTGACCTATGCCGACTGGAATGATGCGGCCCGCGATGCCGGTCTGCTGGGCACCGGCGACGGCACCAGCAATCTCACCTTCGGAGCTCAGATTGAGACCTGGTGGTGAGCATGCTTCCCAGGACGGGGGTGCAGCAGCCGACCGCCGGCAGATTCCGGCTGCTGCATTCCTGACCCGTCCGATATGCGATTGCCGGCCGTACGCGCGGCATGGTCTGTTCCCGCCTTCCGCAGATCATGGCCGACTGCATGAGCTCGCATACACTCGCCATATTTCTGGTGACCTGCTTTTTCCTGTCCATGACGCCGGGACCGAACATGCTCCTGGCCCTGGGCTTCGGGTTGACGCATGGCATGCGCGGGGCGGCCTGGGGGGGGTTGGCATGTGTCTGGCCCTGGCGGCATTGGCGGTGCTGTCAGCGCTCGGCGTCGGGACGCTGCTGATCGCGTCTCCCGCCGCGTTCCAGATTTTCAAATGGGCAGGGGTGGCGTATCTGGCGTGGCTGGGCGTCCAGGCTTGGCGTGCCCCGGTGGCCGAGGCCGCGGACCCGGCGCAATCCGCCGATGTGCGGCAGGTTCCGCGTAGCGGCGGCTGGCCCCTGCTGCTGAAAGGCGTGCTGGTCGCCGTCAGCAATCCCAAGGCCCTGATCTTCATGGCGGCGCTGTTCCCCCAGTTCATCGATCCCGCTGGGCCGCTGGCTCCGCAGCTCACCATTCTGATCGCCGGAATGCTGGTCATCGAGTTCGGTTGGATCATGGCCTATGCCGCTGGCGGCGACCGGCTGGCGGCACGCCTGTCCGGACCGGCTGCGGCCAGAGCGCTCAACCGGATTACCGGCGGCCTACTGCTCGGCGCCGGATTGCTTCTGGCTCTGGCCAGTGCCGGCTGAAGCCGTCTTCTGACTGAAAGTTTGATCCAACGTTTCCACGCGACTCGGTTCGGGTCTGCGCGCATGACGTGCCCTGGGGCTCTCCGGGAGGTCGAGCGGCGGATCGCCATCGCCACTTCCCGTGTGGCCGACTACGCCATTCGTTCGCGAATCCTGCTACAGCTCCGACCCGGTCCACGACCGGGCAATGCCGCCGATCCGCGCAAATCCAGGGCTTTTTCATCGGGCCGGTAAACTGGCACGCCGCCTGCTTGAAAGGGCGCGGGGATGGGCGCACCCTCCGCGGGAAGGACGCGGCGGGGGTGCCTCGACAGCAATACCTGTTCGCGCAGGAGAGGGGCATGGATTCCTTGGACGCAACTTTCCGGCCCGTTGTGGCAAGTGCCGCATCGGAGACCGTTGCCGCGCCGTCGGTTGGCCGTGGCCGTATCAACTTGTCCGGTATCGGACGCGCCTCCTGGCGCATGGCCAAGCGGTGGCGGCGGCCGCTGATTCCAATAGCCATCCTGCTCGGCTCGGCGGTTGCCTACTGGACCCTCACGGTGACAAAGCCCGAAGTACAGCGGGAAGCCAAGCCAGAGCAGGTCTGGGCCGTGGACACAGTCGTCGCCTATCGGACCGACCATCAGCCCACCATCCAGCTTCTCGGGACCGTTGCCGCCGGACGTTGGGTCGATCTGCGCGCCCTGGTCGCTGGGACGGTGGAGGAGGTGTCGCCGGTTCTGAACGATGGCGGCGTAGTCCGCGAGGGCGAGCTGCTGATGACCATCGAGCCGTTGGATTACGAGCTCACGGTGGTCGAGACCCGCGCCCAGTTGGATGAGGCCAAGGCCCGGCTGGACGAGTTCCGCGCCAATGTGGAGGCGGAAGAGGCCAAGGTTGCGCTGGCACGCCAGCAGCTCGAACTCCGCCGGCGGGAGCTTGCCCGTAATCAGGAGCTGTTCAAGAAGGGCGCCATTGCGGCCCCGCGCCTGGAACAGACTCAGCTCACCGTGGCGCAGGAGGAGCAGACCTTCACTGCCGCGGAGAACAACTGGCGCGCCATGGAGGCCCGCGTGCGTCAGCAGGAAGCCGTGGTCGAGCGGCTCGGCGCGGCACTGAGGAAGGCGGAGACCGATCTGCAGCGCACCCGGCTGGTCGCTCCCTTCGATGCCTTCGTCGGCAATGTGAATGCCGAGCGCGGCATGCGCATCGGCCCCTCCGACCGCGTCGCCACCCTGTCCGGCGCCACGGCGCTGGAGGCGCAGGTGACGCTCCCCACCGATGCCTACGGAAGGCTGGCCTCGGACGGGCAGGGTATCCTCGGCCGTCCGGCGGAGGTGGTGTGGAACCTAGGCGGCACCCAGCTCAGCTATCCCGCGCATGTTGAGCGCGTGATCGACCGGATCGACACCGCTGCTGGCGGTGTCGGCATTTATGTGCGGCTGGACGGCAACTTCGTGGATGCGCCGCTGCGTCCCGGCGCATTCGTGCAAGTCAAAATGCCCGACCGCACCTACCAGTCGGTCGTGCAGCTTCCGCCTACGGCTTTGCATGGCGAGGATCGGGTCTATGTGATCAACGCCGAGAACCGCCTGGATATCCGCACAGTGCAGGTCGTCTCCCGCGACGGGGGTGCAGTTTATATCGGGGCGGGGCTGGAGGATGGCGACAAGGTGGTCACCACCCGTTTCCAGGAGATCGGGCCCGGCCTGAAGGTGTCCATCCGCGGTGAGGCGACAAGCACCGAAGGCGGTGGTAGCACGAGCCAGAGCATGGAGGGCGGGAAATGAACCCCGGCGGCATCATCCGCAGCTTCGTCCGCCACCGCGTCGCGGCGAACATCGTCATGGCCCTGATGCTGATCGGCGGCCTTTGGGGAATCCAGAAACTCGAAGTCCAGATGGAGCCCGACTTCGAGGTTCCCGGAATGGCCGTCTTCGTAACCTGGCCGGGTGCTTCCGCCGACGATGTGGACCGCAGCATCGTCGAAGCGCTGGAGCGCGAGGTCCGCTACCTGGACGGCGTCGACGACGTCACCGGCCGGTCCCGCGAAGGCATCGGCGAGCTGTTCATCAACTTCAAGAACGGCACCGACATGACCAAGGCCATGTCGGATGTGGAGCAGGCCGTCGCCAACGTGACCACTCTTCCGCAGGGTGCCGAGGAGCCGGTCATCCAACGTTTCGAAATCTTCGACGACATCATGGACGTAGTGCTGTCCGGGCCGGTTCCTGAGACGGCGCTCAGGGCCCATGCCAAAAAGCTGCGCAACGATCTGATGAACCGGGGCGTGGACCGCGTCAGTGTCCGCGGCATGCGGGACTCCGAAATCTGGGTGGAAATCCCTGCCGCGGAGCTGGAGCGGCTGGACGTCACCCTATCGGACGTGGCGCGGCGCATCGGCCAGTCCTCCACCGACGTTCCCTCCGGTTCGCTTTCCGGCGGGCTGGAAAAGCAGGTCCGCACCATGGGCCAGCAGGAGGACGCCGCCGGCGTCGCTGGCCTGACCCTGCGGGTGGACGAGACCGGACGCCGGCTCACCCTGGGTGAGATCGCGAACGTCAGCGAAACTTATGAGGACGGCGCATCCGTCAACCGCCACGGCGGCAATCCCGCCATCAAGCTCAGCCTGCAGAAGGCCAAGAACGGCGATCTGCTGGCGATCACCCGGACGGTCGACGAGTATCTGGCCTCCTACATCTCCACGCTTCCGCCGAACGTGAAACTGGAGGTGTTCAACCGGGAAACAGGCGAGCTGGAGCAGCGGATCGACATGCTGCTGGACAATGCCCTCGGCGGCATGATCCTGGTCTTCGCCGTGCTGTTCATCTTCCTGCGCGTCCGGGTCACGGCCTGGATCGTGGTCGACGTGATCACCTCCATGGCGGTGACCTTCGCGATCATGCTCTGGCTGGGGCAGAGCATCAACATGATGAGCCTGTTCGCGCTGATCATGATGGTGGGCATCATCTGCGACGACGCCATCGTCGTGGCCGAGCACGCCCAGACATTGCATGAGCGCGGTTGGGACCCGAAGCGGGCTGTCGAAACCGCCGCGCGCCGGATGTTCTGGCCGGTGACGGCCGCCGCCATCACCACGGTCGCGGCCTTCGGGCCGATGCTGATGATGCAGGGAACCACCGGTGATTTCGTGGAGCCGCTGCCGATGGTCGCCATCTCGGTGATCATCGCCAGCCTGGTGGGCTGCTTCGTTACCCTCCCCAGCCACATCAAGCATGCGCTGGAAAAGGACAATGGCCGGCCGAGTCGGTGGCGGGTCAGGTTCGATCACGCCTTCAACAGCTTCCGCGACGGCCCTTTCACCGCCATCATCCAGAAGTCCGTCGACAACCGCTACGCCACCATCGCCGCGGCGGTGGCGGCCATGGTGATCGCCATTGGCCTCCAGGCCGGCGGGCGGGTGAACTTCGCCTTCTCGCCCCAGCCGGAAGGCCAGGCCATGGCGCTCAACGTCTTCTTCTCGCCCGGCACCCCGCGGGAGGTGGTGGCGCAGCAGTTGGATGAGGCGGAGAACGCGATCTACCGGGTGGAGCAGGAGCTGGGCTACGGCCGGGGCGAGCTGGTCACAATGACCCTCGGCCAAGTCGGGGCAACCGTTGAAGGCCGCGTGGTAGAGCAGGTCGGCGACTATATGGGCGGTTTGCAGGTGGAGGTGATTTCCCCGGATGCCCGCGATGACCGCCTGCCAGACATCCTGAAGATGTGGGAGAAGGAGATAAAGCTTCTGCCCGGCATCGACGAGGTGGTGTTCGAGGAGGATCGCGGTGGGTTCGGCGGCAGCGGTGTCGGCTGGCGGCTTCAGCACGACGACCCCTATGTCCTGAAGAAGGCCTCACTGGAGCTTCAGGACGTGCTGCGCGGTTTTGCCGGCGTCAGCGGCATCCAGGACAACCTGCCTGCCGGCAAGGATGAGATGGTGGTCCGGGTCACACCGCGCGGCGAGGCTCTGGGCTTTACCAGCGAGACCGTGGGGCGCCAGCTCCGTGATGCGCTGGATGGCGCTATTGCCAAGCGGTTCGCCCGCGGAGACGAGGAGATCACGTTACGCGTCCGCCTTCCGGCCGCCGACCAGACGGAGGAAGCGCTCCGCAATCTGCGGCTCCGCTCCCCGGCGGGCATGGAGGTGCCGCTGGGCGATGTGGTCGAGCTGGAGGAGCGCCCTGGCCTTGCCCGTATCCTGCGCACCAATGGCAAGCGCACCCTCTCCCTCTTTGCCGAGGTTGATATCGGCGTCGCCAATCCGGGTGAAATCCGGGAAACCGTGGAGAAGGAGTATCTGCCGGCCATCCTGGAGAAATATGGCATTACCCGTGACATGGGCGACGGGGCCGAGCAGGAGGCGGAGTTCTGGGCCGACTTCATGGCCGGCATCGTGGTGGCGCTGGTCTCCATCTATCTGGTTCTGGCCTGGATCATGGGCAGCTTCGCCAGGCCGGTCGCGGTGATGATGGTGATCCCCTTCTCCATCGCAGGTGCCGTCTTCGGGCACCTCGTCATGGGGGCGGACATGACCATGTGGAGCTACATCAGCATCATGGGCATGGCCGGTATCCTGGTGAACGACAGCATCCAGGTAGTCACCAGCATTGATGAGCGGCATTCCGCCGGCGAGCCTCTGAAACACGCTGTTGTCCATGGCTCGGCGGAGCGGCTTCGGCAGGTGACGCTGACGTCCCTGACCACCATCTTCGGCTTGCTGCCGCTGATGCTGGAAACCGACGTCCAGGCCCAATTCATGGTGCCGATGGCCATCACCTTCGTCTTCGGCATCGGTACGGCCACCTTCCTGGTGCTGATCCTGATGCCGGCCATGCTGCTGGCAGTGGATGACGTCAGGACCGCATCGATCCGGCTGATCCATAGGTTCGGGCGCATTGGGCGCTGGTTGATGGCCCATCCCGGCAAGCCGAAGCCGCCGGTTTCAAAAGAGCTGCCGGCCGCGGAGTGATCCCGGACGGAGCTTTTGACCCTACCGCCCCGCCTAGGCTAATCCTGGGCGGGGCGGATGCATTTTCGGGGATGGAATGAACAGATCCAAGGGGCCGGGCAGGGGAGCCGGCGGTGGTCAGCCCGGCGCACGGCCGGACCGGGGCCGTGCTGGGCACCCCCGACAGCAGCAGGACCGGCCGCAGCGCGGGCCCGCACGCGACGCTCAGGCCGTGGACAAGCCCTTCCGCATCGCTGGACTGCCAGCCGTGCAGGCGCTGTTCGCCCGCGATCCTGGCCGGGTGCAGCGGCTCTATTTCGATGACAGGATGAAACTCCATCTCGGCGAGGCCTGCGCCCGGTTGGCGGAGCTGCGCCGCCCCTACCGGCTGGTCGAGGGGGCGGAGCTGGAAAAGATCGCCGGCTCAGCCATGCATGGCGGCGTGGTTGCCTATGCCGTCCCCAGACCGGTGCAGCCCTTCGACGAGGCGCAGGCGGAAGGCTGGGCCAGGGCCGGGCAGCCGCTGCTGCTGCTGGACGGCGTCTCCAACCCCCACAATCTGGGGGCCATCGTGCGCACCGCCGCCTTCCTGGGCCTGCCCCGCATCGTCGTGTCCGACCATCCCGGCCAGGCGCTTCCGTCGGAGGCCGCGTACCGCGTGGCGGAGGGCGGGTTCGAGTTCGTGGAGATCCTGCGCGCCGACCGCTTCGCCCAGCGGCTGAAGCGGCTCGGGGCTTGGTACCGCACCGTGGGCACCGCGCTTGGCGACCACCGCCCGCTCGCCCGCCTGGGCACCGGTTCGAAGCCGGCCGCGGTGGTGATGGGAAACGAGGAGCATGGCGTGCCGGAGGCGACGCTGAAGGCCTGCGCCGAGGTGGCGACCATTCCCGGGTCCGGCTGGGTGCAGTCCATGAACGTCTCCGCCACCGCGGCGATCCTGATGTACGAGATGCTGCGGACATAGCCGCCCATGCCGCGCCTGATCCTGCTGAACAAGCCCTATGACGTGCTCTGCCAGTTCACCGATGAGGAGGGGCGGCGGACGTTGAAGAATTATGTGGCGGTGCAGGGCGTCTATCCGGCCGGGCGGCTGGACCGGGACAGCGAGGGGCTGGTGGTGCTGACCGACGATGGCAGCCTGACGGCGCGCATCGCCGATCCGAAGCACAAGCTGCCCAAAACCTATTGGGCGCAGGTGGAGGGCGAGGTGACGGAGGAAGCGCTGGCCGCGTTGCGCGCCGGGGTGGACCTCAAGGATGGGCCGACCCTGCCCGCCGAGGCGGCGCGGATGGAGGAGCCGCAGAACCTCTGGCCGCGCGATCCGCCGGTGCGCTTCCGTCTCTCGGTGCCGACAAGCTGGATCAGCCTGACCCTGCGGGAGGGGCGGAACCGGCAGGTTCGGCGTATGACGGCGGCGGTGGGCTTTCCCACATTGCGGCTGGTGCGCTGGCGGGTGGGGGACTGGACCCTGGACGGGCTGTCGCCGGGCGAATGGCGGGACGTGCCGCTGCCGGCATCCCCACGCCCGCCGGTCCGCCCGCCTGCGGGAAAACCACGCCCGTTAGCCGGCAGGAATCGCCGGCCGGCTGACAGGGGACGCAAGCATTAAGCCCCGGTCATAAGCCGAGCTCCTTCAGCGCCCTGATGGATGTGGCGGCGGAGGTGTGCAGGATGAAGGTTCCGCCATTCGCCTCCCACCCGCCCTTGGTTTTCTCCCGGTCATCCACCAGCACATGGCCGGGACGGGACCATTTCGGCTTGTCCCGCGACATGCAGGTGATGACCTCCACATCCTCGCCCAGCATGTTCGCGACCCAGCGCTGCTTCTGGGCCGCGGCCCAGTTGCCCAGCGGCAGACCCGTCAGGATCACCGGCTTGTGCGGGGCGCAGTACTCCCACAGTTCCTTGGCATCGCGCATCATCTCCAGCGTGCCGAAGAAGTCCGCATGGCGGGACAGGGCGCTCCACATGGCGCGGGTGGATTGCTGGTCCGGCCGCTTGCCGGTGATAATTTCCACGCCGCGGTCGAAGTCGGCCAGGACCCCGTCCAGGTCCAGATACAAAATCCGTTCCGCCATTATTCTCCCCTTCCATAACCGGCACGCCGGCCCACTGCTGTGACCGGATTTGCCGTGGCCCTTCAACAGGATTTGCGGGTAGGGTGCGCGCCGCCCATGCCCGACAGCCGAATTCCCCGCCCTGACGACCCCGCTTCCGGCTCAGCCGCCGCGCCCAAGCGGCGGGCAGTTCTGAATGTGAATCTCAGGGGGGCATTGTGGATGCTGGCATCCGCCCTCGGCTTCGCCTGCATGGCGGCATTGGTCAAGCTGCTGGGAACGACGGGCCTGCACAGCACGCAAATCGTCTTCTTCCGCGCGGCTGTCGGCCTTTTGGCGGTGCTGCCCTTCCTGGCGCGGGCTGGCTGGGCCACGGCGGTGCCGCGCTACCCGTTCCGCCATGTCTACCGCGCGGGCACGGGGCTGGCCGCCATGGTCTGCGGGTTCTACGCCTTCACCCATCTGCCGCTGGCGACCGCCACCGCCATCACCTTCGCCCAGCCCCTGTTCATGGTGCTGCTGGCCGTCCTGTTCCTGGGGGAAGTAGTGCGGTGGCGGCGCTGGACGGCGACGCTGGTGGGGTTCGCCGGGGTCCTGGTAATCCTGCGGCCCGGCGTGGAAAGCCTCCAGTTCGCCTCCCTGGCGGCGCTGGGCAACGCCTTCTTCGTAGCCGCCAGCGCCGCCCAGGTGAAGGCCATGCCGGGGGAGGAGCGGGACCTGACGCTGCTCTTCACCTTCGGTCTGTTCTCCGCCATCGCGCTTGCCGTTCCGGCGGCACTGGTCTGGCGGATGCCGAGCCTGGAGCAGGCGGGCCTGCTGCTGCTCATGGGCCTGCTGGGCGTGTCCAGCCAGGCGGCGGTGATCCGGGCCTATCGGGTGGGGGCGGAGGCCAGCTTCGTGGCGCCCTTCGACTATCTGCGCCTGCTTGCCGCCACCCTGTTTGGGGTCGTGCTGTTCGCGGAAATTCCTGACATCTGGACCGGCGTTGGCGCCGTGCTGATTATCGGCAGCGCCCTCTATCTCGCCCGGCGCGAGGCGATGAAGCGGCGGCAGCGGAGAATGGAACCAGCGGACCACCCCTGAGCTCTGGCGGAACCTCGGCCGCCATCCATTGCATCTGTGAAGCAAGGCACAATCTAGGATCTGAAGAACAAAGGAGCCCGAAATGTTCCGTAAACTGCTCGCGTCCGTAGGCATCGGCGGGGCTACCGTTGAAACCATCCTGGATGCCCCTGTCACCGAACTCGGGCAGAAGCTGACGGGCCGTATGATCATCAAGGGCGGCTCCGTCGACCAGGACGTGACCGAGGTTGCGGCCGAGATCGTCACCAATGTGCTGGTCGAGGTGAACGACAAGGAGGTGAAGGAAAGCCGCGTCGTTGCCAGCACCCAGCTTGCGCGGGGCTTCAAGCTCGGTGCCGGCGAGCAGCGCGACATGGGCTTCGCCATCGATCTGCCCTTGCATACGCCTGTCGCCCTCGGGCGCAGCCACGCCCCTGCCTGGCTGCGGACCCGGCTGGACATTCCGGCCGCCATCGACGCGACGGACGATGACGCGCTGGTGATCCGGCCGGCCCCGGTCCAGCTCGACGCGCTGAACGCCATGCAGTCGCTCGGCTTCCAGCTCTACAAGACCGATGTGGAGCACCGGCCGCGTTGGAAAGGCGGGCACGGGTTCGTGCAGGAGTTCGAGTTCCGACCCGTGAGCCGCGCCGGACGGCGGAAGCTGGACGAGGTCGAGCTCGTGTTCCAGCCGGATGGAAGCGGCGGCTTCATGTTGCTGGTCCAGGTCGACCGATCCGCCAACAGCTTTGGTGGTTTCCTTGCCGAAGCCACCGGCATGGACGAAAGCTGGCATCGCCTGGAGCTGCCCGGCGGCCTGCGCGGGCCCGGCGAGCGTGCCATTGCCGATGCGCTCAGCCGGCTGATCGCCTGAATGTCAGGAAGCCGGTTCGTCCGCGCCCAGGGTGCGGCGGACCGGCATCCGCCTCAGTAGTTGTACGGGATCAGCGGCCGGACCAATGCCAGCACAAGGGCGAAAGCCACCAGCCAAGTCAGGTTCCGGCGGAGATTCAGGTACCAGAGCGGGGCGGTTCCGGCCTCCACCGCCCGCAGGTCGCCATACAGCATGCCGACGAAGGCCAGCAGCAACAGCAGGAAGCCCGCCTGCCAGCCGGTCAGGAAGAAGGCCGCCCAGGCGATGATGGAGGGGACCACGCTCCAGCCCAGCCGCTGAAGGGTCATGGTCGGGGGCGGCTGGTTCATCGGGTCCGTTACCCGCGGCCCGCCGAATCCGGCGAGCGCCAGACCCCAATGCACCCCGCCCAGGAAGCTCAGGATTACAGCGCCATAGGGCTTCAGCAGGTTCATCCCCATGGCGTTGTAGGGATGCGGCAGCACATAGGCTGCCAGCACGCAGCCATAGAACGGGATCAGCCCGCCCAGCCCCAGCCAGACCGCGGGCCGGGGCACGTCGGGAAACAGCCTGTCGATGAAAGTCGCGCTCATGCCGTGCCCGGTTCTCCGCGGCCGGACGATGGCCCGGCCTGAGGGCCGGCATCATGATCCAGAACCGTCCCGCCGACCACCTCGTCCTGGCTGACCGGGCCGGTGCGGTGGGATTTCAGCCATGCGCGGGCGCGCTCGTAATGCTCCGTGGTCAGGTGGCTCTGCACCGTCCTGATGGCCAGGAACAGCACCGTGGCGTCGTCGGAGAAGCCTAGCAGGGCCACGAAGTCCGGCAACGCATCGATCGGGGCAATGAAATAGGCCAGCGCCCCCATCAGGACCGCCTTGGCGCGGAAGGGCGTCTTCGGGTCCGTGGCAGCGAAGAAGGCCGCTACCGCATCCTCCACGAAGGGAACCCGGGCCATGCTGTCGCGCAGCTTGGTCCAGAACCGGGCCAATACCAGGCGCGTGTCGCGCTCCAGCTTGACCGGATCGATCTTCAGCGCCTCTTCCGCCGCGGCCTCATAGGGCTTGGCGCCGGGGGCATCGGTATGGGGGGAGCTGCTCTTGTCCATAGCCCTGATATGGGTGTTCCGACGCTGGCGACAATATCGCAGTGCTCTGCTAAGAGGGTCGCCAACAGGGCCGGCGGCCCGAACAAGATCAGACACTTCGGAGGAAACGGCGATGAATGTTCAGGGTATGGCCGCACTGGTGACGGGCGGCGGTTCCGGCCTCGGGGCGGCGACGGCGCGGCGGCTGGCGGCTTCGGGGGCGAAGGTGGCCCTGCTGGACGTGAATCTGGAGGCGGCGGAGCAGGTAGCGCAGGAGATCGGCGGCATCGCGATCCGGACGGACGTAAGCAGTGCAGACAGCGTCACCGCTGCTCTGGAACAAGCCAGGGCGAAGCACGGGGCCGCCCGCATCGCCGTGAACTGCGCCGGCATCGCCCCGCCGGCCAAGATCCTGGGCAAGAACGGGCCGCATGAGCTGGAGCTGTTCGCCAAGGTGATCCAGGTCAACCTGATCGGCACCTTCAACGTTCTGCGCCTTGCGGCGGCCGACATGGCCGGGCTCGATCCGCTGGACGCGGACGGGGAGCGGGGCGTGATCATCAACACCGCCTCCGTCGCCGCCTTCGAAGGGCAGATCGGGCAGGCGGCCTACGGCGCCTCCAAGGGCGGCGTGCATGCCCTGACCCTGCCGGCAGCGCGGGAGCTGGCGCGCAGCGGTATCCGGGTGATGACGATAGCGCCCGGCATCTTCTTCACGCCCATGATGCTGGGCCTCCCGCAGGAGGCGCAGGACAGCCTGGGCAAGTCGGTGCCGTTCCCCTCCCGCCTCGGCCGGCCGGAGGAGTATGCGGCGCTTGCCCTGCATATCTGTGAGAACACAATGCTGAACGGCGAGACCATCCGGCTGGACGGCGCCTTGCGCATGGGGCCGAAGTAGGAGGGGTGGGCGGGCCATCCAGCGGGTAGCCCGCCCGACTTAGCTGAAGGCCGCCATCAGGGTGCGGCGTAGGGCATCCTGGGCGAAGGGCTTCTGCAGCACCGGAACGTCGCGGAACCGCTCCGGCAGCATGGTGCCGCGGTCGTAGCCGGTGGAGAAGATGAAGGGCACGCCGCGGTCGCGCAGGATGTCGGCCACGGGGAAGCTCTCATGCCCATCCAGATTGATGTCCAGGATGGCCCCGTCGATCTCCCCCTTGCGGGCCTGCTCCAACGCCCGTTCCAGCCGGGCGACGGGGCCTACTGCGGTCCAGCCCTCCGCCTCCACCGTCAATTGCAGGTCCAGCGCGACCAGGGCGCTGTCCTCCACGATCAGGATGCGCTGCACCGGCCCCGCAATGCCGCCGTCGCGCAGCACCAGCTCCGGCGTCGGCGCATCGGGGGGCGGGGGCTCCGCGTCGTGGATCAGCTGGTCGGCGGGGATGGAGACGCGACAGACCAGCCCGCCGGGGCGGAAGTCCAGCTTGGCCTCCCCGCCGAGCTCATAGGCAAGGCTGCGCTCCACCAGCATGGTGCCGAAGCCCTGGCGGGTGGGCGGGGCGACCAGCGGGCCGCCAGCCTCTTCCCAGACCAGGTCAATGCCGCCCATGGGCGTCAGCGCCCAGCGCACCGTGACCCGCCCGGCGGTGGTGGAGAGCGCACCGTACTTTGCGGCGTTGGTGGCCAGCTCGTGCAGCGCCAGCCCAAGCGCCAGCGCGGAACTCGGTCGCAGCGCCAGGTCCGGCCCATGGATGATGACATTGGCTCCACCGGGGGCCTGGTAAGGCGCCAGCTCGTCGGCGACCAGGGCGCGCAACAGGGCGCCTTCCCAGTTGCCGCGGATCAGGGCGCCATGGGCGCGGGCCATGGACCGTACCCGCCCCTCCAGCGCCGCCGCCAGCTCTTCCGGCGACCGGGCTTGGCCCTTGGTCTGGGTAATCAGCGATTGGACCTTGGCCAGCGTGTTCTTGACCCGGTGGTCCAGTTCGGCCAGCAGCAGGCGGAGCCGCTCAGAATGACGCTTCTGATCGGTGATCTCGGTGAGGACGGACCCGACGATCAGGACCCGGCTGTCGCTCCACACAGGGAAGAAGCTGATCAGGAAATGGCGCGCCTGATCCCGGTTCGGTCCGGCGTTGGTCGCAAACTCCTCATTCTCCACGGCATGGCCCGTGGCGGCCACGCGGGCGACGATCTCCTCCATCCGCTCGCCGTTGGCGCCCATCACCTCGCTTGCATGCTTACCGAGATGGTCCTCCGCGCTGAGCCCGCTGATCTCCGCCAGCATGGCATTGACCCGGACATAGCGGCCCTGGCGGTCATAGAAGGCGAAACCGGCCGGCGCCTCCTCCAACAAGGCTTCCAGCTGCGCGAGCAGGGCTGACTTCTCCAGATTGGCGCGGCGCAGCGCCTCTTCCGTCTCCCGCCGGTCGGTAACGTCGTAGACCACGGCGATGGTGCGCAGCGGCTGTCCGTCCGGATCGCGCAGCAGACGGATGAACAGCTCGATCCAGATGATCCGGCCGTCCTTGCGCTGGCAGCGCTTTTCCCCATGGTAGAGATCCCGCTCTCCCTTCAGCAGGGCGGCGAAAGTCTCCAGATCGTGGCGGTCGCCCGGATGGGTGATGTCATTGAAGCTGCGGCTTAGCAGCTCCTCCGCCTCATACCCCATCATCTCGCAGAAACGCTCATTGACGCGGGTAAAGCGGCCGTCAGGGTCGATCTGCACCTGCCCGACGGCGGCCGATTCGAACAGGGCGCGGTACTCCGCCTCCTGCTCCACCAGGGCCCGGGCGGCAGCCTCGAGCTCGATGGTGCGTTCGGCAATCCGCTCCTCCATCTCCGCCCCGATGCGGCGCGCCTGCTCTTCCGCCCGCCGGCGGTCGGTAACGTCGCGGGCGACCAGCAGGGCGCCGATGATGCGCCCGGTTTCGTCGCGGATGGGGTCCTGGGTGATTTCGTAGACGACAGTTCCGCTCGGGGCGAACTCAACGGCATGGTCCAGGGTCAGCCGTTCGCCCGCCATCACGCGCCGCCAGATCCGCTCCGCCCGCTCGCGCCGGTCGGGCGGCAGCAGCTCAAGGCAGTTGGCGCCGACAACGGGGCGCAGACCGTAGGTCCGGGCGAACGCGTCAGCCGCCGCCCTGTTCACGGCCGTGATGCGCCAGTCCAGACCGATCGCAAGGATCAGGTCCCGGCTGCTTTCGATCAGAGCCGCCAACAGGGGCGCTTCAGCGGTCGTCCCTGTGAGGATGGCGGCCCCCGCCCGCTCACCTTCCATGACAAGCCCTACCGGGCGGAACCCATATGGAGTACCGGCGGCAGGTGGTTCCGATACGGCCTGCCCCGGCGCGGCGTCGACCCCCCAAAGCCTATCACCGTTCACATCAGAGACACTCCCAACCCCGTTCGGGAGCAAGATCGACTTTCGGTATAGGCAGTCGGGGGCGTTCGGGGTAGGGGTGGTTCCGAAGCCCGACCAGCCCAGCATTCAACCCGTTTCCCCGGCTTGCCGCCCTTGTATTCCCGATCCGCCGGCCCAAGAGTGATCACATGATTGACGCTTTTCAGTCCCCCGGCATACCAGCCGGCCAGCTGGCCGCCGGCCCCGGCAGTTCCGACCAGGCCGGAGGCCGCGTCGTGGCCGTGCTCGGCCCAACCAATACCGGCAAGACATATCTCGCCATGGAACGCATGCTGGCGCACCGCACCGGCATGATCGGCTTCCCCCTGCGCCTGCTGGCGCGGGAGAACTACGACAAGGTGGTGCGGCTCAAGGGCGAGCGGTCCGTGGCGCTGGTGACCGGGGAGGAGAAGATCATCCCTCCCCACCCGCAATACTGGATCTGCACGGTCGAAAGCATGCCGCTGGACCGGAAGGTCCAGTTCCTCTGCGTGGACGAGGTCCAGCTCTGCGCCGATCCGGAGCGGGGGCACATCTTCACCGACCGGCTGCTGCATGCGCGCGGCACGGAGGAGACGATGTTCCTCGGCTCCGACACGGTGCGCGGGCTGATCCAGAAGCTGGTGCCGAGGGTGGAGCATATCTCCCGGCCGCGCTTCTCCAGCCTGACCTATGCGGGCCAGAAGAAGATCAGCCGGCTGCCGCCCCGGTCCGCCATCGTGGCTTTCTCCACGACCGAGGTGTACGGGCTGGCGGAGATGGTGCGGCGGTCGCGCGGCGGCACGGCTGTGGTGCTGGGCGCGCTCAGCCCGCGCACCCGCAATGCCCAGGTCGCCATGTACCAGGCCGGCGACGTGGACTACCTGGTCGCTACCGATGCCATCGGCATGGGCCTGAACATGGATGTGGACCATGTCTGGTTCGCCCGGCTGTTCAAGTTCGACGGGGTCCAACCCCGCCGGCTGCGGGCGACGGAGGTGGCGCAGATCGCCGGCCGCGCCGGCCGCCACCTCACCGACGGCACCTTCGGCACCACCTGGGAATGCCCGCCCATGGACGAGGAGACGGTGAATGCGGTGGAGAACCACACATTCCCGGCCGTCACCCAGCTCATGTGGCGCAATTCCAACCTGGATTTCCGCAGCCTCCAGGGGCTGCAGCGCTCGCTGGAGGAACGGCCCTTCAGCCCTGTCCTGATCCGCGCCCGCGACGCCGACGACCAGCAGGCGCTGCAGATCCTGGCCGCCGATCCGGATATCCAGGCCAAGGCACGGCACCAGGAGCAGATACGGCTGTTATGGGAGGTCTGCCAGATTCCGGACTTCCGGAAGGTGCTGTCCGACCAGCATACAAAATTGCTGGGCCAGATCTTCCTGCACCTCACCGGGCCGGGCCGGAAGCTGCCGCCGGACTGGATGGCGAACCAGGTCAGCCGCCTGGACAAGGTGGAAGGAGATATCGATGCACTCGTCGCGCGCATTGCGCATGTGCGCACCTTCACTTATGTCTCCCACCGGGCGGACTGGTTGGCCGATTCCCGGCACTGGCAGGATCTGACCCGTGGCATCGAGGACAAGCTGTCCGATGCGCTGCATGAGCGGTTGACCCAGCGTTTCGTCGACAAACGGTCGGCGGGTCTGGTGAAGTCGCTCCGCACTGGCAAGGAGTTGATGGGCGCCGTGGCGAAGTCGGGAGAAGTGATCGTGGAAGGGCATGGCGTGGGCCAGCTCTCCGGCCTGAATTTCACGCTGGACGCCGAAGTGGCGCCAGAGGATCAGCGCGCCCTGATGACCGCCGCCCGGCGGGCGTTGAAGGACGAGATCGCGTCGCGCATCCAGCAGATCGAGCAGGCGGGCGACGACGCCTTCGTGCTGGACGAGCAGGGGCAGGTGAAGTGGCAGGACTCGCCCATCGCGCGGCTGGCGCCGGGGCCGTCGGTGCTGTCGCCCACCCTGAAGCCGGTGAATGACGACCTGCTGGAAGGCGGACAGCGCGACCGGGTGCTGGCGCGGCTGGCCGCCTGGGTGCGCGGCCACGTCGAACGGACCCTCGGCCCCTTGCTGGAACTCGAGAAGGCGGAGCTGGCGGGGCCGGCCCGCGGCATCGCCTTCCAGGTGGCGGAGGCGCTGGGCGTTCTGCGCCGCGGCCGGCTGGAGCCGCTGATCCGCGACCTGACCAAGGAGCAGCGCTGGCAGCTCGCCAAGCTGGGCGTGCGCCTGGGCTTCAGCCATGTGTTCCTGCCGGCGCTTGCCAAGCCCAAGGCCGTGGCCCTGCGCGCCATGCTCTGGGCCGTCCGCCATGGAGAGGCGCTGCCGGTCGAGGTTCCCGCCCCGGGCCGCGTCAGCGTGCCGGCGGGCGACACGCCCTCCGCCCTGCTGGAGGCGCTGGGCTATCCCAAGGTCGGCCCGCGCGCCGTCCGCGTCGACATGCTGGACCGGCTGGAGAAGGAGATGGTGCAACGCGCCGACAGCGGCGGAAATGTCCGCAGCGTCGGCGATCTGGCCCCTCTGCTCGGCACCTCCAACGAGGAGCTGGAGGCGGTGCTGGCCGATCTCGGCTGGCGTCCGATCCAGGTCGACCCCGCCACCCTGCCGCCGCCGCCGAAGCCCGCCGAGAAGAAGGGCAAGGCCGATGCGGACAAGGCTGAAGCGGCCAAGGCGGATGCGCCCGCGCCCGAGGCCATGGTGACCGACACGGCCGAGGCCGGCGCCGAAGACGCCGAGGCGACGCCTGAAGTCATGGATACCGAACCGGAGCCGCTGGCGGAGGGCGATGCCTCCGCCTCCATCGAGGCGCTGGGCGAGGCCTCGCCCGATGCCGCGCCGGAGCCGGCCGCTCCGGAGGCCGAGCCCGTGGTCGAGCCCCTGGCGGAGGATGCCGAACCGGATGCCGCTGCTTCCGAGGAGCCTGTTGCGCCGGAAGAGGCCGCTGCCGCCGGGGACGCCCCGGCCGGCGAGGCGACTCCGGCGGAGGCCGGTACGGTGACCGTGTGGGTGCGCCGCCGTCCGCAGCGGGAACGCGACCAGCGGCAGAAGCGCCGTCCTCGCCGCAAGCCGGGCGTCCAGGCCGGCGCCCGTCCGCCAGAGGCGCAGCCCGGCGAGGCCGCCCCGGCCGAGGCCCGCGAGGGCCGGCCGGAACGGCAGGGCCAGGGCAGGGGCCCCCGTCCGGAACGCAGCCGTGAGGATCGGCCCCGCGAGGACCGGCGACCGCGCGAGGATCGCCGGCCGCGTCAGGACCAGCCGGATGCCGCTGGCGACCAGCAGGCGGCCCGGCCGGAGCGCAACCGTCCGGACCGCGGCCCCGGCCCGAAAGGCAAGCCCCAACAGGAGCGGAAGCCGGACCGTCCGGTCGACCCCGACCATCCCTTCGCGGTGTTGCGCCAGCTCGTGACCCGTAAGTAGATGGCGGGATGAGCGACGCGCCGGACCGTGATGTCACTGCCCAGGACCCAGCCGATGCGGCCGACATGGCCCGCGGCCGGCTGCGGCTGGACAAATGGCTCTGGTACGCGCGTTTCGTGAAGACACGGAGCCTTGCCGCCAAGCTCTGCACCGGTGGCAAGATCCGGATCAGCGGCGGCGGCCATGTCACCAAGGCCAGCCACATGGTGAAGGTCGGCGACGTGCTGACCTTCCCCCTCGGCCCGCACATCCGGGTGATCCGCGTCCAGGCCCTGGCCGCCCGCCGCGGCCCGGCACCCGAAGCCCGCACCCTGTACGAGGATCTGTCCCCGCCCAGCGCGGAAAACCGGATGGAGCGGTTCTAATCCGCAATGCCGAGGAAGACGGTCAGGGCGCGGTTCAGGCGCACCATGTCCTCGTCCGTGACACGCCCGTTCGTGCCGCGTACATCCTTGCGCGGCACGGTCGCGATCTTGTCGACCATGATCCAGGACGGCTCGGCGAGGCCGTTCTGTGCGGATGGCTGGATATCCAGCCGGATGAGCGGCGTGGACAGCTCGGTGCGGCTGATCAGGCACAAGGTAACGGAGCCGGTTTCATCGAACCGGTCGGACTGGATGATGACGGCGGGCCGGGGCTTCGCGGTGTAAGCGCCTTTGGCAGCCACGGTGACGATGTCACCCCGCCTCATTCCCCGCCCCAGTCCTGAACGTCGGCGAGAAAGTCGTTTATCTCGCCTTCCTCGGGCGAGACGGCGACAATGCGCGACTGACGCTTGGCCTCTTCCTGGAAGCGGGGGGAGCGCACGTCCGGCACCCAGAGCTGGATGGGTCGCAGCCCCTGTGCCCGCAGCCGGTCACGATAAAGCTGCGTCTTGCGCCGCCCTGCCTCACGCGCCGTCTCGGACCTGATGGATTTGGATCTGGACATCGCCGGCTCCGGGTGCGTCACATGTGACCAATATGTTAGGCCGACGGAAGCGGTTGATCAAGTTCCGGCCCGATCCACCATATCCGCTCCAGCCGCAAGCCCTCCCGCCCGCGCATGGCGGCTACGCGCGGCCATGCTTGTTCGCGGGTAGCTCAGGCACTATTCTCCGGTCGCCTCGAAACAATATGACGTGAATACCTCAACAGGTTTTCCGTTTAGGTCCATTCAGTAGGGCGAACCTCGATGTCCAAGCCGCGCACCCTCTATGACAAGATCTGGGACAGCCATGTCGTGCACCGGCAGGAGGACGGCACCAGCGTCCTCTACATCGACCTGCACCTGGTCCACGAGGTGACTTCGCCCCAGGCGTTCGAGGGGCTGCGCATGGCGGGGCGTCAGGTGCGCCAGCCGAAGAAGACGTTGGCCGTGGTGGACCACAATGTCCCGACCAGCAGCGACCGCACCCAGATCGTCCGCAATGAGGAAAGCCGCGTCCAAATCCAGGAGCTGGCCCGCAACACGGCCGAGTTCGGTCTGGAATATTACGATATGTTCGATATCCGCCAGGGCATCGTGCATGTGGTGGGGCCGGAGCAGGGCGCCACGCAGCCCGGCATGACCATCGTCTGCGGCGACAGCCACACCTCCACCCATGGCGCGTTCGGCGCCTTGGCCTTCGGCATCGGCACGTCCGATGTGGAGCATGTGCTGGCCACGCAGACCCTGCTGATGAAGAAGTCCAAGAACATGCGGGTGACGGTGAACGGGCAGCTTCCCGTCGGCGTCACCGCCAAGGATGTGGTGCTGGCCATCATCGGCAAGATCGGCACCGCCGGGGGCACCGGGCATGTGATCGAGTTCGCGGGCGAGGCGATCCGCAGCCTGTCGATGGAAGGCCGCATGACGGTCTGCAACATGACCATCGAGGCCGGTGCGCGTGCCGGCCTGATCGCCCCGGACGAGACCACCTTCGCCTATCTGAAGGGCCGCGCCCGCTCGCCCAAGGCGGGGGCGTGGGAGCAGGCGGTGCGGTTCTGGAAGAGCCTGCCGTCGGATGAGGGCGCGCAGTACGACAAGGAGGTCGTGCTGGATGCCGCCGATATCCCGCCGCTGGTCACCTGGGGCACCAGCCCGGAGGATGTGGCGCCGGTCACCGGGACCGTTCCGGTTCCGGAACAGATCGCCGATCCCAACAAGCGCCGGGCGGTGGAGCGGGCGCTCCAGTATATGGGCCTGACCCCCGGCATGCGGATCGCCGACGTTGCCATCGACAAGGTCTTCATCGGCTCCTGCACCAACAGCCGCATCGAGGATCTCCGCGCGGCGGCGGCCGTGGCGGAAAAGGCGATCCGCCAGGGACGCAAGGTGGCGGACGGCGTCTATGCCATGATCGTCCCCGGCTCCGGTCTGGTGAAGCACCAGGCGGAGGAGGAGGGGCTGGACAAGCTGTTCCGGGAGGCCGGCTTCGACTGGCGGGAGCCGGGCTGCTCCATGTGCCTCGCCATGAACGACGACAAGCTGAAGCCGGGGGAGCGCTGCGCCAGCACCTCCAACCGCAACTTCGAGGGCCGCCAGGGCCCCGGCGGCCGCACCCACCTGATGAGCCCCGCCATGGCCGCCGCCGCCGCCCTGACCGGCCGGCTGACCGACGTGCGGGAGTGGGTCTGACGCAAGGCCGGTCACGCGGAAGCGGGGCCGGAGCATGAGAACATGCGGAAGGGGCGGCTCCAACGGGCCGCCCCTTTCCTTATCGCATCACAAAGGGCTCGTACCGGCCGCCGGCTCAGGGCCCGCCGCCGAATCCGGCAGGCATGCTCATGGTCGGCATCGCAGGCGGTGTGGGACGGATCGGCGCGACGGGCACGCTGGCGCTTGCGCTCCGGCACCTCCTCGGGCAAGCAGAAGCCATGACCGAGATAGCCGACCAGACCTCCGCCCGTCCTGCCACAGAGCCCGGCGCGGTGCGCCGCGCCACGCTGATCGGCAGCACCGCCATCCTGATGTGGTCAACGCTGGCCCTGTTCACGGATCTGGCGGGACCGGTGCCGCCCTTCCTGCTGGTGGCCTTGTCCATCGGCATCGCGGGCGTCACGGCGGCGGCGGTGATGCTGGCGCGGGGGCAGTCGCCCCTGGCGGTGATGCGGCAGCCCCTGCCGGTCTGGCTGCTGGGGGTGGGCGGCCTGTTCGGCTACCATTTCTTCTATTTCCTGGCGCTCCAGACCGCCCCGGCGGTGGAAGCCAACCTGATCAACTATCTCTGGCCGCTGCTGATCGTCCTGTTCTCGGGCTTCCTGCCGGGGGAAAGGCTGGGCAGCTCGGCCCTGATCGGGGCGGGCTGCGGGCTGGCCGGCACGCTGCTGCTGGTCACCGGCGGACAGGGGATCGCGATCCGGGCTGAGTATCTGGGCGGCTATCTGGCGGCGCTGGCCTGCGCGGTGACCTGGGGCGCCTACTCGGTCCTGTCCCGCCGTTTCGGCGATGTGCCGACGGAGGCGGTGACCGGCTTCTGCCTGGGCACCTCCCTGCTGGCCTTCATCTGCCATGTCCTGGTGGAGCCGACGGTGTGGCCGCAGGGCTGGGCCTGGGCGGTGGTGGCGGCAATGGGCGTCGCACCGGTGGGAGCCGCCTTCTTCGTCTGGGACCATGGCGTGAAACGCGGCGACATCCAGACCCTGGGCGCGCTCAGCTACGCGACGCCGCTGCTGTCCACCGGGCTGCTGATCCTGGCCGGACGGGGGCAGGTGACGGCCACCGTGGCGGCGGCCTGCGCCCTGATCGTGGGCGGGGCGGTCATTGCCGGTCGGGGGCTGATCCGTCGCGGCTCCAGCACTCCGGCCGATCCCGCGTCCCGCCCTCGAGATTGAAGACCGGCCTGGCGGAAGGAACCAGCAGGCGGGAACGGGCGCGGACTCGGGCGTGGCCGGCGGTGGCGTAGATCTGCTTCGACGCCTCGATGATGTGAACGCCGGCGAAGGTCTTGAACCAGCGCGCCCCGACCTCCTCCCACGCCGCCGAGCCGGCGGTGAAGAAGCGGGACCGGAAGGGCGGGATGAACAGGGCGCAGCTCTCGCGCTCCGGCACGAACATGTTCTCCCGCAGGGCGCGCTTGAGCTGGGAAGGGGAGAAGGGGCTGCCATGGCCGAAGGGGGTGCGGTCGGTGCGGGCCCAGATGCCCCGCCGGTTCGGCACCACCGCCATCAGCCGCCCGCCGCCGGCCAGCACGCGCCAGCACTCCCGCATCATGGGGCGGAGCTGCTCCGTGCATTCCATCCCGTGGATCAGCAGGACCCGGTCCACCGACATGTCGGGCAGCGGCAGCTCAGACTCGTCGCTGAGCGCCACCTGCCCCGGCCCCTCCTGCGGCCAGAAGGTGACGCCCTGGCCGGCCGGCATGATGCTCAGCACCCGCTCCGCCTCATCCCGGAAGGGGCGCAGATAGGGGGTGGCATAGCCCAGCCCCAGCAGGCGCTGACCCGTGACATCTGGCCAGATCTGGCGGATGCGGCGGCGGACCAGCCTGCGGGCCAACTGGCCGAGGCTGCTGTCATAGAATTCCCGCAGGTCGAGCACGTCGCTGTACATGCGGCCATTCTACCACAAATGAACGTGCAAAAGAAAAAGCCGGCGGAAGCAATGCTTCGCCGGCCAGTGGATACTCCCCGGATCGGCGAGACACGCCCGGGGTTGTAACCCTTCGGCCGGTGGTCGCCCCGTTCGGAGCGCGCCCTTCCAGCCGTGCGCGGGACCATACCGGCATCGGCCGGCCCGCGCACCCGTCGGGTGGCAATGCCCAGGGCTTTCCGCCCGTCCGTCACATTTGTGCAACATGGATGCTTGTCACCGGGGCGGTCAGCCCGCCGCGCGCTGTTCCACGTCCTCCGGCCCGGACTGGTCGCCCAGCCGGTCGGCCACCCTGGCCAGGTCGGCGACGAAGCGCGTATAGGCCTGCTCCGCCATCTCACGATCCGTGATCCGCAGCAGGGCGGAGGGGTGGATCGTGCCGGTGATCCAGCCGGCCAGGGGGGTGCGCAGGAATTCTCCCCGGTCCTGGGTGACCTTGAAGCCCCGCCCGATCAAGGCCTGGGCCGCGGTTGCGCCGAGGCAGACGATGCCGGTCGGGGCCACCGCCGCGATCTCAGCCTCCAGCCAGGGCAGGCAGGCGATGATCTCCATCCTGCCGGGCTTCTCGTGCAGGCGGCGCTTGCCCTTCTGCACCCATTTGAAGTGCTTCACCGTATTGGTGACATAGGCTTTCCGCCGGTCGATGCCGGCGTCGGCGAGCGCCCGGTCCAGCAACTGGCCCGCCGGTCCGACGAAGGGGCGGCCGGCCAGATCCTCCTTGTCGCCGGGCTGCTCCCCGACCAGCATCAGGGGGGCGTGCGGCGGCCCCTCCCCGAACACGGTCTGGGTGCCGGTCTCATGCAGGGGACAGGCGGTGCAGCCGCGGGCGGCATTGCGGAGATGATCCAGGTCGCGCTCCTCCCGTGGGGGCAGGAAGCGGGCGGCGGTGTCCTTGGGCTGACGCTCGGCCATGGCGGGGCTCTTCTCGGTTGTGGCCAGGTCTCGACGGGGCTTTCGCGGACAATCGCGCCCATGGTCGAAAGTTCCGCCGATTGGCTGTGGTGTCACGGCGGTGCCGATCCTCGTGCTGGCCTGTTGGGAACGGCACAGACATCGAGGAGCAGGACCCCATGGATATCTTCAGCCGTCTCAAGACCGACCATGATCGCATGCGGTCCATGATCAAGGAGATCAAGGAGACCAGCGACACGGCCAAGTGCGGGCAGCTCTACCAGACCATGCATGACGAGGTGATCGCCCACTCGCTGGTGGAGGAGAAGGTTCTCTACCAGTCGCTGACGGGCAGCGAGGATGCCGGCGAGAAAGCCATGGAGGGCTGGAACGAGCATCATGTGATCGAAGGGCTGCTGGAAGAGCTGATCCTGATGAGCCCCCACTCCGCCGGCTGGAAGGCCAAGTTCCAGGTGCTGGGCGAACTGCTGGAGCATCACATCGAGGAGGAGGAGGAAGAGCTGTTCGAGGAGGCCCGCAAGACCCTGGACGACAGCCGGGCCAAGACGCTGGGTCAGGAGTTCGACCGCCGCAAGGGCCAGATGCTGGACGCGCTGTCGCCTCTCGCCCAGGCGGCCGAGTAGGCGGGCGCCAGGAGATGCCGTGGCAGCAGCAGGGGAGATGAAGGGCATGGAGCATCTGGAGGGAGCCACCGTCGTCATAACCGGCGCTTCCAGCGGCATCGGCCGGGCCACCGCGCATGCCTTCGCGCGGGAGGGGGCCAATGTGGTCCTTGCCGCGCGGCGGCTGTCGATGCTGCAGGAGGCGGTGGACGAATGCCGGTCGCTGGGCGGACGCGCCATCGCCGTCAGGGCGGATGTGACCGTTCCGGGCGACATGCATCATGTGCTGGATGCCGCGGTGGATGCCTTCGGCGGCATGGATGTCTGGGTGAACAATGCCGGCGTCGGCGCCATCGGCTGGTTCGAGGACGTGCCCCTCTCGGTGCAGCGGCGGGTGATCGAGACAAACCTGATCGGCCCGCTGAACGGCGCCCATGCCGCGATCCCGTACTTCGTTCGGCAGGGCCGGGGCGTGCTGATCAACAACTGCTCCGTCGGCGCCTGGGTGCCGCCGCCCATGGCGGTGGGCTACACGGCCGGCAAGTTCGGGCTGGCCGGGCTGACGGAGGCGCTGCGCCAGGACATGCGGCGCCACCGCGGCGTCCATGTCTGCGGCATCTATCCCTATTTCGTGGATACGCCGGGCTTGGTCCACAAGGGCAACTATACCGGCCGCCGCCTGATCCCCAACGCCCCGATGCAGCAGCCGGAGCGCATCGGGCGGGTGATGGTCGACGTTGCCCGCAAGCCGCGGGGGCGGGTGCCGGTCGGCCTTCTCTCCTGGCTGGGACGCATCGGCTACGCCATCGCGCCGGAACTGGTGGGGGAGGTGATGCTGGCCGGGGTGGAGCTGTCGCTCGCCAATGGGGAACCGGACGAGATCACGCCGGGCAACCTGTTCTCTGCCCCGCGCGACCGCCTGGGCGTGCATGGTCATCCCGGTCCGAAGCGGCCCGGCAGCCTTCAGCCCTGGCTGGCCGGGGTGGGGGCGGTCGGCGGGCTGGCGCTGGGCGCCATTGCGGTTCGGGCACGCGGATAGTCTACCCGCGGGGCTGCTGGCTGGGGTAATCTCCCGGCCAGTTCCCGTTTCGCCGGACCCGCATGCTTCCCGCCTTCCTGCTCCGCAAGCCCGAACGCCGGCCAGCATCGCCGCCGGTGGGCGGCGTGCGTTCCCTGACCATCGCCGACGTTCCCGTGCCTGTGGAGGTCAAGGCCTCCACCCGCGCCCGGCGGATGAGCCTGCGCGTCGATCCGGCGCGGGAGCTGGTGCAGGTGGTGGTGCCGGCCGGCATCACCGATGCGGAGGTAACACGCTTCGTCGGCCGCCACCTGGACTGGGTGCATCAGCGGCTGGCCGCCATTCCCGCCCGCAGCCCCTTCCATGACGGGGCGGTGGTGCCGGTGCTCGGTGTCGCCCACACCATCCGCCACGATCCCTCCCGCCGCGGCGGGGCGCGCGTCGCCCGTGGCGAGGATGGCCGCTGGGAAATCCAGGTCGGCGGGGAGAAGGAGTTCCTGGAACGGCGGGTGGAGGAATTCCTGAAGACGCAGGCCAAGCGCCTGCTGGGCCAGCGCTCGCGGGAGAAGGCGGCCATGATCGGTGCCAAGGTGGCCGCGGTCACGGTGCGGGACACCCGGTCCCGCTGGGGAAGCTGCTCCGCCACCGGCCGGCTCAGCTATTCCTGGCGGCTGATCTTCACGCCCGAAGCCGTGTTCGATTACGTGGTGGCGCATGAGGTGGCGCACCTGAAGGAGATGAACCACTCCGCCCGCTTCTGGGCGCTGTGCGCCAAGCTCACGGCGGATGTGGAGGGGCCGCGCGCCTGGCTGAAGACCAACGGCGCCCGGCTGCACCGCTACGGCTGAGGGGGTCGCCGATCCTCCTCGGGCTCATCCCCGCCGGCATCCTTGAACCAGCGGCGCTCGATCCCGCCGATCACGATCAGCACCAGCAGGGTCGCCACGGCCGTGAGCCCTGCGATCACGTAGTAGCCGGCCCCGCAGGCGATGCCCAGCGTGGCGGCCATCCACAGGGTCGTAGCCGTGGTCAGGTTGCGCACCCGGTTGCCGCGCCCCTGGATCACGACGCCCGCCGCCACCAGTCCCAGTGCCTGGGCTATGCCCTGGATGACGCGGTTGGGGTCGCTTTCCCCGGCTCCGCCCTCGCGGGCCAGGATGGACCAGTAGATTTCGAAGGCCACCATGGTGAGCGCGGCGGAGGACAGGGCGGCGAGCGTGTGGGTGCGTAGGCCGGCCGCCTTGCCGTGCATCTCCCGGTCGAGGCCCAGCAGCAATCCTGCGAACATTGCGGCGGCCAGCCGGACGGCCACCTCCTGCCAGGGCAGCATCCCGAGCTCTCCCATCGGCATCGCGTTCTCCCGATCCGCGCGAATCCAAGGGGGAACGGCTGGCCGGAAGGCATGATCCGTTCTACTTTGCTGCGGATGTCGTTCCATTTCCTCCTCCGCGGCAATGCAGCCGGCCGCCTGCGGGCTGCGGGTCGGTATGCGGCCCCTGTTCCCAGCCTGCTGCTGCTTGGGCTGATCGTGGGCCTGCCGGCGGACCCGGGGGCAGTGTTCGGGCCGGCGCATCTGGGCCTCAGCCTGGAGCTTGCCGCTTTGTTCGGGGCGGCGTCCCTGGCGGCGCGCCGGGGCTGGCGGGCCGGGGCCGGAACGATCTGGCTTCTGACCGCGCTGCTGCTGACCATCCTTCTGATCCGGCTGGCCGACCTGTCCGCCCGCGCCTTCGCCGGCCGGGCCTTCGAACCCGGTTATGACCTGATGCTGCTGCCGGCCCTGGCGGAGGTCATGACGGCCAACCTGTCGGCACCGCTGCCGGGCGTGGGGCTTGGGGCGGCACTGGTGGTCGCGGCGGTGGCCGTCCGGTTCCTGCTCGGATCGGGTCTGAAAGGGCTGGAGCGTCCGGCGGGACGCCGGGTCTTCGCCGGGTTTCTGGTGCTGGCGCTGGCCGGGCAGGGGATCGCCCTTGCCGCCGGGGCGGGGTGGCGGCCCCTCCAGCCCTCCGAACGGACGGTTCTGGCGCTGGGCCGGGACCTTGCCGGCCGCATGGGGGAGGCGGCCGCGTTGCGCCGACAGGGGGCGGAGGCGCTGGCGCGCGATCCCGTGGGGGCCATCCCGGACGGGCGGCTGCTGGCCGCTTTGCGGGGGCGGGACGTGATCGTGGTCTGGGTGGAAAGCTATGGCCTCTCCGCTTTGACCGATCCGCGCCATGTCCAGGTCCGCGAAAGGCTGGCCCGGATGGAGGGGGAGCTCCAGGCGGCAGGCTTCCATGCCGTCAGCGGCGTTCTGGACAGTCCGGTCGTGGGCGGGCGGAGCTGGCTGGCCCATGGCACCTTCCGGGCCGGCATCCGCCAGCCCCAGGTGCCGGTGCAGGCCATGGTGCTGGCCAGCGGGCGCAGCGGTCTGGTCCACGCCTTCGCCCGCGCCGGCTGGCGCACGGTGGCCGCCATGCCGGGCCTTGGCAGCCCCTGGCCCGAAGGGCTGCTGTGGGGCTTCGACCAGGTGGTGCGAAGGGTGGATTTCCCCTATAGCGGTCCCGCCTTCGGCTGGTCCGCCGTGCCCGATCAGGCGCTGTTGGCCTCGGTGGAGGAGATGGGGCTCCGCGGCGGCGGCCGGCCCGTCTATCTGGAGGTCGTGCTGACCAGCAGCCATGCCCCCTGGACGCCGAACCCGCCCTGGCTGGAGGTGCGGGACCGTGGCGGCATGGCGGATGGCAGCGCCTATGCCGGTCCTGTGCCGCCGCCGGATTATGGCCGCATGGCGGAAGGCTATGCCGCCAGCCTGGATTACAGCCTGCGCGCAGTGTCGGACTGGCTGGTGCGGGCGGTGGGGGATGGTGCGCTGGTGATCGTGCTGGGCGACCACCCGGCGCTGACCTGGATCGCGGAGGACCGCGGCCACGCCGTTCCGGCGCATGTGTTCAGCCGGGACAGGGCGGTGCTGGCGCCGTTCCGCGCCTGGGGCTTCCAGCCGGGCGTGGTGCCGGAAGCGGAGCCGCCCCTCTTCGGGCTGGAAGGCATCCTGGAGCGGTTCCTGGACGCCTTCAGCCCGGAAGGGAAGGCGGCGTGACCGCTTATTTCGCGGCGTCTTCCAGCGCCTTCACGCCCGGCAGCTCCTTGCCTTCCAGCCACTCCAGGAAAGCGCCGCCGGCGGTGGAGACATAGCTGAAGCGATCCGCCACGCCGGCCTGCTCCAGCGCCGCCACCGTATCGCCGCCGCCGGCCACGGACAGGATGCGGCCTTCGCCGGTCCGCTCCGCCACCAGCCCGGCCACGGCGTTGGTGCCGCTGTCGAACGGCTTGATCTCGAAGGCGCCCATGGGGCCGTTCCAGACCACCGTCTTGGCGCCCTGGAGTTTCAGCCCCACGAACTCCACCGTGGAGGGGCCCACATCCAGCATCATCTCATCCTCGGCGATCTGGTCGACGGGGACGGTGCGGTGCGGGGCGTTGGCCTTGAACTCCTTGGCCATGGCGCCGTCCGTGGGCAGCAGGATCTCGCAGCCGCTGGACTTCGCCTTTTCCATGATGGCACGGGCCTGATCGGCCATGTCCTTCTCCGCCAGCGACTTGCCGGTCGGGCGGCCCTGTGCGTAGAGGAAGGTGTTCGCCATGCCGCCGCCAAGCACCAGCATGTCCACCTTGGTGACCATGTTCAGCAGCAGGTCCAGCTTGGTGGAGATCTTCGCACCGCCGACCACGGCCGCCACCGGCCGTTCCGGACTGGCCAGCGCCTTGCCCAGCGCCTCCAGCTCCGCCTGCATCAGCCGACCGGCGGCGGAGGGCAGCAGGCGGGCGATTCCCTCCGTGCTGGCATGGGCACGGTGCGCCGCGGAGAAGGCGTCGTTGACATAGATGTCGCCCAGCTCGGCCAACTGTTTCGCCAGCTCGGGGTCGTTCTTCTCCTCCCCCTTGTGGAAGCGGGTGTTCTCCAGCACCAGCACGCCGCCGGGCTTCAGTGTCTCCACAGCCACCTTGGCGGCCTCCCCGACGCAGTCCTGGGCGAAGGCGATGCTGGTGCCCAGCGACTTCTCCATGGCCGGGATGATCTGGCGCAGCGAATACTTCTCCTCCGGCCCGCCCTTCGGACGGCCGAAGTGGGACATCACCACGACCTTCGCACCCTTGGCCGACAGCTCCTTCAGCGTCGGCACCAGACGGTCGATGCGGGTGGTGTCCGACACCTGACCGTCCTGCACCGGTACGTTCAGGTCGGCCCGCACAAGCACCGTCTTGTCGGAGACGTCGATATCGTCGAGGGTGTGGAAGCGCATGGTCGGTTTCCCCGCAGGTTTGTTGGCCGCGGCAGCTCCCGCGGCTTCATTCTCAACGGCGAGACAAGCACATGGGTGGGGTGGTTTCAACCGCCGCCGGTCTGACACAGGGTCGCATGAACGCAAGGATTAACCCTTGATTCGGCGCGCAACGGAACCAGCATGAAGGAGGCACTTCGGCGGAGGTTGGAATGGGCGCGGAACTCGGAACCGGCAACAGGGCCGCGGAGCGGCTGGCCTTCGTGGCGAGCCAGGCGGCGCGGGTCGGATGGTATTTCGGCCAGTATGCGCTGGCCGCCCGCATGGCCGGCCCCACGGTGGACCCGGCGGACCGCCCGCCCGGATCCTATCCCTCGACATCGGACGTGCTGGCCGAACTCAGGGCGCTGCTGGAACAGGACTGGCGCAATATGGAGGCCGGCGTCTATCTGCCGCCCGATGATATTCTGCCCGACCCGCGGCGGGTGCTGGCCAATGCCCGCGCCTTCTTCCAGGACCTGCCCCGGGTGCAGCAGCGCCGCGAGGGGAAGGTCGGCGGGGAGGTGTTCAAGCAGCCCGTCCCCGGCAGCGAGCGGCTGCCGCGCTATTACCGCCAGAACTTCCACTACCAGACCGGCGGATACCTGACCGAGGAATCGGCCCGGCTCTACGACCATCAGGTGGAGGTGCTGTTCGGCGGCGGGGCGGATGCCATGCGCCGCCGCGTGCTGGTGCCGATCGCGGAGCATTTCCGCACCCGCCCTGTGCGGGGTGCGAAGCTTCTGGACGTGGCGGCGGGGACGGGCCGCTTCCTGGCGGCGGTGAAGCACAACTATCCGCGCCTGGACGTGACGGCCCTGGACCTGTCCCGCCCCTATCTGGCGGAGGCGATGCGCCGACTCTCCGCCTGGAGCAGCGCCCGCGCCGTGCAGGCCCCGGCGGAGGCGATGCCGTTCCCGGACGCCAGCTTCGACGTGGTCACCAGCATCTACCTGTTCCACGAACTGCCGCGGAAGGTGCGCGCCGCGGCGGCGGAGGAGATGGCGCGGGTGCTGAAGCCGGGCGGGCTGCTGGTGTTCGAGGACAGCTTGCAGACCGGCGACAGGCCGAAATTCGATGCGCTTCTCCGGCTGTTCCCGGTGGCCTTCCATGAGCCCTATTATGCCGACTACATCCGCCAGGATCTGCGGCCGCTCTTCACCCGTCACGGGCTGGAACCGCTCGGCGCGCCGGACCTGCCCTTCATGAGCAAGGTGATGGCGTTCCGGAAGCCGGGGTGAGGGGTCACCACACCCGCTGGGCAATCTCGTCGAAAACCGCGTCGGCGGAGATCAGGGGCACGCGCAAGTGCAGGGCCGTCGCCGCGATCAATCGGTCGAAGGGGTCGCGATGACTCCAGTCCATAAGGCTCGCCTCCAGGCAGATGGCGGGATCGAGCGGCGTCGCGGCCCCGCCCTGACGGTCCAGGATGGAGGGGAGCTGTGCCGCGAAGGGCTCCATCTCCGGCCATTTGCCGAGACGGGCCTTCTGGCCGATTTCGAAGAAGCTGATCGGGCTGACCAGGACGCGGCGCGCATTCTCGATCGCCGTCCGGGCGGCTTGTGACAGGCGCACATCATCCCGCAGGCTCCACACCCAGGCATGGGTATCGAGCAGCACGGCCGTCACCGGCCGCCCTCCCAAAGCTCCAGCTCATCATCCGGCATCGGCGCCAGCAGGTCCGGTTCCGGCCCGGCGAGGCTCCCCTTCAGCAAACCAATCTGGAAATGCTGCTCGGGGATCGGGACGAGCTTCACGGCCGGCTTCGAGCCCTTGGCGATGACCACCTCCTCCCCTGCCAGGGCGGCGTCGATCAGCTTGGACAGGTGGGTCTTGGCAGCGTGGACGGTGAACTGCATCGCATGCACTCCGGATGGCTCACGGAACATGTGACCTGCCACAGGCGCCTAGTCAACTTAGCCAAGCACCTGGCCCGAAATTTTTTGCCCGGTGAGGTAGACAGGCCCGGCGGAGTGTCTGTAACCAAAGTTTCACGAGTCGATTCGTCTTTTCACTGAAGGCCTTCGAGACGGATCGGTTGGACTTTCGGAACCGGTGGAGCGGCGGCTTGCGGGCGCGCCGGGAATGGAATGTCAGGACAAGAGATCGAACTGAAGCTGAAAGTGGACCCGGCGGACTTCTCCAAGCTGCGCGACGCGCCGCTGCCGGGGCAGGTGCCGGAACAGCAGCCGGTCAAGACGCTGGAAAGCACCTATTTCGACACGCCGGACGTGCGGCTGCACGCGCTGGGCTGGAGCCTGCGGGTGCGCAAATCCGGCCGCAACCTGGTGCAGACCCTGAAATCGCCCGGCACCGCCACCGGCGGGGTGGTGGCGCGGGGCGAATGGGAATGCCCGGTCAGCACCCCGCATCCGGACCTCGCGGCCCTTCCCGACCAGTCGGTCCTGGCCGAACTGGGCCCGCTGGACCCTGCGGAGCTGAAACCCCTCTTCACCACCAAGGTGAAGCGGACCATCCGCATCGCGAAGCCGTCCGACGGGACGGAGATCGAGATCGCCCTGGACCAGGGGGAGGTCGTGACGCCGGAAGGGCGCACCCTGCCGCTGAACGAGGCGGAGCTGGAGATGAAGTCCGGCGACCCGGCCTCGATCTACGATCTGGCCCTGGCCCTGAACGAAGCGGCCCCGCTGCGCGTGGAACTCCAGAGCAAGGCGGAGCGCGGCTACGCCCTGGCGCTGGACGAGCGGCCGAGCTGGTTCAAGGCCGGACGTCTGGACCTCTCGCCCGACCAGACGGCGGAGGAGGTGCTGCAGATCGTGGTCCGCCACTGCATGCACCACATGGTCAGCAACGAGGCCGTGGCCCTGGCGGGGGAGCAGCCGGAGGGCATCCACCAGATGCGCGTGGCGCTCCGCCGCCTGCGCTCCGCGCTCGCTCTGTTCGAGCCGCTGATTCCGGCCGAGCAGTATGAGCATCTGGTGGGCGAGGTGCGCTGGCTGGCAACCGCCTTCGGGGCGGCGCGCGACTGGGACGTGTTCCTGTCCGACCTGCTGGCGCCGGTGGAGGCCGCCTTCCCCGGCGACCGCGAGATGGCCGCCCTGGCGGAGGCCGCGCGCACCTGCCGGGAGCAGGGGTACCGTGGCGCCCGCGAGGCCATCCTGTCCCGCCGCTATACCGCCCTGCTGCTGAAGGTCGGCGCCTGGGTGGACGGGCGCGGCTGGCGCAACCAGCCGGTCAGTGAGAAGTCCGCCCGGCTGCTGGAGCCGATCACGGCCCTTTCCGGCGAGCTGCTGGGCAAGCGCCACAAGCAGAGCCGGAAGCGCGGCAAGGGTTTCGCCAAGCTCGGCAGCGAACAGCGGCACCGGGTGCGCATCAGCCTGAAGAAGCTGCGCTACGCCTCGGAGTTCTTCCGCAGCCTCTACGACCAGAAGGCGGTGCGGCGCTACACCGACGAGCTGGCGGCGTTGCAGGAGACGCTGGGACATCTCCAGGACGTCGCCACGGTGGACAAGCTGGTCGGCACGATCCGGGAGGAGCTGGGGGCGGACGCGCCGGCCGGCTGGGAGGCCGGAGCCGGCTTGGTCCGAGGCTGGCACGCCCGCGGCCTGCATGATCTGGAGCCGCGCCTGATCCGGGATTGGGAAGCCTTTACCAGCACCCGTCCTTTCTGGGTGGAGTAGGGGACGGATGCTTACGGTATTGGTCAGTAATATCAAGGGCGGGGTCGGCAAGACCACCATCGCCACCCACATCGCTGCCGGGCTGGCCGTCCAGGGCGGTGGCACGGTGCTGGCGGATGTGGACCGCCAGCGCTCCGCCCTCGGCTGGCTGGAGCGCCGGCCGGACAGCGCCAAGCCTATCCAGGGGCTGGACTGGACGAAGGAGATTGGAGAAGTGCCCAAGGGCACCGACAAGCTGGTGATCGACGCGCCGGCCGCCCTCAAGGGCAAGGATGTGGAGGCGCTGGTGCGTCAGGCCGACGTGGTGGTGCTCCCCGTCTTGCCCGGCGCCTTCGACGAGGCCGCGACGGAGCGGTTCTTGAAGAAGCTGGATGAGCTGAAGGCGATCCGGAAGAACAAGGTCCCGGTCGCGGTGGTCGGCAACCGCCTGCGCCCCCGCACCAAGGCGGCGGAGCGGCTGGACCTCTTCCTGTCGGGCGTCGGCCACACGGTGGTGACCCGCCTGCGCGACAGCCAGGTCTACCCCGACCTCGCCGCCACCGGCCTGACCCTGTTCGACCTGACCAGCAAACGGGCCCAGGAGCTGAAGGCCGACTGGGCGCCGCTGTTGAGCTATATCGGGAAGAGCCAATAGGGGCGGCTGTCGGCGTCGGCCACGCTCACGCGTGACCGACCTACGTCGCCATGTAGGTTGGTCGGGCGGAAGCCCGGCCAACGTTATTCAAGCCGCCCATACACGTCCCCGCCCGGATGCCCTGGCGGCAGCTTCTCCAGCCACTGCCGCATCCCGTCCGCATCCGTCCAGTCCGGCAGAGCCATTTGGAAGCTCTCGCCCGCACTGGCCTGGAAACGGTAGTTGCCGAGGGCCGCCAGCCGGTCCAGGCAGGCGAGGGCGGCCGGCAGTGTCTCCGGCAGGAACTCGAAGCTCACCGCCCGGACCGGCTTCGACAGCCCGGCCAGCACCTCCGCCTCGAACCCCTCCACATCAATCTTCACGAAGTCGGGCGCGCCATGCCGGGCGATCAACTCGTCCAGGGTGCGGACGGGCACCTGCACGCTGCCGTCCCAACTCTCCCCCGGAAAGCGCGGGCTGCGGGCCACGGCGCCGGCCCAGACGGTGGAAAGGGTGGAGAGGGTGGGGTTGCGGCGGTTGACCTTCAGCTCCGCCACGCCCGGCTCCGCCCCCAGGGCGCAGTCCAGCAGGACGACGCCGCGGTCGCGTCCATGCAGCCGGCGCAGCAGGGCCGCCAGATGCGGCTGCGGCTCCACCGCCACCACGCGCGCGCCCAGCTTCCGGAAGCAGGCGATCCGGTCCCCGACATGGGCGCCGACATCGATGGCGAGCCCGCCCGCCGGCAAGAAGGCCGCATAGAACCGCCGCATCCGCGCCATGCGCCCCGGCCGCGCCCGGTAGATCAGCAGGGATCGGAGGGTGCCGGCCAGGGTGGGCAGGTCCAAACCATTTCTCCGCTCGAAGCTCCACCCGTCCAACATGGGGCGGGGACAAGCTGTCGCAAGGCCGGCGGGCCCGCACTCCTTCCGGCTAGTGGCCCAGCCATGCACCGCGCACCATCTGATGGGGCATGAGCGATGAGCAGAGCACACTTCAAGGCCGGCTGGCCCGTTATGCGCGGGTCGGCACGGCCATGGGCGGAGTCGCGGCCCGCATGGCGGGCGAGCGGTTCCTCGGCCTCAAGCTGGAGCGGGAGGCGCACGCGGCGGAGCTGCGCACGGCGCTGGGCGGGCTGAAAGGGCCGCTGATGAAGGTGGCGCAGATCCTGTCCACTATCCCGGACGCCCTGCCGCAGGAATATGTGCAGGAGCTGGCCCAGCTCCAGTCCGACGCCCCCAGCATGGGCTGGCCCTTCGTGAAGCGCCGCATGACGGCGGAGCTGGGGCCGAGTTGGCAGTCCAAATTCCAGAGCTTCGAGAAGGGGGCCGCGAGCGCCGCCTCCCTCGGCCAGGTGCATCGCGCCATCGGCCATGATGGCGCGAAACTGGCCTGCAAGCTCCAATATCCGGACATGCAGTCGGCGGTGGAGGCCGATCTGCGGCAGCTCCGCCTCGTCTTCGGCATCTATGCCCGCTACGACAAGGCCATCCGCACCGACCAGATCTATGACGAGATCGGCGCTCGCCTGCGGGAGGAGCTGGATTACGCGCTGGAGGCCCGGCATATGGCGCTCTATGGCGACATGCTGTCCGGGGTGGAGGGTGTGCATGTGCCGGCGGTGGTGCCGGACCTCTCCAGCAAGCGCCTGCTCACCATGCAATGGGTGGATGGCCGCAAGATCATCCACTTCAAGGATGCCGACCTGGAAACGCGCAACCGCATCGCGGTGAACATGTTCCGGGCCTGGTACATCCCTTTCTACGAATATGGCGTGATCCACGGCGACCCGCATCTGGGCAACTACACCGTCCGCGACGATCTCGACATCAACCTGCTGGATTTCGGCTGCATCCGCGTCTTCCCGCCCCGCTTCGTGGAAGGGGTGATCGAGCTGTACCGTGCGCTCGAATCCGACGATATGGAGCGCGCACGCCACGCCTATGAGCTGTGGGGCTTCAAGAACGTCACCAACGAACTGCTGGATGTGCTGAACATCTGGGCTCGCTTCGTCTACGCCCCCATCCTGGACGACCGGACCCGCAGCATCGAGGAGACGAACAGCGGCCGCTACGGGCAGGCCACCGCCGCCAAGGTGCATGAGGCCCTGCGCAAGGTGGGCGGGGTTGAGATCCCGCGCGAGTTCGTCTTCATGGACCGGGCCGCCATCGGCCTCGGCAGCGTGTTCCTGCACCTCCGGTCGGAGATCAACTGGTACCGCATGTTCCATGAGCTGATTGAAGGTTTCGACGCGGCCAAGCTGGCGGAGCGGCAGGCCGCCGCCCTTGCCAAGGCGGGCGTTCCCGGCCAACCCTGACGCCCTTCTTCCGGGCGGCCCATCCCCCGCCCGGTTCCAGCCCATCTGCCGCCGCAATCTCCAGCCAGCCTGTGCGCGGTGATCCAATCGGATGGAGAGGGCGGTCATGGTGCGCGGTTGGGTGATGCTGCTGGCGGCACTGCTGGTAGGCGGCGGCATCGCTGCCGGGGGATGGCTCGGCGGGCGGGAGGTGGCCCAGGCCCGTCTCGGCGACCGTTTCGTCACGGTGAAGGGGCTGGCGGAAATGCCGGTGCGCGCCGATCTCGCGCTCTGGCCCGTCCGCTTCGTCAATACCGGCAACGATCTGGCGGCGGTGCAGGCCAAGGCGGCGCGCGATCAGGACGCGGTGCTGGCGTTCCTCCGCGACCAGGGGCTTCCGCCGGAGGCTGTGGTGTCCCGTGGGCTGGAACTGGTCGATCTGGACGCCCAGCCCTGGTCCCAGCGTCCGCCCGGCGGCGACCGCTACATCCTGAAGTCGGAACTGATGGTGCGCTCCGCCGACGTGGATTTGGTGGACCGGGCCAGTCAGGCAACGGCCGCCCTGCTGGACCAGGGCGTGGCGTTGGGCGGAGAGCCCGGCATGTCCACGGGCCCCAGCTTCCTCTTCACCCGGCTCAACGAGGTGAAGGCGGAGATGATCGCAGCGGCCACCGCCAATGCCAAGGAGGCCGCGGCCCAGTTCGCCGCCGACAGCGGGGCGCGGCTGGGCGGCATCCGGCGCGCCAGCCAGGGCGTGTTCCAGATCCTGCCGCGGGACGACGTGCCCGGCATCATGGAAAGCCGGCAGATCGACAAAACCCTGCGCGTGGTCGCGACGCTGGACTGGATGCTGGCGGACTGACGTGCCTTTCTGGGCGGGAAAGGGATCAGCGCTTGATCCCTTCCTCCGTCAGCACCTGCACCTCATAGCCCCGGTACTCCGCCGGTGCGCCATGGTCGCGGGAGGTGGCTCGCAGATAGATGCGGCCATCCCCGATGCCGACCCCGACGACAGGCTTCCCCTGGTCCTGGAGTTCCTTGAGCAGGGTGCGGGCGGCGTCGGCAAGCGGGTGCTTCTCGGTCATGGCAATAGAACTCGGCTCTCGGGGTCAGGTATCGGGCGTCGCGGCGATCTGGGTGGAAACGGGCGGCAGGCGCCAGACGATCCGCCCGTCCCGCACTTCCGGCGCTGGACCGCCGCCGGCACGGGACTGAAGCGGGGCGGTGTCCGGCAGAAGCCCTCCCGTCTCCACTGTCACCGTGCGCTCGTTGCTGGCCAGGTTCACGGCCACCAGGGCCACCTTATCACCCTGCTGCTTGGCGAAGACCAGCACATCCTCCTCCGCATGCAGGGGCAGGCGCGCGCCACGGCGCAACACCTCCATGTCCCGCCGCAGGGTCAGGTAGCTGGACACCTTCTCTATCATGGGCTGGTCCAGCCCGCTCCAAGGCATGCGCACCCGCCCGGCATCGGTAAAGCCGGGCATGGCCCCCGGATGGCTCAGTCCCGTCTCCGTACCGTAGAACAGCACCGCTGGGCCGGACAGGGCCGACAGCATGCCCACAGCCGCCACGATGCGGTCCTTGTCCTTGGCCCAGGCGCCAAGCCGGGCCAGATCGTGATTGTCCAGGAACCAGGCCGGCCGGCCGCCATATCCGGCGGCAGTCTCTCCGTAAGCCGCCTCCGCCGCCTGCATGCGCTGCTCCAGTACGCGGGCGTCCCCGCCTTTGCCGAACACATCCGTCACGGCATACTGCACGGGGAAGTCGAACAGAGCGTCGAACTGGGGGCGTCCCTCGACAAGGGCGTAATAGGCAGCCATGTCCGCCATGACCTGCGCCGGGCTGCCCTCATCCATCCAGGCTTCCCCGATCAGCACGGCATCCGGCTTGGCCGCCTTCACCTCGGCGTACAGCTCTGACCAGAAGGCATTGTCGACCCCGCGCACATAATCCAGCCGCAGCCCATCCGCCCCCTCCTGCACCAGCCAGTGCAGGGCGGCATCCTTCAGGAAGCGGCGGGTGTCGGCATCGTCCATATCCCAGTAGCGGTAGGGGCTGCCCCAGCTCTCCCAGGTCTTCTCCGCCGTCTGCTTGGCGCGGGTCATCTTCGGCCCCAGCTCCTTGGGATCGCCAGCGGCTCCGCGCTGATATTTCTGGTGGGCGTGGTTCAGCGGTACGTCCAGGATCAGCTTGATTCCTTTGGCATGCAGGGCGTCGCGCAACTTCCGATAAAGCGCCAGGCTTTCCTCAGGGCTGCCAGGCACCGCCCGCGCGGCGCCGATCCGATAGTAGTTCTTGACGTCGTATCCGTGGCTCGATTCAGCCTCGAAGATCGGGGACAGCCAGACCGCATTGACGCCCAGGTCTGCGATGTAGTCGACCTTGTCCAGCACGCCCTGAAGGTCGCCGCCGGCATAGTTCGAATGGACGAAGCCGCGCATACCCTCACGGTCGTTGGCGCTGCTGCCATTGGCGAAATGGCCGACCATGATGTGATAGATGGTCAGGTCCGCAATTGCATCGCCTGCCGGTTGCAGAAGGATGGACGCCTCCGGCCTGTTCGCACGTCCGTCCGAAACGCCCAGGAACCGCGTTCCCGCGGGAAGGCCGGTAAATCTCAACCTTACCTGCTCGCCGCCGCCAGACAGGATTTCGGCTTCCACTAACCGGCCATCAGCATGAAAAGACGGTTTGCCGACCAGATCCGCTACCGTGGCGATCCAGCTTCCCGGCTCACTGCCCGGTACGACGGATGTGAAGCGCGGCTCCGCCAACGCGCCGCCCGAAAGCAGCAGGCAGGGCAAGAGGGCGCGGAGCAGGTGTGCGGAACGGGTCACTTCGGGGCGTCCTCCGGGGTCGGAATGCGGGCTTCTTGGCCGAATGAAAGCGGCGGCGCAGTCTTGTCCGGCCCTCTGCGGCGGTCAAGACTGCGCCGCAGAACACCTTGGCGGGGAACGGGCTTCGGGCGGGTCGGTTGGAAGCGCATGTATCCAATCACTGGAGGACACGCCATGGCTATGAAGCCGCTGAAGCTTACCCTGCTGACTGCCGCTGCCGCGGTCGGCCTGACCAGCGCTGCGCTCGCCCAGGACCTTTACGGCTCCGCCGGAACCAATCAGCTCGCCACAGGCGAAAGTGCGACGGCGACGGAGGCCAGCCGGCGTGCGGCGGAAGCCGACCCCAACACGCTCGACGATACCCGCGCCTCCCGCCGTGCCCTGTCCGGCTCCGAACAGCCCGCCGGCACAGGCGCGACGTCTCCAACGGAACCCGACGCGACGGGCAGCTCCATGACAGGCGGTTCCATGACGGGTGCTGCGGGGGCGGATACCGCCACCGGTGATGCCACGGACGACCCGTCCACGCGGCACGGCCCTGCGGACACGCCGGGCAGCTTCGACGATCGTGGCGGGTACGGACCTGGCGGCGCGGCAGGTCAGTCCGGCGCTCCGGGCGCTGCCACCACCGGTCCTGGCAATGTCGGCGCTGGCGCATCTGGCGCGGGTTCCATCGGCTCCGGCGGCTGACTGCGTGGGCACATCCAGGGGGCGTTCGGGGAACGCCCCAACATTCCTGTAGTTGAGGGCGCAGGATTATCCCGTTCCAGGAGAAGCAACATGGGCCGCACTTTCCTGCCGCGCTGCCGTCGCGGCGATGTCGCCGGGGCCGCGCGCTCCTCCTTCACACCGACGGCGGCATCCTTCCTGCTCGCCGCGGGTCTGGCAGCGCCAGCGTTGGCGCAGACGTCCGATCGGAACACGGCGGAACCACCGCCCGGATACGAGACTGCGGTAGAAGCCGTGCCCGGCAGCACTTCGATCCAGTCCGGTACCCCTGTGACGCGACAGACCGCCGATCCGGCTGCCCGCACCGGCACCTCGTCGCAGCCGCAGGATCAGCTCGACGCCGGTGAACTCCATCCCCTTGGCGAGCCGGATGGGGGAGGAGAGGATGAAGCCGAGATGAGCCCGACTGAGCGGGCGGGCCGTGTCACCGGAACCGGTATTCCCGAACTGCGCTCCGGCGCGCCGGCTGGTTCCGGTGTCCAGACCGGTACGGGTGGTGCCATCGCCGCCGGCACGGATACGCTGCATGGCACCGGCAGTGCCAGCCACGGCGTGAGTGCGGCGGGCGGCGGGGCCTCCGCCGGATCGGGCGGTTCTGGCGGCACTGGCGGCTCGGGCGGGGGTGGCTGACTGGCCTTCTTACCCCCATCTCGCGGGCATCCCGCCAACCTGCATGGCAAACACGTTGCCGCGAAGGCCGGGTTCGCCGTTTGGCGGGCGGAGTCCAGCTGGCATCAGGCCTGGCCTGAGGCTAATTTCCGCCTTGTGCAGAAAAAACCCATTGACCGGTGCGGTGTAACCCCCTACATAGCCGCTCCGCCGCGGGACGGACCGGGCGGCGCTGCCGAGAGGCGGTGCTGCGGGTTGGGTCTGGCGGCGGCGTGGTGTCGAAGACGGTCCCGTCCTTATGGACGGCGCGGCCGGCCCGGAGAGGGAAAGCGGAGCGGGCCTTGGAAAAAGGCCTTGCACCGCGGCCCGGACGGGAGTAGATACCGCGGCCCCGGCGAGCGGGACGGGACGGCGGCGACGCGGTCTTGACCAAGGCTCGGACGGGGGCCAGATACAGGTTTCGCCCCAGCCTCTGACGAGGTTTGCCGGCCAGCCGCGAGGCGGGCGGCGCGGGGTGTTGGCGGCTTTCGGGCCGCAGCGGGTCTTGAACAACTGCATATGGTTTTGAGAAGGGATGCGCAGGCGGCGGTCTCTGGGTGCCGGCGGGAGCTGGTGTTTGGAGTGCCTTATAGCTTGTGCATCACGCCAAGAATGCTCTGACCTGTTCTGATGGAGACATCGGGGCGGGTGCTTCAGGAGACAATTCGGGTAGGATTTGCACCGGTTGAGGTGCTCCGTCGATGAGGATGTCGGCTTTGGCTGATATCCGCTTCAAACCTGAGAGTTTGATCCTGGCTCAGAACGAACGCTGGCGGCAGGCCTAACACATGCAAGTCGAACGAAGGCTTCGGCCTTAGTGGCGCACGGGTGAGTAACGCGTGGGAACGTGCCCTTTGGTCTGGGATAACGTCTGGAAACGGACGCTAATACCGGATGAGCCCTGTGGGGGAAAGATTTATCGCCAAGGGAGCGGCCCGCGTCTGATTAGCTAGTTGGTGGGGTAATGGCCCACCAAGGCGACGATCAGTAGCTGGTCTGAGAGGATGATCAGCCACACTGGGACTGAGACACGGCCCAGACTCCTACGGGAGGCAGCAGTGGGGAATATTGGACAATGGGGGCAACCCTGATCCAGCCATGCCGCGTGAGTGATGAAGGCCTTCGGGTTGTAAAGCTCTTTCGCACGCGACGATGATGACGGTAGCGTGAGAAGAAGCCCCGGCTAACTTCGTGCCAGCAGCCGCGGTAATACGAAGGGGGCTAGCGTTGTTCGGAATTACTGGGCGTAAAGGGCGCGTAGGCGGCGCTTCAAGTCAGATGTGAAAGCCCCGGGCTCAACCTGGGAACAGCATTTGAGACTGGAGTGCTTGAGTTCCGGAGAGGTGGGTGGAATTCCCAGTGTAGAGGTGAAATTCGTAGATATTGGGAAGAACACCGGTGGCGAAGGCGGCCCACTGGACGGATACTGACGCTGAGGCGCGAAAGCGTGGGGAGCAAACAGGATTAGATACCCTGGTAGTCCACGCCGTAAACGATGTCGGCTAGACGTTGGGGCTCTTAGAGCTTCGGTGTCGCAGCTAACGCATTAAGCCGACCGCCTGGGGAGTACGGCCGCAAGGTTGAAACTCAAAGGAATTGACGGGGGCCCGCACAAGCGGTGGAGCATGTGGTTTAATTCGAAGCAACGCGCAGAACCTTACCAGCCCTTGACATGCCTGGACCGGCGCAGAGATGCGCTTTCCTCTTCGGAGGCCGGGACACAGGTGCTGCATGGCTGTCGTCAGCTCGTGTCGTGAGATGTTGGGTTAAGTCCCGCAACGAGCGCAACCCTCATCGTCAGTTGCCATCATTTGGTTGGGCACTCTGGCGAAACTGCCGCTGACAAGGCGGAGGAAGGCGGGGATGACGTCAAGTCCTCATGGCCCTTACGGGCTGGGCTACACACGTGCTACAATGGTGGTGACAGTGGGCAGCGACCCTGCGAAGGGAAGCGAATCTCCAAAAGCCATCTCAGTTCGGATTGCACTCTGCAACTCGGGTGCATGAAGTTGGAATCGCTAGTAATCGCGGATCAGCACGCCGCGGTGAATACGTTCCCGGGCCTTGTACACACCGCCCGTCACACCATGGGAGTTGGCTTTACCCGAAGCCGGTGCGCTAACCCGTAAGGGAGGCAGCCGACCACGGTACGGTCAGCGACTGGGGTGAAGTCGTAACAAGGTAGCCGTAGGGGAACCTGCGGCTGGATCACCTCCTTTCTAAGGAACCGGCTCATCCGCCGCCCCGCCTGAGATGTTCAGGCCCTGGGTTTCCAGGTAAGGGGCCGCCGCCGGCGCATCTTTTCTCAAAACCATCCATGTTTGCCCGGGGCCTGCCGAGCCGGTGGTCATAGCGAGGGTCCCAACACCCGATCCCATCCCGAACTCGGCCGTGAAACACCTCAGCGCCAATGGTACTGCGTCTTAAGACGTGGGAGAGTAGGTCGCTGCCGGCTCTGCCGGCCCCGGGGCTGAACAAACATGGACATGTTGGCGCGGGATGGAGCAGCCCGGTAGCTCGTCAGGCTCATAACCTGAAGGTCGCAGGTTCAAATCCTGCTCCCGCAACCAACCTTGCCTTGGGCTTTGCGCCCTGGGCGGTTCTTGGACAATTGAATAGAGAGTTTTGTGACCGAGGAAAGCATCTTCGTTGTGGCGGCGTGTGCAGGCTTGCTCCTGTGCATGATGCGCAACCGAGAGGATCAAGCGTAATAAGGGCATCTGGTGGATGCCTTGGCACTGAGAGGCGATGAAGGACGTTGCACGCTGCGATAAGCCATGGGGAGCCGCGAGCAGGCTATGATCCGTGGATTTCCGAATGGGGCAACCCACCGCGCAAGCGGTATCCTGGACTGAATACATAGGTTCAGGAGGCGAACCCGGGGAACTGAAACATCTAAGTACCCGGAGGAAAGGACATCAACCGAGACTCCGCTAGTAGTGGCGAGCGAACGCGGACCAGGCCAGTGGTCTTCTCTACATAACCGGAACCGTCTGGAAAGTCGGGCCAGAGCGGGTGATAGCCCCGTACGGGTAAACCGGAGAAGATCCTTGAGTAGGGCGGGACACGAGACATCCTGTCTGAACATGGGGGGACCACCCTCCAAGCCTAAGTACTCCTCAGTGACCGATAGTGAACCAGTACCGTGAGGGAAAGGTGAAAAGCACCCCGACGAGGGGAGTGAAAGAGCACCTGAAACCGGATGCCTACAAGCAGTGGGAGCCGCCTTGCGCGGTGACCGCGTACCTTTTGTATAATGGGTCAGCGACTTACAGTATGCAGCGAGCTTAAGGCGATAGCTGGAGGCGAAGCGAAAGCGAGTCTGAAGAGGGCGAGTTGAGTTGCATGCTGTAGACCCGAAACCCGGTGATCTAGCCATGGCCAGGCTGAAGGTGGGGTAACACCCACTGGAGGGCCGAACC